>JBBDXL010000001.1:0-1496 GCA_040902335.1 Burkholderiales bacterium
CGTGAGACGCCCTGTGTCAACCTTCTGTCGGTTGGAGGCGTTGCAGGCTGCCGTGTTGGGCGGGGTCGTAGGGGACGTTGTCTTGCCAGATCCGCCAGAGGACGCGCAGCCAGGCGCGTCCGAGGATGCGAATCGCGTGCGGGTGGTCGTGCCCGCGGGCACGGGCTGCCTGGTAGACGCCGCGCGCCCAGGGGTGGTGGTGTCTGGTGGTGTCGGCGAGCGTGGCGACGGCGTCGCGCAGGCGCTTGTCGCAGGCGTGGCGGAAACAGGCGACCTTGCGTTTGCCCGACTCGACCGCGACCGGGCTCATGCCGGCGTCGGCGGCGAGCGTCTCGCTGGTCGGGTAGCGCTCGCGGCGGTCGCCGATCTCGGCCAGCAGGCTGGCGGCGGTGACGACGCTCTTGGGGTCGAGGAAGAGCGAGAGGAAGATCGCCCCGTCTGGGTGCGTGCGCACCGCGCCGGCGATCTGGCTGGTCAGGAGCGTGATCTGGGTGACGAGCGGCTGCAGGCAGGCGACGAGGCCGAGCACGGCCGCACGTCGGGCCTCGAGCTCCAGCTCCGCGGCTGTCCCGGTTGGGGCGCTGCGCAGACGTGTGAGCAGCTCGCTTGGGCTGCGGCGGCCCGAGTAGCCGTGGCGGGCGAGGAAGCCGGCGAGGCGCTTGGCGCCCAGGCCGCGGGCGTCAGCGGGGCTCGGGTAGCGCTCGAGGAAGGCGAGCGCGATCGGGGAGTCGACGTCCGCGAAGATCCGGGCGGCGCCGGGCCAGAAGGCGTCGAGCTGGGCGCGCAGCTGGTTGGCCAGCGCGACCCGCGCTCCGACGAGGTCCGCACGCGTCCGGCTGAGCGCGCGCAGCGCTTTCGTCTCGTCCCCGTCGGGACGCAGGACGCGGAAGCGGTGCATGTCGGTGCGGGCGAGCTCGGCCAAGACGAATGCGTCGAAGCCGTCCGACTTGCCGCCCGAGGCGCGGTAGCGGTCGCGGGTTGCCGCGACCTGGTTGGGATGGATCGCGACGACGGTCAGGCCGGCGTCGAGGAGCCGCTCGACGAGCAGCCCGTCCGGGCGCTCGAGCGCGACCCGCGCCACACCGGCAGCGGCGAGCACTCGGCAGAGCGCCGCGACTCCCTGCTCATCGTGCGCGAAGCGCCGCTCGCTCAGCCTGCGCCCCTGCTCGTCGACGACGCAGACGGCGTGCTCTTCACTTGCCCAGTCGACACCAGCAGCTTTCTCCACGATCGGACCTCCCTCGCTCGGGTTGGTGGCGGCGAGGCTGGCCAGGAGGTACCGTCGCGGGTGCTCATAGGCAGGCCCTCATCGGGGCAACGCCCTGTTGCCGCTCTGGGTGCCTCACACCGCCGGGAGGCGCTGGTCTCACGCGGGCCCTCTGCGGGGCAAGCGAGCAAGGCGCTCTCCCGGCGGTGGTCAGCCTCTCTGCACGCTCCGCAGTCTCAGCGAGCGAACCCCCTCAGAGCAACGAAGCAAGCACAGGTTGCCCTATGAG
>JBBDXL010000002.1:0-55553 GCA_040902335.1 Burkholderiales bacterium
AATCTTCCGGCCAAAAAAACACGAGATCATGGAAAACCGAACCTAGGCACCGCGATATCCTCGCGCTAAACTCCCTTCGTTTCCTAAAGGGGAAAGCTTGCTCGACACCACGCGCCGCGTCGCGGCGCCCCGAAGGCATAGAGCTCACCCTGCAGCTCGTAGGGCCGGTGCCGCGCGCGCCCGCCTGGACGTGGAGCCCGAGCGGCTCGCGATTTCGCTGGTCAACCACTACCTCGAGCTCAAGCGCCAGGGGCGGCGGTAGCGGCGCCGCCGGCGTTGACCCAAGTTGCTGATTTCTGTATAGTTCGCGGCTTTTCCGCCGCCCATTCCGCCATGAAGACGACAGGCCATCCCGACTACCAGCCGGTGATCTTTCTCGACACCAGCTCGAACCACAGCTTCCTTTCGCGTTCCGCCATCGACACCAAGGGCCGCGAGACCATGAAGTGGGCCGACGGCCACGACTACCCGGTGGTCAAGGTCGAGGTGTCCTCGGAGTCGCATTCGTTCTACACCGGCAAGCAGAAGATCGTGGACACCGCCGGACGCGTGGAGAAATTCAGGCGCCGCTACACCAAGACGAAGAAGCCCGTCTGAGGGGCTTGCCGAACGCCGACCAAGGCAGCTGCGGCTGCCTTTTTGTTTTCCAGGCCTAGAATCGCGGCATGATTCCCCGCTTCGCGCTGCCGCCCGCGCCCGCGGTGCTGGCGCTCATGGCGCTCGCCTTCGTGCTGCCCGGGCTCGCCGGCCACGATCCGTGGAAGACCTACGACGCCCTCGGCATCGAAATCGCGCACCAGATGCACCTCACGGGCGACTGGGTGGTGCCGCGCGTGGCGGGCGTGCCCTGGCTCGATGATCCGCCGCTGTACCACTGGCTCGCGCTCGGCTTCGGCAAGCTCGCCGGCTGGGCGGTGCCGTTTCACAGCGCGGCGCGCCTGGCGAGCGGGCTGTGCGTATTGGCGGCGCTGTGGCTGCTGTACCGGACCGCGGGCGCGGCCGCGCCGCTGCTGCTGGTCGGCTCGATCGGCTTCATGGTGCACGCGCACGAGGCGGTGCCCGAGCTCGCCGCGCTCGCGGCGGCCAGCGCGGCGTACGCGGTGCTGCCGCGCGCGCACGCGCGCCCGCTTCTGAACGGCGCCGCGTTCGGCGCGGCGATCGGCCTCGCCTTTCTCGCGCTCGGGCCGGTGGTGCCGGCGGCGCTCGGCCTCGCCGTGGCCGCGGCGCACGCCGTCTGTCCAGCCTGGCGCAGCTGGCGCGCGCTGCCGTTCCTCGCCGCCGCCTTCCTGGTCGGCGGCGTGCTCGCCGCGAGCTGGCCGGCGGCGCTCGCCGAGCGCGCTCCGGGGCTCCTCGATGCGTGGTGGTCCGCGGCTGCGCAGCTGCGCGGCGAGCCGCTCGCCAACCTGCGCTACTTTCTCGTCACGGGCAGCTGGTTCGCCTGGCCGGCGTGGCCGCTCGCCGCGTGGGCGCTGTGGGCGCGGCGCCGCGAATGGCGCGAGCCGCGCCTGTTCGTGCCAACGGCCGCCTTCGCGCTCACCTTCGCCGCGCTCGCCGCAGCCGGGCCGGCGCAGGACGTAAGCGTGATCGCGCTCATCGTGCCGCTCGCGCTCCTCGGCGCCGAGGGCGTGGCGCGGCTGCGCCGCGGCGCCGCCGCGGCGCTCGACTGGTTTGCGGTCATGTGCTTCACCTTCTTCGCCGCGCTGGTGTGGCTCGGCTACCTCGCCATGATGCTCGGGGTGCCGCCGAAGATCGCGCACAACTTCGCCAAGACCGCGCCGGGGTTCGAAGCGCAGTTCGCCGCGGCGCCGTTCCTGCTCGCGGCGGCGCTTATGCTCGGCTGGCTCTACGTCGCCTTTTTCACCGCGCCCTCGCCGATGCGCGGCGTGACGCGCTGGGCGACGGGGGTGATCCTCCTCTGGGGCAGCTTCGCCGCGTTGTGGATGCCCTGGGCCGATTACCAGAAGAGCTACGGCGCGGTGGCACTGCAGCTGCGCTCGCGCGTGCCCGCCGATGCCGGCTGCATCGCCGGCCAGAACCTCGGCCCGGCGCAGCGCGCGGCGCTCAGCTACCATGCGGCGCTGCGCACCGAGCCGGCGAGCCGTGCGGGCCCCGAGGGTTGCCGGCTGCTCCTGGTGCAGGGCACGCCGCGCGACGAGCGCGACGGGCCCGACGCCCGCTGGTCCAAGCTCGCCGACGTCGGCAGGCCCGGCGACAAGGGCGAGCGCTACCGGCTCTACCGCCTGGATACCCCGTGAACACGACGCCGCCCACCGACTGCCCCGCCTGGGCGAAGCTCGCCGCGCACGCCGAGGGCTCGCGCGACACGCGCCTCGCGGAGCTGTTTCGCCACGACGCGCAACGCAGCGCGCACTGCAGCGCGCAGGCACCCGGCATGCTGCTCGATTACTCGCGCCAGCGCGTCGGCGCGCTGACGCTGCGCCTGCTCGCGCAACTCGCCGGCGAGCGCGGGCTCGAGGCCTGGCGGCGCGCGCTGTTCGCCGGCGAGCCGATCAACGTCACGGAGCAGCGCGCCGTGCGCCACAGCGTTCTGCGTGCCGGCGACATGGCGCCGCCGGAAGTTCGCGCGGCGCTCGCGCGCATGCGCGAGCTCGCCGCGGGCCTCGCGGGCGTGCGCCGCATCGTGCACCTGGGCACGGGTGGCTCCGATCTCGGCGCGCGGCTGCTGCTGGACGCGCTGCGCGAGCGCGCGCGAATCGAGGTGCGCTTCGCCGCCAACATCGATCCGCTCGATCTCGAGCGCGCGCTGGAAGGCGCCGAGCCGGCATCGACCTGCGTGGTCGCGGTATCCAAGACCTTCAGCACCGCCGAGACGCTCGCCAACGCCACCGCCGCCAAGGCGTGGCTCGGCGGGCGCGGGCGCATCGTTGCGGTGACCGCCGACGAAGCCGCCGCGCGCGCCTTCGGCGCCGCCGAGGTGCTGCCGATGTGGGACTGGGTCGGCGGCCGCTTCTCGATCTGGTCGGCGGCGAGCTTCAGCGCGCTCGCCGCGCTCGGGCCCGACCTGTTCGACGAGTTTCTCGCGGGCGGCCGCGCCATGGACCGGCATTTCCTGGAAACGCCGCTGGAGCAGAACCTCCCGGTGCTGCTGGCGCTGATCGGCGCCTGGAACGTGAACTTCCTCGGCGCCGCCACGCACTGCGTGCTGCCCTACGCGCACGCGCTGAAGCTCTTGCCCGCCTACCTGCAGCAGCTGGAGATGGAGTCGAACGGCAAGCGAGTAGACCGCGAGGGGCGTGCCCTCGCCTACGCCACCGCCCCGGTGGTGTGGGGCGCGGAGGGCACCGTCAGCCAGCATTCCTTCCACCAGCTGCTGCACCAGGGCACGCAGGCGGTGCCCGCGGACTTCATCGTCGCCGGGGTAAGCGCCGAGCTCGACGCCAACGCCGAGGCACAGGCGCGCGCGCTCGCTTTCGGCACCGACGATCCGGCACTGCCCGCGTACCGGCGCTATCCCGGCAACCGGCCTTCGAATACGCTGCGCCTGGAGCGCATCGACGCGCGCGCGCTGGGCGCGCTGGTCGCCGCTTACGAGCACAAGGTGTTCGTGCAGGGCGTCATCTGGAACGTGAACAGCTTCGACCAGTGGGGCGTCGAGCTGGGAAAACAATTGGCGGGCGAGATACTCCAACATCAACGAGGAGCGTGAAACATGGACCAGGAAACCTTCAACCTCAGCATCCGCAAGTTCCTGAAGATGGTGGGCGTGAACTCGCAGCGCGAGATCGAGCAGGCGGTGCAAGCTGCGCTCGCCGCGGGCAAGCTGAAGGGCAGCGAGACCCTCGCCGCGCGCGTGACGCTGGAAATACCCGCGCTCGGCGTGCGGGTGCCGTTCGAGGGGGAAATAAAGCTAGAATGAACTCATGAACAAGGCGCGCGAATTCGACCAGAGCGTGCTCGCCGAGCTGCGGGCGCTGCTCGGGGACCGGGTGACCACGTCGGCGGGCATCCGCGAGCACCACGGCAAGGACGAGTCCTACCTTCCCTACGCGCCACCCGACGCGGTGGCGTTCCCGCACTCCACCGAGGAAGTGCGCGACATCGTCAACATCTGCCGGCGCCACCGCGTGCCGATGATCGCCTACGGCGTCGGTACCTCGCTCGAAGGCCACATCCTCGCCATCCGCGGCGGCGTGTGCCTCGACATGAGCCAGATGAACAAGGTGCTGGCGGTGCACCAGGAGGACCTCGATGCGGTGGTCGAGGCGGGTGTGACCCGCAAGCAGCTGAACGAGCACATCAAGCACACGGGCCTGTTTTTCGCCATCGACCCGGGCGCGGACGCGACGCTTGGCGGCATGGCCGCCACGCGGGCTTCGGGCACCAACGCCGTGCGCTACGGCACGATGCGCGAGAACGTGATCTCGCTCAAGGTGGTGCTCGCCGACGGCCGCGTGATCCAGACCGCGCGCCGCGCGAAGAAATCCTCCGCCGGCTACGACCTGACGCGACTGTTCGTGGGCTCGGAGGGCACGCTCGGCATCATCACCGAGGTCACGGTGAAGCTGCACCCGGTGCAGGCGGCGATGTCGGCGGCGGTGTGCGCCTTCGCGACGGTGAAGGGCGCCGCCGACACCGTCATCCAGACGCTGCAATCGGGCATCCCGATCGCAAGAAGCGAGTTGCTGTGCGCGACCACCATGGCGGCGCTCAACCGCCACAACAAGACCAACCACCGCGAGATGCCGACGCTGCTGCTGGAGTTCCACGGCACCGAGGCCGGCGTGATCGAGCAGGCCGAGATGGTGCAGGAGATCGCGAAAGAAAACGGCGGACTGGATTTCCAATGGGCCACCAGACCGGAGGAGCGCACAAAATTGTGGGAGGCGCGACACAACGCCTACTTCGCCTGCCTGCAACTGAAAGCGGGTTCGCGTGCCATCTCCACCGACGTGTGCGTGCCGATCTCGCGGCTGGCGGAGTGCATCGTCGAGACCACCAAGGACATCGAGAAAGCCTCGATGCCGATTCCGCTGTTCGGGCACGTCGGCGACGGCAACTTCCACCTCGTGATCCTGATCGACCCGGCGAGCAAGAAAGACATGGAAGAAGCCAAGGCGATCAACCTGCGCGTGGTGCAGCGCGCGCTCGCCATGGAAGGCACCTGCACCGGCGAGCACGGCATCGGCCTGGGCAAGCAGGCCTACCTCGAGGAGGAGCTGGGCGAGGCGGTCGATTTGATGCGGGATTTGAAACGCACTTTCGACCCGGAGAACCTGCTCAACCCCGGCAAGGTCGTGCCGCTGTAAATCAAATCGTCATCACTGTCTTGCGGTAGTACTTGAGCTCCCCGATCGAGTCGAGGATGTCGGCGAGCGCTTCGTGCTTGCCCTCCTTCTTCAGGCCCTTGGCGAGCTCGGGCTGCCAGCGCTTCACCAGCTCCTTCAGCGTGGAGACGTCGAGGTTGCGGTAGTGGAACCACGCCTCGAGCCGCGGCATCCAGCGCGCGAGAAAGCGCCGGTCCTGGCAGATGGAGTTGCCGCACATCGGCGAGGCGCCGGCGGGCACGTGCTCGGCGAGGAAGGCGAGCATCCGCGCTTCCACCGCGGCCTCGTCCAGCCGCGAGGCCTTCACCTTGTCGACGAGTCCGGACTTGCCGTGCACGCCCGTGTTCCATGAATCCATCGCCGCCAGCACCTCGTCGGGCTGGTGCACCACCAGCACCGGGCCTGCGGCGATCACGTCAAGCTGCGCGTCGGTGACCAGGAGCGCGATCTCGAGGATGCGGTCGATGTCGGGAGCGAGCCCGCTCATTTCCATGTCGATCCAGATCAGGTTGTCCTGGTCCGCGGGCATGACGTATTCTCTCATGGCGCCATGAACGCCTTTACCTGGATCTTCCTCGCCGCGCTCGCGCTCGCAACCCTCACCCGCCTGTGGCTCGCGCGGCGGCAGGTGGCGCACGTGCGCGCGCACCGCGACGCCGTGCCGCCGGAGTTCGCCGACACGATTCCGCTCGGCGCGCACCAGAAGGCGGCCGATTACACGGTGGCCAAGGCGCGCCTGGGGATGCTCGACGTGCTGCTCGGCGCGGCGGCGCTCCTCGCGCTCTCGCTCGGCGGCCTGCTGCAGTGGATGTCGGCGCAGTGGGGGATGCCGTTCGAGCCGCGCGGCCTCGCGCACGGCGTGGCGCTGGTGGCGGGCGCGGTGGTGCTGCTCTCGGCGCTCGAGCTGCCGCTCTCGGTCTACCGCACCTTCGTCATCGAGGCGCGCTTCGGCTTCAACCGCATGAGCGTGGCGCTGTTCGTTGCCGACCTCGCGAAGCACGCGCTGCTCGGCGCCCTGCTCGGCCTGCCGCTCCTCGTGCTGGTGCTGTGGCTGATGGGGCGCATGGGCGAGCTGTGGTGGCTCACCGTCTGGGCGGTCTGGGTGGGCTTCAATCTGATGGTATTGCTTCTCTACCCGACGTTTATCGCGCCGCTGTTCAACCGCTTCACGCGGCTCGAGGACCCGGCGCTCGCCGGGCGCATCGAGCGGCTTCTCGCGCGCTGCGGCTTCACCTCGAATGGCCTTTTCGTGATGGACGGCTCGCGGCGCTCGGCGCACGGCAACGCCTACTTCACCGGCTTCGGCGCCGCCAAGCGCATCGTGTTCTTCGACACGCTGCTCTCGCGCCTCGCGCCGGCCGAAGTCGAGGCGGTGCTCGCGCACGAGCTCGGCCACTACCGCCGGCACCACGTATGGAAGCGCATCGCACTGCTGTTCGCGCTGTCCCTCGGCCTGCTGTGGCTGCTCGGGCAGCTGCTCTACCAGCCGTGGTTCTACGCCGGCCTGAACGCCGGCGCGCCCGGCGACGCCATGGGGCTGTTGCTGTTCGTGCTGGCGCTGCCGGTGTTCACGTTCTTCCTGCAGCCGCTGACCAGCCTGGTTTCGCGGCGCCACGAGTTCGAGGCCGATTCCTACGCCGCCGCGCACGCCAGCGCCGCCGAGCTGGTGCGCGCGCTCGTCAAGCTCTACCAGGACAACGCCGCCACGCTCACGCCCGACCCGCTGCACTCGGCGTTCTACGATTCGCACCCGCCGGCCGCGCGGCGCATCGCGCGGCTGCAGGCGCTCGCCTAGGAGGTTCCATGAACGAGCTCGCAACGAAGAAGTGCAAGCCCTGCGAGGGCGGCGTTGCCCCCTTCGGCGACGCGCAGACGCGCGATCTGCTGCAGCGCCTCAAGGGCTGGAGGCTGGAAGACGGCAAGCTGGTGAAGGTCTACCCTTTCGGCAACTACCACCACACCATGGCGTTCGTGAACGCGCTCGCCTGGATCTCGCACCGCGAGGACCACCACCCCGACCTCGAGGTCGGCTACAACAAGTGCCGCGTCACCTACTGGACGCACGCGGTCGGCGGCCTCTCGGAGAACGACTTCATCTGCGCCGCGAAGTGCGACGCGCTGTTCGACCTGTAACCGGCGACCCCTTCGTGCGGCGCGTTTTCAGCTCCTTCGACTTCACCGCGGTGCATCACGCGAGGAACCTGCTCGAGGCGCAAGGCATCCGCGCCGTGGTGAAGAACGAAAGGCTCGCCTCGGCGATGGGCGAATTGCCCCCGGCCGAGTGTCAGGCCGAGGTCTGGGTGCTGGACGAGGCCGACGCGCAGCAGGCCGAGCGGCTGCTGCGCGAGGGCGCGCGCGCCTCGGGCCCGCCCTGGACCTGCCCGGATTGCGGCGAGCGCATCGAGCCGCAATTCACGCAGTGCTGGCGCTGCGGCGCCACGCGGCGCGCCTAGGGCGCCGCCTAGAACGACAGCGCGCTCGCGAAGGCGAGCAGGAGCAGCAGGAACAGCCACACCACCAGGGCCCGCCACACCAGCCCCACCACGCCGTCGAGAAACGGCGCGTCGGCGGTGTCGCCCACGCCGAGCTCGGGGCGCACCTCCACGCCCTCCACCGCCGTGAGCGGCATGCCCAGGCGCACGCCCAGCGCCCCGGCGCCCGCGGCGAGCACCACGCCGGCGTCCGGGTCGGGCCAGGCCGGCGCCTGCGTGCGCCAGCAGTAGATCGTGTCCTCGAAGTCGCCCACCACGGCGAAGGACGCCGCGGTGAGCCGCACCGCGGGCCACTCGAGCAGCCGGCCCGCGCGCTCGGCGAAGTCGCCGAACGCGCCGAGCCCGCGCCAGCGCCGGCGCAGGTAGGCCGCCAGCCGGTAGAGGAGGGCGCCGCTCGGCCCGGGCAGCAGCACGAACCAGAACAGCACGCCGAACACGTGGCGGTGCGAGGCCACCAGCGCCTCCTCGATGGCGAGGCGGATCACCTCCTCGCGGCTGCGGTGCTGCGCCGGCTCGCCGCGCCAGGCGCCGATCAGCTCGCGCGCGCGCTCGAGGTCGCCGGTGCGGATGGCGAGCTGCAGGTCGGTGAAGTAGTGGCTGAACTGGCGAAAGCCGAGCGTGAAGTACAGCGCGGCGACGTTGCAGGCGAGCGCGAGCAGCGGATGCGCCCACGCGAGCAGGTAGTACAGTGCCAGCGCCGCGGCGAGCACCGGCAGCACCGCCACCAGCCAGGCGATCGTGCCGTGGCGCCCCTCGCCCGCATTGAAGGAGCGCTCGAGCCATTCGGCGCCGCTCGCCATGAGGGCGAAGTAGGCCTTGCGCCCGCCGAGCGGGCGCCATTGCTCGAGGAGCAGCGCGGCGATGACGGCCAGTACGCTCACTCGCTCTCCCCCGCGAGGAAGCGATACAGGTTGATCAGCATGCCCGCGGTCGCGCCCCAGATGTAGTAGTCGCGGTACGCGATGGCGTAGAACGGGACCGCGCGTCCCTGGAACTCGCGCTGGTGGCGCAGGTGGTTGGCCGGATCGAGGAGAAAGGCGAGCGGCACCTCGAACGCCTCGTCGACCTCGTGCGCGTCGAGCCGCAGCTTGAAGGGCGGCGCGACCAGGCCCACCACGGGCGTAACGCGGTAGTCGGTGCGCGTGTGGTAGTCGGAGAGCCGCCCGAGCACCTCGACGCGCGCCGGGTCGAGGCCGATCTCCTCGTGCGTTTCGCGCAGCGCCGTCGCCTCGGCGCTCGCGTCGCCGGGCTCCGCGCCGCCGCCGGGAAAAGCGATCTGGCCCGAATGGTTCCTGAGGTGGGCGGTGCGGCGCGTGAACAGCATCGTCAGCTCGCCGTGCCGCGCCACGATCGGCACGAGGACGCTCGCGCGCCGGCGCGCGCCGGCGCGCTCGGCGTCGATCCCCTGGTCGCCGTAGAGCATCCCCACCGGCTTGCCGGCGGCGAAGCGCTGCCGCAGCCGGCCGGCGTCCAGCGCGGGCGGCGTGTCGGGTTTCAGCGTCAGCCGCATGCGGAATAAGGCGTCTTCATCTGGCGTTTACGCTCCAGCCGAGATGATAATCGCTCCCGGCCCCACAACCCGATCGAGGAGGACCCCATGAAAAGAATCATTCTGGGCTTTGCGCTCGCCCTGGCGAGCGCAGCGGCATTCGCCTTCCATTGCCCGAAGGACATGAAGAAGATCGACGAGGCGATGGCGAAGAACCCGAGCCTGTCTGCGCAGCAGATGAGCGACGTGAAGAAGTACCGCGCCGAGGGCGAGGCGCGTCACAAAGCCGGCAATCATCAGCAGGCAATCGACACGCTCGCCAAGGCGATGAAGATCCTCAACATCCAGTAGCGAGCTGGCGGCGTAGGGTGGGCCATCGGCCCACCCGTACGCGAAGTTACGGCAGCAGGATCACAGAGCCGGTGGTCTTGCGGCCCTCGAGGTCGGTGTGGCATTTCGCGGCGTCGGCGAGCTTGTAGCGCGCCGAGATCTCGATCTTCACCTTGCCCGATTTCACGATGTCGAACAGCGACTTCGACCTCGCCTCGAGATCCGCGCGCGCGGCGACGTAGGTGACGAGCGTGGGACGGGTCATGTAGAGCGACCCTTTCTGCGCCAGCAGCTGCGTGTTGAGCGGCGGCACCGCGCCGGAGGCATTGCCAAAGAGGACCCAGGTCCCCAGGGGCTGCAGGCAGTCCAGAGACCCTTCCCAGGTGCTCTTGCCGACCGAGTCGTACACCACCGGCACCTTCTTGCCGCCAGTGATCTCCTTCACGCGCTCCACGAAATTCTCTTTCGAGTAGTCGATGACGTGGTCGGCGCCGTGCGCCTTGGCGAGCTTCGCCTTCTCCGCCGAGCCGACGGTGCCGATGACAGTGGCGCCGAGCGCCTTCAGCCACTGGCAGGCGATCATGCCGACGCCGCCGGCCGCCGCGTGCCACAGCACCGTGTCGCCGGCCTTGACCGGGTAGGTGCGGTGGATGAGGTACTGCACGGTCATGCCTTTCAGCATCATCGAGGCCGCCTGCTCGTCGCTGATGCCCTCGGGAATCTTCACCATGCGGTCGGCGGGCACCAGGCGCTCGGTGCAATACGAGCCGACCTGCCCGGTGTAGGCCACCCGGTCGCCGACTTTGAGGGTAGTAACCCCCGACCCCACCTGCTCTACTACTCCCGCGCCCTCGTTGCCGGCGGTTTGCGGCAGCTGCATCGGGTACAGGCCCGAGCGCTGGTAGATGTCGATGAAGTTGACGCCGATCGCCGTGTGGCGGATGCGCGCCTGGCCCGGTCCCGGCTCGCCCACCTGCACGTCTTCCAGCTGCAGCACTTCGGGCCCGCCGGTCTTGTGGAATCTCACTGCCTTGGTCATCGCGTGGGTCTCCTCGTAAGAAATCCGTTCATTCCTTCGGCTTCTTCGCGTCCTCGTCGGCCGGCGGCGCCTCGCTCGCCGGCGGCTTGCCGGCCATCGCCTGCTGCATGACGGCCCAGGGCCACAGCATGCTGCCCGCGGCGGTGTTGGCGCCCGTCGCCGCGAGCTCGGCGAGCGCACTCGGCGGCGCGCCGGGCGCGGCGCCCGCGCCCATGGCGAGCAGCGCCGAGCGCTGCACCTCCAGGCCCTGGATGGCGAAGCGCACCATGTTCAGGTTCACTTCCAGCCATGACTCGACCGAGCGCAGCTCGGCGATGCGCTTCTCCACTTCCTTCGGATCCAGGGTCGGCACCGCCATGCCGGGCACCGGCAGGCCGAGCGGCCCCCACAGGCGGCGGAAGATCTCGAAAGGGTCCTGCGGCGGGTTCGATTCTGCCATGGATGGCCTCACGATCCGGAAAAGAATTCCCTCACCTCGGCTTCGCGCGCCAGCGTGTCCTGGTACCCCAGGTCGATGAGCGCGCGGCAGAAGGATTCCTCGAACAGCAGGTAGCTCGCCAGATTGGAGCCGGCGCGCGACAGCGCGCCGGTCGGCCGCAGGATGAAGCGCACGCTGCGCGGCAGGTCGTGGATGAAGCGCGCCGCAATGCGCTCGATCGGCTGCGACGGCGTGATGAACAGCACCTTGACCGGGCGCAGCATGAGGCTCGATTCCTCGAGCCGCTCCGGCGGGATCATGCGCACGGTGCGGTTGATGCGCTCCAGGCGCTCGATGTCCACCGCCAGGCTGTCGAGAAAGATGGAGTTCAGCGCGTGCCCGGCGATCTGCGCGAGCGACGGGTAGATGCTGGAGCGGGCGCGCGCCTGATCGAGGGTCGGGCGGCCGGTGCCGACGATCAGCACGCGGTCGGCGCCCAGGTGCAGCGCCGGGCTCACCGGCGCGATCTGGCGCATCGAGCCGTCGCCGAAATACTCGCGGTGCACCTTGACGGCGGGAAAGATGAACGGCAGCGCCGACGAGGCCATCAGGTAGTCGAGCTTGAGCATCACGCCGGCGCCGATGCGCTGGTTGCGCTCCCAGCCCTCGAGCCCCGAGCCGCCCTGGAAGAAGGACACGCTCTGGCCGGAGGTATAGCCCGACGCCGTGACGCACACCGCGTACAGCACGCCCGCGTCGATGTGCTCCTGGATGCGCTCGAAGGGCAGGCTTTTCTCCAGCATGTCGCGCAGCGGCGCGTTGTCGAGGAGCGACATCGGGTTGTTGCGCGACACCAGCATCAGCGAGCTCAGCCAGCGCGCGCCGCTCTTCAGGATGCTCGGGAAGTCCGTGCGGTAGACGTGGTGGCAGCGCATGTGCTCCCACACCTCGAGCAGGTTCGCCACCGCGCGCGAGAAGTCGTCGGCGTACACGGCGAGCGAGGCGGCGTTGATCGCGCCGGCCGAGGTGCCGCAGACGATCGGAAACGGGTTCTTCACCGGGTTGCCGAGGAGGTCGCGCACCCCCTTCACCACGCCCACCTGGTAGGCGGCGCGCGCGCCGCCGCCGGTCAGCACCAGCCCGGCGCGCGGCCTCGCGCGCGCCTGCGGCAGCACCGCCACGTCGCTCGCGCTCGCCCCGATCGCCATGGCCGCTAGAACAGGCTCGGCTCCACGCCGGAGCGCGGCGCGTTGATGTCGACGACGGTGAGCGCCGTCATGTTGACGATGCGCCGCACGGTGGCCGAAGGCGTGAGGATGTGCACCGCGCGCGCCGCGCCGAGCAGGATCGGCCCGATGGTGACGCCGTCGCCGGCGGCGGTCTTCAGCAGGTTGAAGGCGATGTTGGCCGCATCCAGCGTCGGCATGATGAGCAGGTTGGCGGGTCCGCGCAGGCGCGAATTCGGGAACACCTTGAGGCGGATCTCCTCCGACAGCGCGGCATCGCCGTGCATCTCCCCTTCGACCTCCAGGTCCGGGGCGCGCTCGTGCAGGATGGCGAGCGCGCGCTGCATCTTGCGCATGGACGGCAGCTCGAGCGAGCCGAAATTGGAAGCCGACAGCAGCGCCACCTTGGGCGCGAGGCCGAAGCGCTTCACCTCCTCGGCCGCGAGCACGGTCATCTCCGCGATGTCCTCTGCATCAGGGTCGGGCGTGACGTAGGTATCGCAGATGAACACCGTGCGGCTGGTCATCAGCAGCGCGTTCATCGCCGCGTAGTGCCGGATGCCCGGCGCGAGGCCGATCACCTGATCGACGTAGTGCAGGTGCAGCGCGTGCGTGCCGAAAGTGCCGCACAGCATGCCGTCGGCCTCGCCCTTGTGCATGAGCATGGCGCCGATCAGCGTGTTGCGGCGCCGCATCTCCAGCTTGGCGTATTCCGGCGAGACGCCCTTGCGCTCGACCATCCTGTGGTAGCTGCTCCAGTAGTCCCGGTAGCGCGGATCGATCTCGGGGTTGACCAGGTTGAAGTCGCGATTCGCCTTGACGCGCAGCCCGAGCCGCTCGATGCGCTGCTCGATCACCAGCGGGCGCCCGATCAGCACCGGTTGCGCCATGCCCTCATCCACCACGATCTGCACCGCGCGCAGCACGCGCTCGTCCTCGCCCTCGGCGTAGACGATGCGCTTGGGCATGGCCTTGGCCGCGGCGAACAGCGGCTTCATGATCAGGCCCGAGTGGTACACGAACTGCGCCAGCGATTCCCGGTAGGCATCGAGGTCCGAAATCGGCCGCGTCGCCACGCCCGACTCCATCGCCGCCCTGGCGACCGCGGGCGCGACGCGCGCGATGAGGCGCGGGTCGAAGGGGCGCGGGATCAGGTATTCGGCGCCGAAGCTGATGGTCTCGATGCCGTAGGCGAGCGCCACCTGCTCGGAGGTTTCGGCCTGCGCCAGCTCGGCGATGGCGTGCACGGCGGCGAGCTCCATCTCGGTGGTGATGGTGGTGGCGCCGACGTCGAGCGCGCCGCGGAAGATGAACGGGAAGCACAGGACGTTGTTCACCTGGTTCGGGTAGTCCGAGCGTCCGGTGGCGATGACGCTGTCGGGCCGCACTTGCTTCGCCAGCTCCGGGCGGATCTCGGGCTCCGGGTTGGCGAGCGCGAGGATCAGCGGCCGCGCGGCCATCTTTTTCACCATCCCGGGCTTGAGCACGCCCCCGGCGGAGAGCCCGAGGAACACGTCGGCGCCGGCGATGACGTCGTCGAGCTTGCGCGCCCGGGTGTCCTTCGCGTAGCGCGCCTTGTCCGGGTCCATCTCCTCCTTGCGGCCCCGGTAGACCACGCCCTTGATGTCGGTGACGGTGATGTGTCCGGGCGGCAGCCCCATCTTCACCAGCAGATCGAGGCAGGCGAGCGCCGCGGCGCCCGCGCCCGAGGCCACCAGCTGCACCTGCGCGAGCTCCTTGCCGACCACCTTGAGGCCGTTCAGGATCGCGGCGCCGACGGTGATGGCGGTGCCGTGCTGGTCGTCGTGGAACACGGGGATCTTGAGCCGGGCGCGGAGCTTGCGCTCGACGATGAAGCATTCCGGCGCCTTGATGTCCTCGAGGTTGATGCCGCCGAAGGTCGGCTCGAGGCTGGCGATGATGTCGACCAGCTTGTCCGGATCGCGCTCGGTCACCTCGATGTCGAAGCAGTCGATGCCGGCGAACTTCTTGAACAGCACGCTCTTGCCTTCCATCACCGGCTTGGCGGCGAGCGGACCGATCGCGCCCAGGCCGAGCACCGCGGTGCCGTTGGTGATCACGGCGATCAGGTTGGCGCGCGAGGTGAGCGCCATGGCCTGCGCGGGATCGCGCACGATCTCCTCGCAGGCCGCCGCCACGCCGGGCGAATACGCGAGCCCCAGGTCGCGCTGGCTGGTGAGCTGCTTGGTGGGGAGGATCGAGATCTTCCCGGGGCGCGGCAGGCGGTGGTACTCGAGTGCGTGCAGCTTGAGTTGCTCGTCCACCGGTGCCTCCTCGACGCGGGGAAAAATTATAGCAACCTGTCCGTATAATCCCCGGCTCCAGAGCGCACGCGCCTTGCACTCCCCCCGCCTGCTGGCGGCGCGCCGCGCCGCCGAAATCGAGCCCTTCCAGGTCATGGACGTGCTGGCGCGCGCACAGGCGCTCGAGGCCGCGGGCCGCCGCGTGGTGCACATGGAGATCGGCGAGCCGGATTTCACGGCGCCGGAAGCGGTGGTGGAAGCCGGCGTGCGCGCGCTGCGCGACGGGCGCACCGCCTACACCGCGACGCTCGGCCTGCCGGCGCTGCGCGAGGCGATCGCGGCGCACTACGCGCGCCTGTTCGGCGCGGCGCCCGAGCCGGCGCGCGTCGCCGTCACCGCGGGCGCCTCGGGCGGGCTGCTGCTCGCGCTGGCGCTGTACGTCGACCCGGGCGACGAGGTGCTGGTGCCCGATCCCGGCTATCCCGGCTACCGGCATTTCGTGCGCGCCTTCGAGGGCGTGCCGCGCGCGCTCGCGCTCGAGCCGCAGGCGCAGTATCAGCCGACGCTCGAGGGCGTGCGCCGCGCCTGGAGCGCGCGCACCAAGGCGCTGCTGCTCGGCTCGCCCTCCAATCCCACGGGCACCGTCGCCGATGCGGCCGAGCTCGCGCGCATCGCGCAGTTCGTCGCCGGGCGCGGCGGCGTGCTGATCGCCGACGAGATCTACCAGGGGCTGGTCTACGGCGCGCCGCCCGCCACTGCGCTCGGCCTGCCGGGCGAGGTCGTGCTGGTCAACAGCTTCTCCAAGTACTTCTGCATGACCGGCTGGCGCCTGGGCTGGGTAGTGCTGCCGAGCGCGCGGGTGCGCGACTTCGAGAAGCTTGCGCAGCACTTCTTCATCTGCGCGCCGAGCGCCGCGCAGCACGCGGGGCTCGCCGCCTTCACGCCGCAGACGATCGCGGTGCTGGAAGCGCGCCGCGCGCAGTTCGAGCGCCGGCGCGACCTCCTCGTCCCGGCCTTGCAGCGCGCGGGGCTCGAGGTGCCCGCACCGCCGCGCGGCGCCTTCTACGTGTACGCGGACTGCGCCCGCTTCGGCGGCGATGCGCGCCGCTTCGCCCTGGACCTGCTCGAGCAGGCGGGCGTGGCGGCGACGCCGGGACTGGATTTCGGCGCCAACGGCACGGCGCACTGCCTGCGCTTCGCGTACACGCGCGGCCTCGCCGAGCTCGAGGAAGGCGCCGCGCGCATCGCGCGCTTCTGCGCCGCTCGCTAGGTGGCGGTGGCGGTGGCCGGCACCAGCTGGCAGCCGGCGATCTTCCAGGCGCCCGCCACGCGCTGCATGGTGTAGAGGGCGACCCAGACGCGCCCGTCGCGGTCGCTCAGCTGCACCGGGAAGATCACCGTGCCTTCCTCGACCACCGGGCGCAGGAACGCGCGCGAGGCCGGCCGGTAGACCACGGCGTACTGCTCGCGCACCATCTGCGCGAAAGTCGCCGCCGTGCCGAAGCGCTCCTGGATGCCCGGGGAGGCGAAGGCGAACGCCTCTTGCTCGTCGTCGCGCGCGAAGGCGTCGAGCTGCGCGTCGATGACGCGCTGCATGGCGCCCACCTCCTCGCGGCCGATCTCCTGCGCGGCGACGCTACCCGCCAGCACGAGCAGCGCGGCCCCGAGCAGGGCCTGCCAACGCCGGTAATTGCGGACCAAGCTCACGCGGGCCTCCGGTCGAAGGCCCACTCTAGCAGGCTCTCAGGCCTCGCGCAGGGCGCGCGCCAGGAACTGCTGCAGGCGGGCCTTTTCCGCCAGCACCTTGCCCGAGTACTGCGCGGTCGGCTCGTCGAACGCCCCCGCGTACTTCTGCAGCGCCGCCTCGGTGGCGCCGAATCGGCGCATGTACTCGCGCAGGATCTGGGCGCCGACGTGGATGTTGACCTCCGGCTCGAGCAGCGCGTGCTCGCCGCCGTGCTCGAGGAGCTTTTCCTGATGATACTTGGGAATGACCTGCATCAGCCCCTTCGCACCCATGGAGCTCTCGGCCACCGGGTTGTAGCGCGATTCGATCGCCATGACGGCGAGGATGAGCAGCGGGTCGACGGAGAATTCACGCCCTACCCGGTACGCTGTCGACACGAACATGCTGCTCGCCGCCTCGGCGACGCGGTAGCGCCGGGCGATGAACTCCGCCACCGCGCGCTGCTCGCGCTCGTCCGCCGTCTCCTGCTGCGACGCGGGCATGGCGCCGGCCGCGGCATCGAACGCGGCAGCCTCCGCGTCCCGCTCGGCAGCGGGTGCCGCCTGAACTGTCGGCACCAAAGGCGCGACCTTCTTGAGGAGGGCATCCCGCGATGCGGGCAATGCCGCCACGAGCACGGCTGCCAGCCCGAGGAGCGCGAACATGCCGCGCGCCAGAGAGAAAAGCCTGATCAGATTGTCCAGTGCGACCATCATCCACCTCCGCGTGCCGGCGGCCGGGAACCTGGGGTCTGGCCCCAGCCCGGGCTGCAATTGCTGCAATGCAACGTTGGACATGGTATGACAAATTACTCAATACCGTCAATATGTTCTGTTATTTTATGACATGCTTATGTTGCGACGCGACATGAACAAGTTCGCTCTACGAACTTGTTTTGTGGCGCATTTGAACCCCGGTAAAATGCCGGGTGAGACCTGTCCCTGGTCGGGAACAAGGGAAGCCTCGCGGACCGGCCTCAGACCTTCAGTTGCGCCGAACGACCGAGGCGGTCCGCTGAGCTTCGAGGGGCCTGGCGGGGGGCTTGCGCCCCCCGCCACATTCCCGTCTGGCGCCCGGTTACGGCCGGGAGCCGGTTGGAAACGGCCAAGCGGCCGCCGGATTCAGCGCGGTTCGCGCGCCGGGAGTCGCGGCGGAGGACGCCGGCGATGCTGCCGCCGTCATCTGTCCCGCAGAGCTGGCCTTAGGTTTAACGGGCTTCGCCTTTTTTTTCTTGGCGGATTTCTTCTTCCGGCCCGCTGCCTTCTTCTTGGATGACTTCTTAACTGCTTTCCTCTTTTTCTTTGATGATTTCTTCTTCTTCTTTTTCTTGCCGCCTTTTTTGGCTTTTTTCTTTGCCATGACTAGCTCCTTGCTGGTAGTTGAACAAAAGAAGCCCGGCCATCCCTGGCCGGACTATTCAACCGCGCGCGGGAATCGCTCCCCGCAGGCGGACTGAATTCTTCGCACCCCCGCATACTAGCGCGCGCCCCGGGCGGCCAGGTCCTGGTACAGGATGTCCGGGTCGAGCCGGATGCCGCCTTCCCAGGTCACGGTCGCGGATTCGGGATCCACGCTCACTTTTTCGAACTCGCGCACGTCGCGCCACAGCTTGAACGCGCCGATCTCGAGCAGGTTGCCGAGGAACACGCTGCCTTCCAGGCCGTCCTCGAACCGCAGCCACAGCTTGTAGTCGTCTTCCACCTTGCAGGCCGTCACCCGGTGCACTTGGCGTCTCTCCTCTCGCATCAGTCCCAGCTCAGCGCGCCGCCGGTCTGGTACTCGATCACCCGCGTCTCGAAGAAATTGCGCTCCTTCTTCAGGTCGATCATCTCGCTCATCCACGGAAACGGGTTCGCCGCGCCCGGGTAGAGCGCGTCCAGCCCGATCTGCTGGCAGCGCCGGTTGGCGATGAAGCGCAGGTACTCCTTGAACATCGGCGCGTTCAGGCCGAGCACGCCGCGCGGCATGGTGTCCTCGGCGTAGCGGTACTCCAGCTCGACCGCCTTGCGGAACAGCGCCTGCAGCTCCTCGCGAAAGCGCGCGGTCCACAGGTGCGGGTTCTCCAGCTTGATCTGGTTGACCAGATCGATGCCGAAATTGCAGTGCATCGACTCGTCGCGCAGGATGTACATGTACTGCTCGGCCGAGCCGGTCATCTTGTTCTGCCGGCCGAGCGACAGGATCTGCACGAAGCCGACGTAGAAGAACAGGCCCTCCATCAGGCAGGAGAACACGATCAGGCTCTTGAGCAGATCCTGGTCCGTGTCCGGCGTGCCGGTCTTGAAGGCGGGATCGGTGAGGGTATCGATGAACGGCACCAGGAACTCGTCCTTGTCGCGGATCGACCCGATCTCGTTGTAGGCGTTGAACACCTCGCCCTGGTCCAGGTCGAGGCTCTCGACGATGTACTGGTAGGCGTGCGTGTGGATCGCTTCCTCGAACGCCTGGCGCAGCAGGTACTGGCGGCACTCCGGCGCCGTGATGTGGCGGTAGGTGCCGAGCACGATGTTGTTGGCGGCGAGCGAGTCGGCGGTGACGAAGAAGCCGAGGTTGCGCGTGACGATGCGGCGCTCGTCGGCGGTGAGCCCGTTCGGGTCCTTCCACAGCGCGATGTCGCGGCTCATGCTGATTTCCTGCGGCATCCAGTGGTTGGCGCAGGCGGAGATGTACTTCTCCCACGCCCACTTGTACTTGAACGGCACCAGCTGGTTGACGTCGGCCTTGGAATTGATGATGCGCTTGTCCTCGACCGTGATGCGGCGGAACGCGTTGCCGGCGGCGAAGCGCTCCTCCTTGCCCCCCGCGCCGGGCATGAAGCCGCTCGTCGGCTGCACCGCGAGGCCGGAGATGGCGTTCGGCTTGCCGGCGTCGACGTCGAACTTGGGCATTACTGGCAGGCCTCGCACTCGGGAGCGTCGAGGGCGCAGAATTTAGCCTCGTCCGCAGACGCCAAGACCGGCACGCCGCCGTCGCTCGGCACCGCGTTCAGCTGGCCGGCCTTGGAGGTCGACTTCTCGGCGTGCGTCGCGCCCATCGAGCGCAGGTAATAGGTGGTCTTCAGGCCGCGGATCCACGCCAGCTTATAGGTCTCGTCGAGCCGCTTGCCCGAGGCGCCGGCCATGTAGATGTTGAGCGATTGCGACTGGTCGATCCATTTCTGGCGGCGCGCGCCCGCCTCCACCAGCCAGCGCGGCTCGACCTCGAAGGCGGTGGCGTAGAGCTGGCGCAGCTCGGCCGGCGCGCGGTCGACCCGCGCCAGGTTGCCGTCGAAGTACTTGAGGTCGGCGATCATCACCTCGTCCCACAGGCCGGCGCGCTTCAGGTCGGCCACCAGCAACTCGTTCACCACGGTGAACTCGCCCGACAGGTTCGATTTCACGTACAGGTTCTGGTAGGTCGGCTCGATCGAGGCCGATACGCCGACGATGTTGGCGATGGTCGCCGTGGGGGCGATGGCGATGCAGTTCGAGTTGCGCATGCCGTGGCTGCGGATGCGCTCGCGCAGCGGCTCCCAGTCGAGGCTGCCGGAGCGGTCGAGCTCGACGTAGCCGCCGCGCTCCGCGGCGAGCAGGTCGAGCGAATCCTGCGGCAGGATGCCGCGGTCCCAGAGCGACCCCTGGAAGCTCGAATAGCGGCCGCGCTCCTCGGCGAGCTCGGTCGACGCCCAGTACGCGCAGTACGCCACCATTTCCATCGAGCGGTCGGCGAACTCCACTGCTTCCGGCGAGGCGTAGGGCACGCGCAGCTGGTGCAGGCAGTCCTGGAACCCCATGATGCCCAGGCCCACCGGGCGATGTCGCAGGTTGGAGTTGCGCGCCTTGTCGACGGCGTAGTAGTTGATGTCGACGACGTTGTCGAGCATGCGCATCGCCGTGCGCACGGTGCGCTGCAGCTTGCCGAAGTCGAGGTCCTTCTCGCCCATGTGCGCCAGCAGGTTCACCGAGCCCAGGTTGCACACCGCGATCTCGTCCGCCGAGGTGTTCAACGTGATCTCGGTGCACAGATTGGAGCTGTGCACCACCCCCACGTGCTGCTGCGGGCTGCGCAGATTGCACGGGTCCTTGAACGTGATCCAGGGGTGGCCGGTTTCGAACAGCATCGAGAGCATCTTGCGCCACAGCTGCACCGCGGGCAGGCGCTTGTGCAGCTTCAGCTCGCCGCGCGCCGCCTTGTCCTCGTAGCGCAGATACGCTTCCTCGAACGCCTTGCCGACCTTGTCGTGCAGCTCGGGCACGTCGGAGGGGCTGAACAGGGTCCACTCGGCGTTCTCCATCACGCGCTTCATGAACAGGTCCGGGATCCAGTTGGCCGTGTTCATGTCGTGCGTGCGCCGGCGGTCGTCGCCGGTGTTCTTGCGCAGCTCGAGGAACTCCTCGATGTCGAGGTGCCAGGTCTCGAGGTACGAGCACACCGCGCCTTTCCGCTTGCCGCCCTGGTTCACCGCCACCGCGGTGTCGTTCACCACCTTGAGAAACGGCACCACGCCCTGCGACTTGCCGTTGGTACCCTTGATGTGCGAGCCGAGCGCGCGCACCGGGGTCCAGTCGTTGCCGAGGCCCCCCGCGTACTTGGCGAGGAGCGCGTTCTCCTTGATCGCGTCGTAGATGCCCGTCAGGTCGTCGGCCACCGTGGTCAGGTAGCACGACGAGAGCTGCGCGCGCTGCGTGCCCGAATTGAACAGCGTCGGCGTCGAGCTCATGAAATCGAAGGTCGACAGCACGTCGTAGAACTCGATGGCGCGCGCCTCGCGGTCCTTCTCGTTCAGCGCCAGGCCCATGGCGACGCGCATGAAGAACGCCTGCGGCAGCTCGATGCGGCGGCCGCGCACGTGCAGGAAGTAGCGGTCGTAGAGCGTCTGCAGGCCGAGGTAGCCGAATTTCAGGTCGCGCTCGGCCTTCAGCGCGCGGCCGATGCGCACTAGGTCAAACTTTGCAAGCTCGGGGTCGAGCAGCTCGACCTCGATGCCGCGGCGCACGCACTTGGGGAAGTAGGCGGCATAGCGGGTCGCCATGGCCTGCTGGCTCGCCTCCTCGCCCAGCACCTCGAGGCGGATGGTGTTGAGCAGCAGGCGCGCCGTGACGTAGCTGTAGGCCGGATCCTTCTCGATCAGCGCGCGCGCGGCGAGGATCGCCGACTTGCGCACCTCTTCCATGGGCACGCCGTCGTACAGGTCGCGCAGCGTCGTCTCCAGGATCGCCGCTGGCTCGGCGGCGCCGTCCAGCCCGTCGCAGGCCGCTTCCAGCAGCCGCTGCAGCGCCTCGAGATCGAGCGGGCGGCGCGCGCCGTTGTCCACCACGTGCAGGACGGTGCCGGGCGAGTGCCGGTCGCGGGCCGCCTTTTCCGCGGCGCGCGCCCTGGAGCGCTCCTCGCGGTACAGCACGTAGGCGCGAGCCACGTCGTGCTCGCCCGAGCGCATCAGCGCGAGCTCGACCTGGTCCTGGATGTCCTCGATGTGCAAGGTGCCGCCCTGGGGCTGGCGCCGCTGCAGCGCGCCCACCACCTGCTCGGTGAGCTGCGCCACCAGTTCGCGGATGCGCGCCGACGCCGCGCCCTGGCTGCCGCTCACGGCGAGGAACGCCTTGGTCATGGCGACCGAGATCTTCGCCGGCTCGAAGCCGACCACGGCGCCGTTGCGCCGGATGATCTTGTAGTCGCCGTACGCGGAGCGGATCGCGCTACTGGAGTCGGCAACGCTCGCCCCGGCCACAGGGCCGGCTGCTGGACTCTCCTGCGCGATCTGCATGTGCCTGCCTCCCTGGCGTTGCCGCCCGCTGCGCCGTTGCGGTTTTGTGACGATCTGCAGCGGAACCACAATATATAGTGCTGGACCTCTGATTGCTAACTATTTCTAGTGGTCGCAATGTACCACGCGGATTCTAATTTGCAAGCGGCGCAACGATTTGCGCAGTGCAGCGAAGCTACTAGAGGCGGGGGTAGCGGCGAAGGGAGCTACAAGATCTGGTGCTACCCCACGCCGGCGTGGAACCGCAACCAGTCGAAGCGCGCGCCCGGGTCGCGCTTGCGCCCGGGCGCAATGTCGCTGTGCGCGGCGCACGCGCGCAGCGGCAGCCGCGCCGCGAGCGAGCGCGCGAGGCGCGCCAGGCACCGGTACTGTGCAGCGGCGAAGGCGCGGCCTTCGACGCCTTCCAGCTCGACGCCGACCGAGTAGTCGTTGCACCGTGCCAGCCCGCGCCAGCGCGAGACGCCCGCATGCCAGGCGCGCAGCTGCACCGGAACGAACTGCTGCAGTGCACCGTCGCGGCGCACGAAGAAATGCGCCGACACCCGCATGTTCACTATGTCACGGAAAGCCGGGTGCGCCTGCGCGTCGAGCCGGTTGGTGAACAGGCGCTCGACCGCGTCGCCGCCGTATGTGCCGGGAGGCAGGCTGATCGAGTGCAGCACGAGCAGCCAGACCGTCGCCGCGCGCGGCCGCGCGTCGCAGTTGGGTGAGGCGGTGTAGCGCGCGCCCCGCAGCAGCCCGTCAGGGCCGATTCTCATCGGTGATCCCCAGGCGCTGCATGCGATAGCGCAGCGTGCGGAAGGTGATGCCGAGCAGCTTTGCGGCGGCCGTGCGGTTGAACTGGGTGCGGGCCAAAGCCTCCAGGATGGCCTCGCGCTCCATGCGATCGAGGTATTCCGGCAGCGGCGCACCCAGCGCGCCTTCCGCGGCGCGGCCGCCGCCCTCTTCCGCCGCGACCGGCCCGAGCATCAGGCCGTCGGCGTCGATCTCCGCGCCGCCCGCGAGCGCCATGGCGCGCTCCAGGACGTTCTCCAGCTCGCGGATGTTGCCCGGGAAGTCGTAGCGCGCCAGCTCCTCGAGCGCCGCGCTCGACAGGCGCGCCGGCGCCGCGCCGCTCGCGCGCGCGATGCGTTCGAGGATATTGGCCGCGATCAGCGGTATGTCCTCGCGGCAGTCGCGCAGCGGCGGCATCTTCAGCTCGATCACGTTGAGGCGGTAGAACAGGTCCTGGCGGAACCGGCCCGACTCCACCAGCCGCGCCAGGTTCTGGTGCGTGGCGCTGATGATGCGCACGTCCACCGGCTCCTCCTGCGTCGCCCCCACCTTGCGCACGCGCTTTTCCTGGATCGCGCGCAGCAGCTTCACCTGCATGGCGAAGGGCAGATCCGCCACTTCGTCGAGGAACAGCGTGCCGCCGCCGGCGGCCTGGAAGAAGCCGTCGCGATCGTGCTCCGCACCGGTGAACGCGCCCTTCTTGTAGCCGAAGAACTCGCTCTCCATGAGGGTCTCGGGAATCGCGCCGCAATTCACCGGCACGAAGGGCCGCTCGCGGCGCGCGCCCTCGCCGTGGATCAGCCGCGCGGCGAGCTCCTTGCCGCTGCCGGATTCCCCCGATACGTGCACCGGCGCCTGCGTGCGCGCGAGCTTGCCGATCAGCTCGCGCACCTGCGCGAGCGGCGCGCTGCCGCCGAGCAGCGGCAGGTCGCGCGCCGGGGGGTCCGCCTGGTCGGGCAGCGACAGCGCGGACTTGACCAGCGCGCGCAGCTGCTCCAGGCCCACCGGCTTCGAGACGTAGTCGAAGGCCCCGGCCTTCAGGGCCGCGACCGCGTTCTCGGCGCTGCCATGCGCCGTGATCACGGCCACCGGCAGGTCGTTCGCCAGGCCGCTGATGTGGCGCACCAGGTCGAGACCTTCGCCGTCGGGCAGGCGCATGTCGGTGAGGCACAGATCGAAGCGCGCGTCGCGCAACGTATCGCGCGCCTCGGCGAGGCTGCCCACCGCCACCACGCCCAGCCCCATCTTCGCCAGGGTCAGCTCGAGCAGCTCGCGGATGTCGGGCTCGTCATCCACCACCAGCACCCGGCGCTCGCGCTGGGCGGGCCTGCGTTCGGCGCGCTTCATGCGCCCGCCCCGCCGCGGCAGACGATGCGAAAGTGCGCCCCCGGCAGGTCATTGACGTACTCGAGCAGGGCGCCGTTGGCGGCGGCCAGTTCACGTGCGAGGTACAAGCCCAGGCCCGTCCCCTTGCTGTCGGTGGTGAAGAACGGCTCGAACAACTGCCCCTGGTTGGCGGCGGCCACCCCGGGTCCGTTGTCGGCGACGCTCAATTCTACTTTGTCGCCGAACGCGCGCGCCGCGATGTGCACACTGCCCGGCTCGGCGCGCGCGTGGCGCACGGCATTGCGCAGCAGGTTCCACAGCACCTGGCGCAGGTGCTCGGGGTCGAACTCGACCCACGCGTCGCGCACCGACTCGATGGCGATGCGCCCGGCCGACTGCGACTCGTTGGCGACGAACTCCTCGAGAAACGGCGGCAGCCACGCGGCGAGCGCGACGCGTTGCGCGGCGACGCGGTCGCGGCGATTGAGCTGCAGCACGTCGGCGACGAGGCGCTCCAGCCGCAGCGTGTTGTCGTGGATGATGCGCGTCAGGCGGCCGCGGTCCTCGCCGCGGCGCTCCTCGGCGAGCAGCTCCACGGCGTGGCTGATGGCGGCCAGCGGATTGCGGATTTCGTGCGCGATGTTCGCCGTCAGCCGGCCCAGCGCCGCGAGCTTGAGCTGCTGCGCCTGTTCCCGCGAGCGCGTCATGTCCTCTACGAACACCACGGTGAACTGGTCCTCCGTGCCGGTGTCGAGCAGGCGCGCCCGCACCTCCTTGCCGCGCGCCTCCAGGTCCACGGACACCGCCGGACGACCGCCGGCTTCGCGCCAGGCGCGCCAGCGGTCCGCCAGTCCGGGCAGCACCGCGGCAAGCGGCAGCCCGCGCAGCACGTCCATGCCCAGCAGGCGCATCGACTGCGGGTTGTGCTCGACGACGCGGCCCGCCCGGTCGAGGAGCACGACGCCGTCCTGCATGTCCGCGATCACCAGCTGGTTGACGCGCGTCTGGTTGGCGAGCGCGCGGCCGCGCTCGCGCGCCAGGCGCTCGTTGGCAGCGAGGCGCTGCGCCAGCCAGCCGGTCGCGCCGGCGATGGCGAAGTAGCCCATCGACAGCAGGCCCGCCGGCACCACGCTGGCCGACGGCAGGTCGAGCGCGAGCACCCAGTAGGTCTCCTCCAGCAGCACGGCGATCGCCGCCAGCGCGGCGTACAGGAAGTTCAGCCTGAGCGGCGCCACCAGCCCGGCGCCGGTGAGCGAAATCAGTAGCATCACGCCGAGGCCGCTGCGCATGCCACCGCTCGCGTACATGAGCAGCGGGATGGTGAGCACGTCGAGCAGCGCGTGCGCCGAGAGCTGCAGGTTGAAGCGCTCGTGCACCGAGCGCACGACGAACTGCAGGGCGATGCCCAGCATCAGGTAACCGACGCAGACGGCGCGGAACAACTGCATGTCGTGCGCGCCGAAGTTGATCGGCTCGTAGGCGAGGTAGGTGGCCCCCAGGAACAGCAGCGCCACCACGATGCGGTACAGGTTGAAATACTGCAGCGAGATCCAGAACGAATCCGGCGGGCGGTCCTCGCGCGCGAACAGCGGGGGGTAGGTGAGCGTCGCCACTACGACGGCCGGCGCGGGCCGAGCCGCGCGTGTTCCTCGGTGCAGTAGGCGCCGCCGGGCGCGCTTTGCGCCTCGGCGCGGGGCAGGTGCACCCCGCAGTGCGCGCACGCCACGAGCTCGCCCGGCACACCCGACGCGCGCGGCGCGCCGCCCTGGCGCTCGCGCAGCGCGCGGCGCACCAGCCAGACGAGGATCAGCACCGCGAGGCCGAGCAGGATCAGGCGTCCCATGGCCCTATTCTAGGAAAGTGGAGATGGTCGGGGTGACTGGATTCGAACCAGCGACACCTGCGTCCCGAACGCAGTACTCTACCAGGCTGAGCTACACCCCGAATCGCCGGACACTAGCTGCGGCGCGACACCGCAAAGGCCGCCAATTCTAGCAAAGTTTCCCTGTATGCCGAGGACGGCAGCGCGGCGATCGAGCGCGCGGCAACCTCGGCTTCGCGCTTTGCCGCGGCACGCGCATAGTCGAGCGCTGCGGTGGCACGGATGGCCGCCAGGACGAGGGCGAAGTCGTCGCGCCCGCCCTCGATGATGGCGTGGCGCACGAGGGCGCGCTGCTCGGCGCTGCCCGCCTGCATGACACGGATGAGCGGCAGCGTCGGTTTGCCTTCGGCAAGGTCGTCCCCCAGGCTCTTGCCGGTCTCCTGCGCCGCCCCGGAATAGTCGAGCACGTCGTCGACGACCTGGAAGGCGGTGCCCAGATGCATGCCGTAAGTGGCCAGTCCCTGCTCCAGGTCCGGCGCCGCCGCGCCGAGCACGCCGCCCAGCCGCGCCGCCGCCTCGAACAGCTTGGCGGTCTTGCGCCGCACGACGTCGAGATAGCGCGCCTCGTCCACGTCCGGATCGTGGCAGGTCATCAGTTGCAGCACTTCGCCCTCGGCGATCGTATTGGTGGCGTCGGCGAGCACACGCATCACCCGCAGGTTGTCCAGCCCCACCATCATCTGGAAGGCGCGCGAGTAGAGGAAATCCCCGACCAGCACCGAGGCGGCGTTGCCGAACGCGGCATTGGCCGTGCGCCGCCCGCGCCGCAGCTGCGATCGGTCGACCACGTCGTCGTGCAACAGCGTCGCCGTGTGGATGAACTCCACCACCGCGGCGAGCTCGTGGCAGGCCGCGCCCCGGCAGCCGAGGGCGCCGGCGGCGAGCAGCAGCAGGGCCGGGCGCAGCCGCTTGCCGCCGCCCGCGACGATGTGCTCGGCCACCTGGCGTACCAGGGCGACGTCGGAGTCGAGGCGCACGCGGATGAGCGCGTCCACTTGCTGCATGTCGTCGGCGACCGGGGCGAGGAGGCTGCTGGCGGTGGTTGGCGGCATCGGGGGCGCGGCGGGGCGCGAAGCGTAGCATACAAGGCTTTGACGCGCGCCAGCCGAATCTCCTATAATTCCAAGTCTTTACTGAACTTTGGCGGCAGAACTCCCATGTACGCAATCATCAAGACCGGCGGCAAGCAATACCGCGTCAGTTCCGGCGAGCAGGTGCGCGTCGAGACGCTGGCGGCCGACGTCGGCGCCGCCGTGTCCTTCGACGAAGTGCTGCTGGTCGGGGCGGGCGACGCGGTGCGCGTGGGCGCGCCGCTCGTCGCGGGCGCCCAGGTGAAGGCCACGGTCCTCGGCCACGGCCGCGGCGACAAGGTCAAGATCTTCAAGCTGCGGCGGCGCAAGCACTTCCAGAAATCGCAGGGCCACCGCCAGAACTACACCGAGATCCGCATCGACGACATCGTCGCCGGCGCCTGAGAGGGGAAGGAACATGGCACACAAGAAAGCAGGCGGCAGCTCGCGGAACGGCCGCGACTCTCAATCCAAGCGGCTGGGCGTGAAGACCTACGGCGGCGAGCAGGTCAACGCCGGCCAGATCCTGGTGCGCCAGCGCGGCACCGTGGTGCACCCGGGGAGCAACGTCGGCATGGGCCGCGACCACACGCTGTTCGCGCGCACCGCGGGCAAGGTGCAGTTCGCGGTGCGTGGCGCGGACAGCAAGAAGACCGTGAGCATCGTTCCGGCCTGAACGCCAACCCAACCCACCGTGAAGAGCCCTATCGTTCGCGGTAGGGCTTTTTAGTTTTCGGCCCCATGAAATTCATCGACGAAGCGAAGATCGCGGTGCACGCCGGCAAGGGCGGCGACGGCAGTGCGGCGTTCCGGCGCGAGAAGTACGTGCCGCGCGGCGGCCCGAGCGGCGGCGACGGCGGCCGCGGCGGCAGCGTGTGGGCGGTGGCGGACCGCAACCTCAACACCCTGATCGACTACCGCTTCGCGCGCATCCATCGCGCCGAGCATGGCGACGCCGGGCACGGCTCGGACAAGTACGGTCGCGGCGGCAGCGACGTGGAACTGTGCATGCCGGTCGGCACCCTGGTGCGCGACGCCGAGAGCGGCGAGCTGATCGCCGACCTGGCGCGCGACGGCGAGCGCGCGCTGCTCGCCAAGGGCGGCCAGGGCGGCCTGGGCAACCTGCACTTCAAGTCGAGCACCAACCGCGCGCCGCGCCAGTTCACGCGCGGCCTGCCGGGGGAGAGCCGCAAGCTCGCGCTCGAGCTGCGCGTGCTCGCCGACGTCGGCCTGCTCGGCCTGCCCAACGCCGGCAAGTCAACGCTGGTGCGCGCGGTCTCCAGCGCGCGGCCCAAGGTGGCGGACTACCCCTTCACCACGCTCGACCCGTCTCTCGGCGTGGTGCGCGTGGCGGCGGAGGCGAGCTTCGTGATCGCCGACATTCCCGGGCTGATCGAGGGCGCGGCGGAAGGCGCCGGCCTCGGCCACCAGTTCCTGCGCCACCTCGCGCGCACGCGCCTGCTGCTGCACCTGGTGGACATCGCGCCGCTCGACCCGGACGCCGACCCGGCGCGCGACGCGCGCGCGCTGGCGCTGGAACTGAAGAAGTACGACGCGGCCCTGTACCGCAAGCCGCGCTGGCTGGTATTCAACAAGGCCGACCTGGCGCCGGATGCGGACGAGCGCATCGCGCGCATCCTGCGCGCGTTGCGCTGGAAGGGGCCCTGGTTCAAGGTCAGCGCGCTGAGCGGCGCCGGCTGCCGCGACCTGTGCAACGCGGCGTACCGGATGCTCGCGGCGGCGCCCGAAGCGACGCGCGCACGGCGCGCCGCCTAGCGCCATGACCAGCCCGATCGCCGCCGCCAGGACCCTGGTCGTCAAGGTCGGCAGCTCGCTCGTCACCCACGACGGCCGCGGGCTGGATGTCGCCGCGATCGCGCGCTGGGCGGCGCAGATCGCCGAGCTGCGCAAGCTCGGCCGGCGCTGCGTCCTGGTGTCCTCGGGCGCGATCGCCGAAGGCCTGCAGCGCCTGGGCTGGACCCGGCGCCCGCATGCGCTGCACGAGCTGCAGGCGGCGGCTGCGGTGGGACAGATGGGCCTCGCGCAGGCCTACGAGACGTGCTTTCGCGAGCACGGCCTCGCCACGGCGCAGGTGCTGCTGACCCATGCCGACATGACCGACCGCCAGCGCTACCTCAACGCGCGCTTCACGCTGGCGACGCTGCTCGAGCTGGGCGTGATCCCCGTCATTAACGAGAACGACACCGTGGTCACGGACGAGATCAAGGTCGGCGACAACGACACGCTCGGCGCGCTGGTCGCCAACCTGGTGGAAGCCGAGGCGCTCGTCATCCTCACCGACCAGCCGGGACTGTTCGAGGCGGATCCGCGGCGCAGCCCCGGAGCGCGCCTGGTGGAGCAGGCGCACGCCGGCGAGGCGCGCCTGGAGGCGATGGCCGGCGGCATCGGCAGCGCGCTCGCCCGCGGCGGCATGATCACCAAGGTGCTCGCGGCCCAGCGCGCCGCGCGCAGCGGCGCGCACACCGTGATCGCCTCGGGGCACGAACCCGACGTGCTGCTGCGCCTGGCGCGCGGCGAGCGCATCGGCACGCTGCTGCTCGCTCAGACCACGCCGCTCGCCGCGCGCAAGCAGTGGCTCGCCGACCACCTCACGCTCGGCGGCCGCCTCGCGCTCGATGCGGGCGCGGTGCGCGCCCTGAGCCGCGACGGCAAGAGCCTGCTGCCGGTCGGAGTAACCGCGGTGCACGGCGAATTCGAGCGCGGCACCGTGGTCGGCTGCCTCGACCCCGATGGGCGCGAAGTGGCCCGGGGCCTCGTGAACTACTCCTCGCAGGAGACGCGGCGCATCATGCGGCGGCCCTCCAGCGAAATCGAGGTCCTCCTGGGCTACGTGGACGGGCCGGAACTGATCCACCGCAACAACATGGTGCTGCTGCTGGCGGGCTAATTGCCCCTCAGGCGAGATCAGCGGCGAGCGCGGCGCGCACTGCGGGCGCGGCCTCGGCGGCAGCCTGATACTGCGGGTGATCGACGCCGATCGCAAGGCCGACGCCGTAGCGCAGCACCTTGCGCATTTCCGCGTCCAGCTCGAAACGCAGGAAATGCACCGCCGAGGTCTTGTCCTCGTTCTCGCGCTCCAGGTCCTCGTCGGCGATCGCGTACACGCGTTCGCAGCCTTCCACCTGCACCCATACGCGGTCCTCGACGCCCTTGAGGCGCGCAAGCTCGCGCTGGCGCTGCGCGACATCGGGGTACTCGATCATCATCGTCGCCTTCAGGTTGCCGCCGTCCGGCACCAGCGGGTTGTAGGTCTCCAGCTCGTGCCGGATGCCCGCCTCCTCGAAGATGCGCTCGATGCGCAGCATCTCCTGGATCTGGTAGCGGACGGTGAGTTCGTCCTCGAAGATCAGCGTGACATGATCGCCGAGGGCGACCGTGCGGTGCTTTTTGTGCTCGAGCACCCGCGCGCGGAACGCATTGCGTTCGCGCGCGTAGGCTTCGAGCGACAGCAGGCTCGCGCGCTCGATGCGGCCCATGCCTTTAGTCCGCGAGGGCGTCGAGCGCCTTCTGGAAGCGGTTGGCGTGCGAGCGCTCGGCCTTGGCCAGCGTCTCGAACCAGTCTGCGATTTCCGTGAAGCCCTCGCTGCGCGCGTCCTTGGCCATTCCCGGGTACATGTCGGTGTACTCATGGGTCTCGCCCGCCACCGCCGACTTGAGGTTCTCGCGGGTGCGGCCGATCGGCAGATCGGTCGCCGGATCCCCCACCTGCTCCAGGTACTCCAAGTGCCCGTGCGCGTGCCCGGTCTCGCCCTCGGCGGTCGAGCGGAACAATGCCGAGACGTCGTTCTGGCCTTCCACGTCGGCCTTCGCGGCAAAATACAGGTAGCGTCGGTTGGCCTGCGACTCGCCGGCGAATGCGTCTTTCAAGTGCTGGTGCGTCTTGGTTCCCTTGAGTGCTTTCATCGCTGTCTCCTTGTGCAGATCTCGCCTCACTTGGCGCAGCCAAGTTACCGCCGCGGCCGCCATCAATCAAATCGATTTTTGCAATTCTGGCAATTGAACCGCGCTATGCGCGGCCGTTCCCCGTCAGCGGCCCAGCGCGGCCTCGATCTCGGCAAAGGTGCGCGCCACCCCGCCCGCCTGCGGCGCCGCCACGCCGAGCTGCCGCGCCACCTGCGACAGCGAGAAGATGCCGCGCACCATGGCGCGCTCGAGCGGCTGCTCGAGCGCGGTGCGCGGCGCGATGTGCTCGTGGTCCACCACCAGCGCGTGCTGGCGGCCCACGCGCCGCAGGGTCTCCATGACGTGCCCGACGCGCGCGCCCTCGACCGCCGCGAGCTCGACCACTTCGACCAGCTCGCTCGGGGTCATCAGCTCGGCCACCGTCAGCTCGTCGCGCTTGCCGCCGCGCTCGACCGCGAGCCGCGTGGGCTTTTCGCCGAGGATGTCGGCGGCCGTGAGCACCCCGAGCACCACGTCGCGCTCGTCGGTCACCAGCAGCAGCCGCACGCCGCGCGAGCGCATGAACTCGTGGGCGCCCTCGATCGGCGCCTGCGCGCGAATGGTGGCGGGACTCACGCGCGCGAGATCGGTCATCACCGCGAGCGCCGGCGACTCGGGCGTCACGCGCGCCGCCTGCGGCTGGCGCGGGCGGCGCAGGCCGGCACTCGCGCCCAGCTCGCGGATCGGAAGTCCCTGGTACTGCCTGTCCATGACGCCTCCTTTGCCGAGGCGCCCGCTCAGCGCGTCTCGGCGGCCTCGGGGCGCGCCTGGCGGCGCCGGTCCGCCCCGAGATAGCGGTGCAGCTCGGCCAGCGCCTGGCGGTACACCTCGCGCTTGAATTCGATCACCGCCTCGAGCGGCACCCAGTAGTCGTGCCAGCGCCAGGCGTCGAACTCGGGCTTGACGCTCGTGCGCAGCTTGACGTCGCAATCGCGGCCCACCATGCGCAGCAGGTACCAGATCTGCTTCTGGCCGCGGTAGCTGCCGCGCCAGTCGCGGCGCACCCACTTCTCGGGCACCTCGTAGCGCAGCCAGTGGCGCGTGCGCCCGAGAATGCGCACGTGATCCGCCTTGAGGCCGATCTCCTCATCGAGTTCGCGGTACATCGCCCGCTGCGGCGTCTCGCCGTGCTTGATGCCGCCCTGGGGAAACTGCCACGCGTGCTGGTTGACGCGCTTGCCCCAGAACACCTCGTTGCGGCCGTTGGCGAGGATGATGCCGACATTCGGGCGATACCCATCCCGGTCGAGCATGGCCACACCACCTAAGTTAGAATCCACTCGCATTTTTCCACAGGCGAACCGCAAACACAACGCGGCAAGCGGTCCATGCGCACATCGCGATTCCATCTCGGCACCATCAAGGAGGCGCCCGCCGACGCGGAGCTCGCCAGCCACCGGCTGATGATCCGCGCCGGCTACATCCGGCGCCTGGCGGCCGGCATCTACACCTGGCTGCCGCTGGGCGTGCGCGCCCTGCGCAAAGTGGAGTCGGTGGTGCGCGAGGAGATGAACCGCGCGGGCGCCCTCGAGCTCTCCATGCCCGCGGTGCAGCCGGCGGAGCTGTGGCAGGAATCCGGGCGCTGGCAGACCTACGGGCCGGAGCTGCTGCGCTTCAAGGACCGCCACGAGCGCGACTTCGTCATCCAGCCCACCTCGGAAGAGGTGATCACGGACCTGGCGCGCGCCGAGCTGAAGAGCTACCGGCAGCTGCCGCTGCACTTCTACCAGATCCAGACCAAGTTCCGCGACGAGCGCCGTCCGCGCTTCGGCGTCATGCGCGGGCGCGAGTTCGTGATGAAGGACGGCTATTCGTTCCATGTCGACCTCGCGGACCTGGAGCGCGAGTACCGCAACATGTACGACACCTACACGCGCATCTTCACCCGCCTCGGCCTGCGCTTTCGCGCCGTGGCGGCCGATACCGGCGCCATCGGCGGCACCGGCTCGCACGAGTTCCAGGTGCTGGCCGACTCCGGCGAAGACGCGATCGCCTACAGCAGCAGCTCGGATTACGCCGCGAACATCGATCTGGCCGAGGCGCTGGCGCCGGCCGAGGCGCGGCGCGCGCCCGCAGAGCCGATGCGCAAGGTCCCGACCCCCGGCAAGACGCGCTGCGCGGAGGTCGCCGAGCTCCTCAAGCTGCCTCTGGCGCGCACGGTCAAGGCGCTCGCGGTGATGCAGGATGCGCAGTTCGTGCTTCTGCTGGTGCGCGGCGATCACGATCTGAACGAGGTGAAGACGCAGAAGGCGATCGGCGCGTTCCGTTTCGCCCTCGAGGCCGAGATGCGCCGCGTCCTCGGCTCGCCGTCCGGCTACGTCGGGCCGGTGGGCGTCGCGGCGCAGGTGCGCGTGGTCGCGGACCGCAGCGTGGCGGCGATGGGCGATTTCGTCTGCGGCGCCAATGAGGAGGGATTTCACCTCGCCGGCGTGAACTGGGGCCGGGACCTGCCGGAACCATCGCTCGTCGCCGACATCAGAAACGTCATGGCGGGCGATCCCAGCCCCGACGGCCAAGGGAGGCTACGCATCCAGCGCGGGATCGAGGTTGGCCACATCTTCCAGCTGCGCACCAAGTATTCCGAGGCGCTCGGCGCCGCGGTGCTCGACGCCAAGGGAGAATCGCGGCCGCTGGAGATGGGCTGCTACGGCATCGGCGTGACGCGCGTGGTGGCGGCGGCGATCGAGCAGCACCACGACGAGCGCGGCATCGCGCTGCCGGCGGCGCTGGCGCCCTTTGCGGCCTGTCTCGTGCCCATCGCCTACGCCAAGAACGAGAAGGTGCGCGCCGCGGCCGACCGGCTGTACGCGGAGCTGCAGGAGGCCGGCATCGAGATCCTGATGGACGACCGCGACGAGCGCCCGGGCGTGTTGTTCGCTGACATGGACCTGATCGGCATCCCGCACCGCATCGTGCTTTCGGAGCGCGGGCTGGCGGCCGGCGACGCCGAGTACAAGGGGCGGCGCGACGCGCAGGCGCGCAACGTGCCGCTCGCCGGACTCGCGGCATTCCTCAAGGAGCGGCTAGCGGCGACATGAGGCGCACCGGCATGCAAGCGGCTCTGCTGGCCGCGGCGCTGCACTACGCCGCGGCGGCCGGCGCCGGCGCGCAGGTGTACGAGGAGCTCGCCGACAGCGTGCGCCACAGCCTCGCCGCCGCGCTCGCCGACCGCTCGGTGCCGGAGCTCGCGTTCCGCGAGCGCGAAGACGCGCACAAGTGGCTGTTCGAAATGTCGCGCCGCCTGGAGAAGCGCGTTCCCGACCGCAAGCAGCGCCTCGAGCTGCTGCGCACGGCGCACTTCGAGGCGCTGCGCGCGGGCCTCGACCCGCAGCTGGTGCTCGGCGTGATCGAGGTGGAAAGCCGCTTTCGCAAGTACGCCGTATCGCGCGCCGGCGCGCGCGGCTACATGCAGGTGATGCCGTTCTGGATCAAGCTGATCGGGTCCAAGGGCGACAACCTGTTCCACCTGCGCACCAATCTGCGCTACGGCTGCGTGATCCTGCGCCACTATCTCGACGTGGAGAACGGCGACTACTTCCGCGCCCTCGGCCGCTACAACGGCAGCCTCGGCAAGACCGACTACCCGCGCGCGGTGCTGGCGGCGTGGAAGGTGCGCTGGGGCTACAAGGGCGCCACCAGCTGACAATGATCCGCGCCCGGTTCGGCGTTGCGCGCCTGCGTGACTGGTTCTACGGCTACCGGGCACCCGAGCGCGGCGCCATCACGCTCGGCCAGCGCCGCGTCTACATCGTGCCGACACGCCTGGGCTGGTTCTACGGCGCCACGCTCGGCATCCTGCTCGTCGGCTCGATCAACTACGCGCTGCAGCTGGGCTTCGCGCTGACGTTTCTGCTCGCCGGCCTCGGCCTCGCCGGCATGGTGCACACCACGCGAAACCTCGCGCGCCTCACGGTGAGCGCGGGCCGCGCCGAGCCGGTGTTCGCCGGCGAGGCGGCGCAGTTCCGCCTGTACCTCGACAACCGCGCGCGCTTCGACCGCCCGGCGATCCTCGTGCGCCACCAGGCGAGCGGCGCGCAGGTGGTCCTCGACCTGGCGCCGGGCGCGGTCGCGGAAGCGGTGCTCGCCGTGCCGGTCGCAAGACGCGGCTGGCTGCTGCTCACGCGCGTCATGCTGGAGACGCGCTTTCCGCTCGGCCTGTTCCGCGCCTGGAGCTTCGTCGAGCCCGAAGCGCGCTGCCTGGTGTATCCGCGCCCGGAGCGCGCGCCGCTGCCGGCGCCGGCGGCCGACGCCGAGGCGGGCGCGGCGCGCGCGCAGGCGCTCGGCAGCGATGATTTTCACGGCCTGCGCGCCTACCAGCTGCAGGATTCGCCGCGCCACGTGGCGTGGAAGGCTGTCGCGCGAACCGACGACATGCTGACCAAGCAGTTCGCCGGCGCGGCGGGCATCGAACTGTGGCTCGACTGGGAGCGGCTGGCCCCGGGCCTGGACACCGAGCAGCGCCTGTCGCGGCTCGCCGGCTGGGTGCTCGCCGCCGAGCAGGGCGGCGCGCGCTACGGGCTGCGGCTGCCGGCACGCGTCATCGCGCCCGATCGCGGCGATGCCCACCGCGCGGCCTGCCTGCAGGCGCTCGCGCTGCACGGCACGGCATGAGCTCGCCCCACCCCCTGGCGCCCGAGCAGCGCGCGATCGCGCCGCGCGATCTTGCCGGTCTGCTCGTCTCGCTGGTGCTGGTGGCGGCGCCGCACGCGCTGCGCATGCCCTGGTGGCTGACGCTGGTGCTGCTCGGCCTGTACGCGTGGCGCGCGCGCATCGCGCTCGAGCGCTCGGCGCTGCCCTCGCGCTGGCTGGTGCTGGGGCTCGCCCTGGTCGTCGTCGGCGCCGTGTATCTGGAGTACCGCACGCTGTTCGGGCGCACCTCGGGCATCGTGCTCCTGGTCCTGTTCTCCGGGCTGAAGCTCGCCGAGATGCGCACGCACCGCGACGCCGCCGTGGTGGCGTTCCTGTGCTACTTCCTGGTGATGACCAACCTGCTCCACACGCAGAGCATCCCGACGGCGTTGCTCATGGCGCTCGCGCTGCTCGCCATCACCGGCACGCTGGTCGGCCTGAGCGCGCCGCAGCGGCCGGCCGCCGCGAACCTGCGCAGTGCGGGCGCGCTGCTCGCGCACGCGGCGCCCGCGGCGCTGATCCTGTTCCTGCTGTTTCCGCGCGTGCAGGGCCCCTTGTGGGGTCTGCCGCAGGACGCCTACGCCGGCATGACGGGGCTCTCGGACACCATGACCCCGGGCGCTCTGTCCCAGCTCGCGCAGTCCGACGCCATCGCCTTTCGCGCCGAGTTCGAGGGCGAGCCGCCGCCGCCGCGCGAGCGCTACTGGCGCGGGCCGGTGCTGTGGGACTTCGACGGCCGCACCTGGCGCATGGGCCCGGGCTGGCTGCAGGAATTCGAGCCGCCGCGAGGCAGCGAGCGCTACGAATACACCGTGACGCTGGAGCCGCACAATCGCACCTGGATGTTCGCGCTGGAAAGCATCGCGCGGCTGCCGGTGCGCGCGCGCTATACCAACGACGGCATGGTGGTGGCCGCTTCGCGCGTGCGCTCGCGCCTGCGCTACGACGCGGCCTCGCTCGCGCGCACCGAGCCCGAGCCGTTCGAGCGCCCGGAAGGCCTGCGCCGCGCGCTGGCGCTGCCCGAGGGCGGCAATGCGCGCGCGCGCGCGCTCGCCGCCGAGTGGCGCCGCGCGGCGCAGAGCGACATGCAGGTGCTGCTGCGCGCGGTCGGGTTCTTCCGCGACAGCCGGCTCGGCTACACGTTGGAGCCGCCGCTGCTGGGGCGCGACACGGTGGACGAGTTCCTGTTCGACACGCGCGAGGGCTTCTGCGAGCATTTCACGTCGGCGTTCGTGTTTCTGATGCGCGCCGCGGGCGTGCCGGCGCGCGTGGTCACCGGCTACCAGGGCGGCGAGGTGAACTACGTGGACCGCATCATCAGCGTGCGCCAGTCCGACGCGCATGCCTGGGCCGAGGTGCACCTGGCGGGGCACGGCTGGGTGCGCGCCGACCCGACCGCAGCTGCAGTGCCCGGCCGCGTGGACGCGGGCCTGGCGCGCGCGGTGCGCGCGGGCGACCCGGTGCCGCTTCTGATGCGGCCGCAGCTCGAATGGCTGCGCGGGCTGCGCAGCAACTGGGAGGCGCTCGCACACCGCTGGAACGTGTGGGTGCTCGGCTACGGCGCCGAGCGCCAGCGCGATTTGATGTCGCGCGTCGGCATGCGCGACGCCGACTGGCGCAAGCTCACCGCGGCCATGGCCTCGATTCTCGGCGCGTTCACGCTCGTGCTGCTGGTCTGGTCGCTGCGCCGGCTGACGCGCCCCGACCCGGTGCAGCGCGCCTGGCAGGCGTTCTGCCGCAAGCTCGGCGCGCGCGGCGTGGCGCGCTCCCCCCACGAAGGCCCGCGCGACTACGCCGAGCGCGCCGCCGCGCGCCTGCCGCAGGCCGCGGCGTCGATCCGCGCCATCGCCGCGCTCTACATCGTGGCGCGCTACGGGCGCGCGCCGGGACGCGCGCGCGCCGCCGAGCTCGCGCGCCGCGTGCGCGAGCTGCAGCTGGCATGAGCGTGCGCCGCGCCCTGCTCGCGCTGCTGCTCGCCGTCCTTGCCGCGACGGCGCGCGCCGAGGAGGACGAGGCGTCCGCGACCTACGCCTTGCGCGAGGACGTGCAGGGCTTCATCCGCGAGCTGGTGGCGCGGCACGCCTTCGACGCCGAGGAGCTGGGGCTCGTCTTCTCGCGCGCGCGGCGCGAGGAGGCCGTGCTCGCCGCCATGCGGGCGCAGCCGCGGCAGGCGGACTCCTGGGACGCCTACCGGGACCTCTTCGTCAACGAGCGCCATGTGCGCGCGGGGCTCGAGTTCTGGCAGGAGCACCGCCGGGCGCTCGCGCGGGCGCGCCGCGCCTACGGCGTGCCCGAGGAGATCGTCGTCGCCATCATCGGCATCGAGACCTTCTACGGCCGCAACACCGGCCGCTGGCGCGTGATCGATGCGCTGGCGACGCTCGCCTTCGACTATCCGCCGCGCGCGCCGTTCTTCCGCGGCGAGCTGGAGAACTACCTGCTGTTCGCGCGCGAGCTGGAGCTGGACGTCTTTTCGGTGAAGGGCTCCTACGCGGGCGCCATCGGCATCCCGCAGTTCATGCCCGGCAGCTACCTGCGCTACGCGGTGGACTTCGACGGCGACGGCGCGATCGACCTGCGCGCGAACGCCGCCGATGCCATCGGCAGCGTCGCCAATTTCCTCCTGCAGCACGGCTGGGAGCGCGGCGCGCCGGTGCAGCGCGCCGTGCGCGTGACGGGCGCGGGCCACGAGGCGCTCATCGCCGGCAATCCGCTGCCGCGGCACACGATCGAGGAGCTGGGCAAGGCGGGCGTGGAGGTGCGCGGCGCGCCGCTGCCCGCCGATACCCGCGCCGTGCTGCTGCGGCTCGACACGCCCGAGCAGCCGGCCGATTTTCGCATCGGCCTGCACAACTTCTACGTGCTGACGCGCTACAACCGCAGCGTGTTCTACGCGCTGTCGGTGGCCGACCTCGCCGAACGGCTGCGCGCGGCGCGCGGCAAGGCGCGCGCGGTGCCGCCGCCGCGCTAGCGCGCGCTCAGGACGGGCGCTCGCCCGGCAGGTAGCGCAGGGGATCGACGGGCTTGCCCGACTTGCGGATCTCGAAGTGCAGCTTGGGCTGGTCGGCGTCGCTGTCGCCCATCTCGGCGATGCGCTGGCCGCGCGAGACGGTCTGGCCTTCCTTCACCAGGATCTGCCGATTGTGCGCGTACACGCTGCTGAAGCCGTTGTCGTGGCGGATGACGATCAGCTTGCCGAAGCCGCGAATGCCCGTGCCGGTGTACAGCACCTGGCCGGCGGCCGCGGCGACCACCGGGTCGCCCGGCTTGCCGCCGATGTCCACGCCCTTGCTGCTCGGCTCGGCGAACTTGGCGAGCAGGCCGCCGCGCGCCGGCCAGATGAAGTCGAGCGATTCGGGATCGCGCTCGATCGCCGCCGCCTTGGGGGGCTCGGGCTTCGTCGGGGCGGGGGCGGGCGCGACGGCGACGGGCTTGGGCGCCGGCGCGACGGCGGCCGCATCGCCTTTCGACAGCAGCGCCAGGTTCTCTTCGGAATAGGGCAGCCGCAGCGCCTTGGGCGCGACCTTGGTGCTGCCGTCGCCCCGGCCCAGCTGTGCCGTGCTCGCGCCGTCGAGCGGGCGCGCCTGCAGCGGCGCCTGCCCGCGCGCAGCGCCGACCTGCACCGCCAGCTCGCCCGCGGGCGGCGTCACGCGCAGTACCTGGCCAATGGAGATCTTGGTGGGATCGTCGAGCTGATTCCAGCGCGCCACGTCCCGGTAGTCCGCGCCGTGCTCCAGCGCTACGCTGTAGAGCGTGTCGCCGCGCTTGATGACGTAGTGGCCGGGCGGCACGCTCGCCGCCGGCGGCGGCGGCGAGGGCTCGAGCGCCGGTCTGGGCGCGGCGGGCCGGATGTCGGACACCGGCGCCTGCATGGGCTCGGAAGCGCAGCCGCCCAGGGCCGCCAGCGCGGCGCCCAGCAGCAGCGCGCTGCATCGCGATTCGAGTGTCGTCATAATTTCCCCGTTTCGAGAGGCACGAACAGCACCTCGTCGAAGATCGTTTCCTTGATGCCGCGTGCGCCGCGCTCGAACAGCGCCAGGCGCTGCGCGCCGCGCGCGGCCTGCGCCGCCTTCAGCGGCAGCACCATTCTGCCACCCTGCGCCAGTTGCTGTAAGAGGGCCTGTGGTACGGCGCGCGCGGCCGCCGCCACGACGATGGCGTCGAAAGGCGCCGCTTCCTGCAGGCCGAGATTGCCGTCGCCATGGCTGAGCCGCAGGTTCGACAGCCGCAGGCCGCGAAGATTCGCGCGCGCGCGCTCCAGCAGCGCACGGATGCGCTCCACCGAGTACACCTCGCGCGCGAGCTGCGCCAGCACCGCCGCCTGATAACCGCAACCGGTGCCGACTTCCAGCACGCGCCCCGGCATGCCGTTGTCGCCGATCAGCGACTCGATCATGCGCGCCACCACGTAGGGCTGCGAAATCGTCTGGCTGAAGCCGATCGGCAGCGCGGTGTCCTCGTACGCGCGGCTCGCCAGCGCCTCGTCGACGAACAGGTGCCGCGGCACCGTGCCCATCGCCGCCAGCACGCGTTCGTCGCGAATGCCCTTTTCGCGCAGGCGCTCGACCATGCGCAGGCGCGTGCGCTGCGAGGTCATGCCGATGCCGGCGGAGTCGCGCGGGCCGCGCGCGTTCATGCCGCGAGCCAGGCGCGCACCGGCGCGAGCTGCGCGGGATGCGTGAGATCCACCTGCAGCGGCGTCACCGACACGCGGCCGCTCGCCACGGCATGGAAGTCGGTTCCCGGTCCGGCATCCGCGGCTGCGCCCGCCGCCCCGATCCAGTACGCCTGCTCGCCGCGCGGCGTACGCATTTTCACCACCGGCTCGGCCTTGTGGCGGCGGCCCAGCCGCGTCACTTCGAGCGCGCCGAGCGCCTCGCGCGCCACGTCGGGCACGTTCACGTTGAGCAGCACCGGCTGCCCGAGCGGCGCGCGCCCGAAGCGCTCCACCAGCTGCTGCGCCACGTCCACCGCGGTGGCGATGAAGCGTCCCTCCTTGCTCGCCAGCGACACCGCCAGCGACGGGATGCCGAGGAGGAAGCCTTCGGTGGCCGCCGCCACGGTGCCCGAATAGATCGTGTCGTCGCCCATGTTGGCGCCGAGGTTGACGCCGGAGACGACGATGTCGGGCAGGAAGTCGAGCACCCCGGTGACCGCGAGGTGCACGCAGTCGGTGGGCGTGCCGTTGACGAAGAAAAAACCGTTCGGCGCGCGGCGCACCGACAGCGGCCGGTCCAGGGTCAGCGAATTCGAGGCGCCCGAACGGTCGCGTTCCGGCGCCACCACCGTGACCTCGCCGAGCGCGGCGAGGCGCTCCGCGAGCAGCGCGACGCCGGGCGAGAAGTAGCCGTCGTCGTTGGACACCAGGATGCGCATGGCCTAGAACGACCGCGGCAAGCCCAGCACGTGCTCGGCGACGTAGGACAGGATCAGGTTGGTGGAGATCGGCGCCACCAGATACAGGCGCGTCTCGCGGAACTTGCGCTCGACGTCGTACTCGGCGGCGAAGCCGAAGCCGCCGTGCGTCTGCAGGCAGACGTTGGCCGCCTCCCACGACGCCTTGGCCCCCAGGTGCTTGGCCATGTTAGCCTCGGCGCCGCAGTGCTGCTGGGCGTCGTAGCGCGCGGCCGCTTTGTAGCGCATCAGGTTCGCCGCCTCGACCTCCATGTAGGCCTCGGCGATCGGGAACTGCACGCCCTGGTTCTGGCCGATGGGCCGGTCGAACACCACGCGCTCCTTCGCGTAGTTCGTCGCGCGCTCGACGAACCAGTAGCCGTCGCCGATGCATTCCGCGGCGATGAGGATGCGCTCGGCGTTCAAGCCGTCGAGGATGTAGCGAAAGCCCTTGCCCTCCTCACCGATCAGGTTCTCGGCCGGAATCTCGAGGTTGTCGAGAAACACCTCGTTGGTCTCGTGGTTCACCATGTTGCGGATCGGCCGCATCGTCAGGCCCTTGTCGAGCGCTTCCTTCTTCTCCACGAGGAACACCGACATGCCCTCGGACTTCTTCTTCACCTCGGCGAGCGGCGTGGTGCGCGCGAGCAGGATCATCAGGTCCGAATGCTGCAGGCGCGAGGTCCAGACCTTCTGGCCGTTGACGACGTAGCGGTCGCCCTTCTTCACCGCCACCGTCTTGATCTTGGTCGTATCGGTGCCCGCGGTCGGCTCCGTCACGCCCATCGCCTGCATGCGCAGCTCGCCCGAAGCGATCTTCGGCAGGTACTTCTTCTTCTGCGCCTCCGAGCCGTTCCTGAGCAGCGTGTTCATGTTGTACATCTGGCCGTGGCAGCAGCCGGGGTTGCCGCCCGAGCGCGACACCTCCTCCATGATCACCGTGGCCTCGGTGAGCGACAGGCCCGAGCCGCCGTACTGCTCCGGGATCAGCGCCGCCATCCAGCCCGCCTCGGTGAGCGCATCGACGAACGCCTCCGGGTAGGCGCGCGCTTCGTCCACCTTCTGCCAGTAGGCGGAATCGAACTGCGCGCACAGCGCGCGCACGCCCTCGCGCAGCGCCGCGTGGCCGTGGTCGGCTACAGGGGATCCCATGTGAACACGTCCTGGGTGCGGTCGAGGGGGAAAAAGCTCTGTCGCAGCGCGGGCATGCCGTGCGCGGCGATGTCCTGCGGCGTCCAGCCGCCGGCGCGATGCACCGAGCGCACGGGCCGGCTCTGCGACATCAGGAACAGCTCGTTGGCGCGCACGGCGAACACCTGCCCAGAGACGTCGTGCGCGGCCGCGCTCGCCAGGAACACGGCGAGCGGCGCGATCTTCGCCGTCTCCATCACCTTCATCTTCTCCACGCGCGCCTTCTGCTCCGGCGTCTCGGTCGGGATCGAGCCGATCATGCGGCTCCAGGCGAAGGGCGCGATGCAGTTGGAGCGCACCCCGTAGCGCGCCATGTCGAGCGCGATCGACTTCGAGAGCCCGACGATGCCGAGCTTGGCGGCCGCGTAGTTGGCCTGCCCGAGGTTGCCGATCAGGCCCGAAGTCGAGGTCATGTGCACGTAGCAGCCCGAGTTCTGGGTCTTGAAATACGGCGCCGCGGCCCGCGACACGTAGAACGAGCCGTTCAGGTGCACGTCGATGACCGAGCGCCACTCCTCCACCGACATGTTGAAGAAGAAGCGGTCGCGCAGGATGCCGGCGTTGTTCACCACGCAGTCGAGGTGGCCGAAGGCGTCGATCGCGGCCTTGACCAGGCGGTTGGCGGACTCCCAGTCCGCGACGCTGTCGGTGTTGGCGATCGCCTCGCCGCCCTGCGCCTTGATCTCGTCAACCACCTTCTGCGCCGGGCCGGCGCTCGCGCCCTCGCCGGTCACCGAGGTGCCGAGGTCGTTGATCACCACTTTCGCGCCGTGCGCGGCGAAGGCGAGCGCGAAATCGCGCCCGATGCCGCCCCCTGCGCCGGTCACCAGCACGATCTTGTCCTTCACCATCCCCTTGTCCCTCTTCGCGCGCGTCAGGGTGCGCAAAACTCTAACAGATATTTGCGCTCCTCCGGACGCCGCGCGCCTTGCAGACAATTACACCGCGCGCCGCGCGATAGGAGTTGAATGCCTCGATGCGCGTGCCGCCACAAGACAATGACATCACGTCGTTCGGGGCCGAAGCGCTCCCCGGGGGCCTGCGCGAGATCAATGCGCAGCGCCACGGCGAGCCGCTGGCGCCCGAGCCCCCGGCGGCCTCGTCGCGGCGTACGCCGCTCGTCGGCCTGATCGCCCTGGCGAAGCGCTACTTCGGCTGGGACACGACCCGCAGGTAGGGTTTCAGCGTCTTGAAGCCCTGCGGGTACTTCTTCCTCGCGTCCTCGTCCGACACCGAGGTCGGGATGATCACGTCCTGCCCGGGCTTCCAGTTGACCGGCGTCGCCACCGCGTGCTTCGCGTTCATCTGCAGCGCATCGAGCAGGCGCAGCACCTCGTCGAAGTTGCGGCCCGCCGTCATCGGATAGACCAGCATCGCCTTGACCTTCTTGTCGGGGCCGATGATGAACACCGAGCGGATGGTGGCGTTGTCGACCGCGGTGCGCTTGCCACCGCTGGCGTTGGGGTGAATCATGTCATAGAGCTTGGCCACCACCAGATCGGGGTCGCCGATCAGTGGATAGTTGACGGCATGGCCCTGGGTCTCCTTGATGTCGCCGAGCCACCTGCTGTGGTCGCTCACCGGATCGATGGACAGGCCGATGATCCTGGTGTCGCGCTTGTCGAACTCGGGCTTCAGGCCGGCCAAGTAGCCGAGCTCGGTGGTGCAGACGGGCGTGAAGTCCTTCGGGTGCGAGAACAGGATCGCCCACTTGTCGCCGATCCATTCGTGGAAGCGGATCCTTCCTTCGGTGGTCTCGGCGGTGAAATCGGGTGCTTCGTCGCCAATGCGGATTGCCATAAGAGCCTCCATGGCAGATGGGTCAGGGAAAGGACTTTGGTCGGGGCGGCGAGATTCGAACTCGCGACCACCTGCACCCCATGCAGGTACGCTACCAGGCTGCGCTACGCCCCGAGAAGCGGAAGTCTATCAGGCGCGCAGCGCCTCCAGCAGCGCGCGCAGCTCGCGCTTGATCGCCGCCAGGTCGCCGCCGGAGGCCGGTCGCGGCACCGGCTCAGCGCGCTCCTCGGCGCCGTGCGCCGCGTTGTCGAGGCGATTGCGCGCGCCGCTGATGGTGAAGCCTTCCTCGTACAGCAGCTCGCGGATGCGGCGGATCAGCAGCACCTCGTGGTGCTGGTAGTAGCGCCGGTTGCCGCGGCGCTTGACGGGCTTCAGCTGCGTGAATTCCTGCTCCCAGTAGCGCAGCACGTGCGGCTTCACCCCGCACAGCTCGCTCACCTCACCGATGGTGAAGTAGCGCTTCGCCGGGATCGGCGGCAGGTCAGCTTTCTTGCCGGGGTTGCGGCTTTCCATGGCGCGCCTTCTCCACCATCGCCTTCAGTTTCTGGCTGGCGTGGAAGGTGACCACGCGGCGGGCGCTGATGGGGATTTCCTCGCCGGTCTTGGGGTTGCGGCCGGGGCGTTGCGGCTTGTCGCGTAGCTGGAAGTTGCCGAAGCCGGACAACTTGACGCTTTCGCCGCGCTCGAGGGCCCCGCGGATCTCCTCGAAGAAGGCTTCCACCATGTCCTTGGCCTCGCGCTTGTTCAGTCCGACCTTCTCGAACAACAGGTCGGCCAGTTCGGCCTTGGTCAAAGTCATCACAACTCCCTGATTTGTATATTTATGCGCGAAGTGTCGCGGCGAAACGACGGCCCCACAGCGCGACCAGCGCATCCCGCGCCGCGTCGGCCTCCGCATCGGTGAGGGTTCGTTCAGTATCTTTCATAACTACCCGGAAAGCAAGGCTTTTTTTCCCTGCGGGCAGGTTCGGCCCCTGGTAAAGATCGAACAGGCGCACCTGCTGCACGATGGCCGGGGTTTCCCCGGCAATCGCATCCAATAGCGCCTGTACCATGATGTCAGCGTTCACTAACAACGCGATATCGCGAGTCACCGGTGGGAACCTGGACGGCACCAGCGGTTGCGGCAGGGGGGCCTCCTGCAGCGCCTCGACATCGACCTCGAAGACCGCAACCCCTTGAGAGATTTCGTATTTTTGCAGCCACTGGGGATGCAGCTCGCCGATCCAGCCCACCTCCCGGCCCGCGAGCAGGGCACGCGCTGAGCGCGCGGGGTGGAAGGCCGGGTGTTGCGCGGCCTCGTAGCGCAGCACGCGGGGAGCGGCCAGTGCCTCGAGGTCCGACTTCACGTCGAACAGATCGACCCGCCGCGGCGGGCTGCCCCACTGTTCCTCCAGCGCCGGCCCGAAAGCCGCGGCGGCGATGCGCAGCGGCTGGCGCACCCCGGCGACCTCGAGCGGCCCGTCCGCGACGCCCGCGTCGCGCTGGAACACGCGCCCGAGCTCGAACACCCGGATGCGCGCGAGCTTGCGCGCCGCGTTGTAGCGCACGTTGGCGAGCAGCCCGCCGAGGAGCGAGCTGCGCATCACGGACAGCGGGCTAGCGATGGGGTTGAGCAGCCGGATCGGGTTCGGCTCGCCCGCCAGGTCCGCCTCCCACTGCGGCTCGACGAAGCTGAAGGTAATCACTTCCTGGTAATCGCGGCCCGCCAGCCGCTCGCGCAGGGCGTGCACCGGGCGGCGCGTCTCCGGCGGCGCCGTCATGCGCGCGGCAGCGAGCGGCGGCAGCGCCGGGATGCGCTCGAAGCCGTGCACGCGCGCGATCTCCTCGATCAGGTCCTCCTCGATCTCCAGGTCGAAGCGGTACGAGGGCGGCGTGACGGTGAAGGCGCCGCGCTGTCGCCGGCAGGGTAATCCGAGGCGCGCGAATGCCCGCGCCATCTCCTTTTCCGCGATCGGCATGCCGATCACTTTCTGCGCGCGCGCGACGCGCATACGCACGGGCTTGCGCCTGGGCAGGCGCCGCACCAGGTCGACCGTCGGGCCCGGCTCGCCACCGCAGATCTCGAGGATCAACTGCGTGGCGCGCTCGATGCCCGCGACGTTGTTGTCGAAGTCCACGCCGCGCTCGAAGCGGTGCGCGGCGTCGCTCGCGAAGTTGTAGCGGCGCGCGCGCCCGGCGACGGCATCGGGAAAGAAGAACGCCGACTCGAGGAACAGGTTCCGGGTCGTGGTCTCGGCCTTCGTCGATTCGCCGCCCATGATGCCCGCCAAGCCGATGGCGCCGGAGTCGTCGGCGATGCACAGCACCGAAGGGTCGACCTCGACCTCCTGGCCGCTCAGTAGCAGCAGCTTCTCGCCCGCGCGGCCCCAGCGCACGTCGATCGCACCCCTGAGCTTCGCCTGGTCGTAGACGTGCAGCGGCCGGCCCAGCTCGAGCATCACGTAGTTGGTGACGTCGACCAGCGCCGAGATCGAACGCTGGCCCGCGCGCTCCAGGCGCTGGCGCATCCACGCCGGCGTCGGCGCCGCGGCGTTCACGCCGCGGATCACGCGCCCGGCAAAGCGGCCGCAGCCCGCGGCGTGCGTGATGCCGAAGGGGTGCTTCGCCTTGCTGCGCGCCACAACCGGCTTCGGCTTTGCCGCCTTCAGCTTCGCCCCGGTCAGCGCGGCGACTTCGCGCGCGATACCGAGCACCGAGAGGCAATCCCCGCGATTCGGCGTCAGCTTGAAGGTCAGCACCTGCTCGTCCAGGTCGAGCAGCTTGCGCAGGTCCTGGCCCGGCTTCGCCGCCGCCGGCAGCTCGAGCAGGCCCGAGTGATCGTCCGAAAGGCCGAGCTCCTTCGCCGAGCAAAGCATGCCTTGGCTTTCCACGCCGCGAATCTGCGCCGCCTTGATCTCCAGGTTGCCAAGCTTCGTGCCCACGGTGGCGAGCGGCGCCTTCATGCCAGGGCGCGCATTCGGGGCCCCGCACACCACCTGCAGCTTCTGCTTGCCCGCGGCCACGGTGCACACCGTGAGCTTGTCGGCGTTCGGATGGCGCTCGACCCGCAGGATCTCGCCGACCACGACGCCGCTGAAGGGCGGCGCCACCGGTGCGCAGGCTTCCACTTCCAGGCCCGACATCGTCAGCAACTGCGCGAGCTTCTCCGTCTTCATCGACGGGTCGCAGAAGCTGCGCAGCCAGCGCTCGGGGACGTTCACGCGAACTGGCGCAGGAAGCGCAGGTCGCCGTCGAAAAACAGGCGCAGGTCGTCGATGCCGTAGCGCAGCATGGTGAGGCGCTCGAGGCCCGAGCCGAACGCGAAGCCGGTGTAGCGCTCGGCGTCGAGCCCGAAATTGCGCACCACCTGCGGATGCACCTGGCCCGCGCCCGAGAGCTCGAGCCAGCGTCCCTTGTGCGGCCCGTTCGCGAACTGCAGGTCGATCTCGGCCGAGGGCTCGGTGAACGGAAAGTAGGAGGGCCGGAAGCGCACTTCCAGCGCGTCGGACTCGAAGAAGCGGCGCAGGAAATCCGTGTACACGCCTTTCAGGTCGGCAAAGCTGATGCCCTCGTCGATCCACAGCCCTTCGACCTGATGGAACATGGGCGAATGCGTCGCGTCGGAGTCGACGCGGTAGGTGCGGCCCAGCGCGATCACCTTCATCGGCGGCGCGTGCATGCGCGCATAGCGCACCTGCATCGGGCTGGTGTGGGTGCGCAACAGCAGCGGCAGCCCCTGCGCGTCCTTCAGGTCGACATAGAACGTGTCCTGCATCGAGCGCGCCGGATGGTTTTCGGGGTTGTTGAGCGCGGTGAAGTTGTACCAGTCGGTCTCGATCTCGGGGCCGTCGGCGACGTCGAAGCCGATCGAGCCGAAGATCGCCTCGACGCGCTGCCAGGTGCGGATGATCGGGTGGATGCCGCCGCGCCCGCGGCCGCGCCCGGGCAGCGTCACGTCGAGTGCTCCTTCCGCGAGCCGCGCCTGCAGGCGCGCGCCCGAGAGCTCGCCGCGGCGCGTCTCGAGCGCCTGCTCGATGCGCTCCTTGGCGGCGTTGATGCGCGCCCCGGCGTCCTTGCGCTCCTCGGGCGCGAGCGCGCCCAGGGTGCGCAGCAGCGCCGTCAGCTCGCCGCTCTTGCCGAGATAGCGCGCCTTGGCGTTTTCGAGCGACGCGGGGTCGGCGGCGGCGCGGAATTCCGCGAGCGCCCGCTCGACGATGGCGTTGACGTCTTGCATCCCCGCGCCTCCCGCACCGGGGTCAGTGAGCGAGGCTCGCCTTCACCTGGCCGGCGATCTTCGCGAACGCGGGCTTGTCCGCGACCGCCAGGTCGGCGAGCACCTTGCGATCGATGTCGATGTTCGCGCGCTTCAACCCGGCCATGAAGGCGGAATAACTCATGCCCAGCTCGCGCACCGCGGCGTTGATGCGCGCGATCCACAGCGCGCGGAACGTGCGCTTGCGGTTGCGGCGGTCGCGGTAGGCGTACTGCCCCGCCTTCATCACCGCCTGCTTGGCGACGCGGTAGACGTTGCCGCGGCGGCCGCGGAACCCCTTCGCCTGCTTGAGGACCTTCTTGTGGCGCGCGCGCGCCGTGACCCCGCGCTTGACTCTTGGCATGGCGCCTCCTTACGAAGCGTACGGCAGCATCGCGCGCACCTGGCGCTTGTTGCTGGCGTGCACGTTGGTGGTGCCGCGCAGGTGGCGCTTCCTCTTGGTGGATTTCTTGGTGAGGATGTGGCGCATGTAGGCCTGCGAACGCTTGATGCCGCCCGATGAGCGGATCTTGAAGCGCTTCGCCGCCGACTTCTTGGTCTTCACTTTCGGCATGACTGCTCCTTCGTTTATAGCCTGACGCCGGGCGGCCCGCCGCGCGGGCGCTTTGACTGCCGCGGCCGTCACTTGTATTGCCGGTCCGTTCAGGCGGCCGGCTTCACTGCGCTTGCTGCTTCCTTCTTCGCCTTGGGCTTGGCCTTGGCCTTGGGCGCCACGCCCTTCTTCTTGGGCGCCAGCACCATCACCATCTGCCGGCCTTCGAGCTTCGGGAACTGCTCCACGATGCCCACTTTCTGCAGGTCCGCCCGCACCCGCTCCAGGAGCCGCACGCCGAACTCCTGGTGCGCCATCTCGCGCCCGCGGAACCGCAACGTCACCTTGGCCTTGTCGCCGTCTTCGAGGAACTGGATGAGCTTGCCGAGCTTGATCTTGTAGTCGCCCTCGTCGGTGCCGGGGCGGAACTTGATCTCCTTCACCTGGATCTGCTTCTGCTTGAGCTTGGCCTCGTGGGCCTTCTTCTGCTCGCGGTAGCGGAACTTGCCGTAGTCCATCAGCTTGCATACCGGCGGCTGCGCCGTCGGCGCGATCTCCACCAGGTCCACGTTGCGCTCTTCCGCCAAACGCAGCGCTTCGGCCACCGGCACGATGCCCAACTGCTCCGCGTTCTCGCCGACCAGCCGCACCTGCGGCGCGGTGATCTCCCCGTTGATGCGTTGCGATCTTTCGAGTGCGATGAGTGACAACTCCTCTACACGTTGAAAAAAACGGCCGTGCTACTGCGCTTTCGCCTCGCTGCGGAGGCGTGCGATGAAGGCATCGAGGCCCATGGCCCCGAGGTCTTCGCCGCCGCGCGTGCGCACGGCCACCGTTCCGGCCTGCTTCTCCTTGTCCCCGACCACCAGTTGGTAGGGGAGCTTTTGCAGGCTATGTTCGCGAATCTTATAAGAAATTTTCTCGTTTCGCAAATCTTCCACGGCGCGGAATCCGGCCTTCCGGAGCGCCGCCGCGACCCCCGCCGCGTAGTCCGCCTGGTGTTCCGAGATGTTCAGCACGGCCACCTGCTCGGGCGCGAGCCACAGCGGGAACGCACCCGCGTAATGCTCGATGAGGATGCCCAGAAAGCGCTCCATCGAGCCGACGATCGCGCGGTGAAGCATCACCGGCGTGTGCCGGGCGTTGTCCTCGCCGACGTATTCGGCGCCCAGCAGCCCCGGCATGCTGAAGTCGACCTGCATGGTGCCGCACTGCCAGACCCGGCCGATGCCGTCCTTGAGCGAGTACTCGATCTTGGGACCGTAGAACGCGCCTTCGCCCGGGGACATGGCGAACTGCACGCCCGAGCGCCGCAGCGCCTCCTGCAGCGCCGCCTCGGCCTTGTCCCAGCTCTGGTCGGTGCCGATGCGCTTGGCCGGGCGGGTGGCGACCCTGTAGATCACCTGCTCGAAGCCGAAGTCCCGATAGACGCGCTGCAGCAGCGCGGTGAACGCCACGCACTCGTCGAGAATCTGCTCCTCGGTGCAGAAGATGTGGCCGTCGTCCTGCACGAAGCCGCGCACGCGCATCAGGCCGTGCAGGGCGCCCGAGGGCTCGTTGCGGTGGCAGGAGCCGAATTCGCCGTAGCGCAACGGCAGGTCGCGGTAGCTGCGCACGCCCTTGTTGTAGATGAGGATGTGGCCCGGGCAGTTCATCGGCTTCACCGCGTAATCGCGGTTCTCCGACGAGGTGGTGAACATGTTCTCGCGGAAGTTCTCCCAGTGCCCGGTTTTTTCCCAGATGCTGCGGTCGAGAATCTGCGGCGCGCGCACCTCGTGGTAGCCGTTCTCACGGTATACGCGCCGCATGTACTGCTCGACCTGCTGCCAGAGCGCCCAGCCCTTCGGATGCCAGAACACCAGTCCCGGCGCCTCCTCCTGCATGTGGAACAGATCGAGCTGCGTGCCCAGGCGCCGGTGGTCGCGCTTTTCCGCCTCCTCGAGCATCTTCAAGTAGGCGTCCTGGTCCTCCTTCTTCGCCCAGGCGGTGCCGTAGATGCGCTGGAGCATCTCGTTCTTCGAGTCGCCGCGCCAGTAGGCCCCGGCCACGCGCATCAGCTTGAACACCTTGAGCTTTCCGGTCGAAGGCACGTGGGGCCCGCGGCACAGGTCGACCCAATCGCCCTGGCCGTAGAGCGAGATCGCTTCCTTTTCCGGAATGGAGGCGATGATCTCGGCCTTGTAGGCCTCGCCCTGGTCGCGGAAGAACTTGACCGCCGCGTCGCGCGGCATCTCGCGGCGGTGCACGGGCAGGTCCTTCTTGGCGATCTCGGCCATGCGCTTCTCGATGGCCGCAAGGTCCTCGGGCGTGAACGGCCGCTTATAAGCGAAATCGTAGTAAAAGCCGTTCTCGATCACCGGGCCGATCGTGACCTGCACCTCCGGATAGAGCTCCTTCACCGCCTGCGCCAGCAAATGCGCGGTCGAGTGCCGGAGGATCTCGAGGCCCTCGGGATCGCGATCGGTGACGATGGCCAACCTGGCATCGCGCTCGATGCGGGCGCTGGTATCGACCAGCCTGCCGTCGAGCTTCCCGGCCAGCGCCGCGCGCGCGAGCCCCGCGCCGATCGATTGCGCCACCTCGGCGACGGAGACCGGGCCCGGGAACGACTTCACCGAGCCGTCTGGAAGCGTTATGTTGGGCAAGATGTTGGTAGGCGCGATTGGACTCGAACCAACGACCCCTACCATGTCAAGGTAGTGCTCTAACCAGCTGAGCTACGCGCCTGAAGGAACGAGTGCGGGATTCTAACTGAAGATGGACCTGATTCTGTGGCGCCACGCCGAAGCCGAGGACGGCTTGCCCGACCTCGAGCGGCGGCTGACGCCCCGCGGCCAGAAGCACGCCGCGCGCATCGCCGAGTGGCTGCTGCAGCGGCTGCCGGCGAAGTTCGTGGTCCTCGCCAGCCCGGCGCGGCGCGCGCAGGAAACGGCGCAGGCGCTGGGCGCGCCCTTTCGCGCCGTGGCCGCTCTGGCGCCGGGCGCGGCCGTGCGCGACATCCTCGGCGCGGCGGACTGGCCGGGGCGCAAGAACGCGGTGGTGGTGGTCGGTCACCAGCCCGATCTGGGCCGTGCGGCCGCGTTCCTGGTCTCGGGGACCGAAGCCTCCTGGAGCGTCAAGAAGGGCGGACTTTGGTGGCTGAGCGACCGCGTGCGCGACGAGGGCGCGCAGGTGGTGGTGCGCGCGGTGGTGGCGCCGGATCTCACCTGACGGTAAGGTGGGCCGAGGGCCCACCCTACGCGCGGTTCAGCACCGACACCTTCTTGTCGGAGAGCCCGCTCACCGCGAGCTTCATGCCGACCGACTTCCAGTGCCCGGCCTCGTCCTCGAGCGCCGCGGCGGAAAGCGGATTGTCGTCGAGCCACGATTGCGCGAGCTCGATCTCGAAGCCGCCCGCGTCGCCCGTCACGCGCAGCAGCGGCAGTTTCACCTCGGTGCGCCGGCGCAGGATGAGCGAGGCGAGCCGCAGCGCGAACACCAGCGGCCAGTCGCCGCCCTCCAGTCCCGCATCGTGCATCTTGCGCAGCTTGCCGCGGTGCGCGAGCACGATGCGCGCGAGGCGCTGCTGCTCCATGCGCGAGAAGCCCGGCATGTCGGCGTTCTGCAGCACGTACGCGGAGTGCTTGTGGTAGTGGGCGTGCTCGATGGACAGCCCGATTTCCGCGAGGCCCGCCGCCCATTCCAGCATCTGCCGGTCGGCGTCGTCCTCGCGCTCGCGACCCGGCGCCAGCGCGTCGTAGATGACGAGCGCGAGGCGGCGCACGCGCTCGGCCTGCGCCGCATCGACGTGGTAGCGGCGGCCGAACTGCGCGACCGTGGCCGCGCGCATGTCGCGGTGCTGCACGCGCCCGAGCAGGTCGTAGAGCACGCCGTGGCGCAGCGCGCCGTCGGACACCGCCATCGCCTCGATGCCGAGCTCGTCGAGCACTGCGCCCAGGATCGCGACGCCTCCGGGCAGCACCGGCGCGCGGTTGGGGCGCAGGCCGGCGATGCGCTCGGGATCGGCGCGCTCGTGCTTGACGAGCAGGCTCCTCAAGCGCTCCAGGCCCTCGCGCGTGATGCCCTGCTCGGCGTAGCCGTTCTCGCGCAGGATGCCCTCGATCGAGCGCGCCGTGCCCGAGGAGCCCACCGCCTCCTGCCAGCCCGCGGCGCGGTAGGCGAGCGCGATCCCGGCGATTTCCAGGCGCGCGGCGAGCTCCGCGGCCTTCAGCCGTGACTTGTCGACGCGCCCTTCCGGAAAGTACTTCAGGCTGTAACTCACGCAGCCCATGTACAGGGACTCGGTGAGCTGCGGCTCGAGCCCCGCGCCGATGATGAACTCGGTGGAACCGCCGCCGATGTCCATCACCAGGCGCTTGTGCGGCGCGGGCGGCATCGAATGCGCGACCCCGAGGTAGATGAGGCGCGCCTCCTCGCGGCCCGCGATCACCTCGATGGGGAAGCCCAGCTCCTGGCGCGCCTCGCGCAGGAACTGCGGCGCGTTCTTCGCCACGCGCAGCGTGTTGGTGCCCACGGCCCGCACCGACTGGCGCGGGAAGCCGCGCAGGCGCTCGCCGAAGCGGCGCAGCGTCTCGAGCGCGCGCGCCTGCGTGGCGCGGTCGATGCGCTTGTCGGCGGTGAGGCCGGCGCCGATGCGCACCACCTCGCGCAGGGTGTCGAGGGGGTAGATCTGGCCGTCCACCACCCGCCCGATCTTCAGGTGGAAGCTGTTCGAGCCGAGGTCGACCGCGGCGAGCGTTTCCTGGCGCGCCATGGACACACTTTATCGCAAGCGGCGCATTGTCACCTCGCGGTCACGTCGCGGGCGTAAAATGGCCGCTCCCGCGCGCCGCCCCTGCGGCCTGCCGCGATGAAACGAGACCTGCCCACTGCGCACTTCCTGAACCGCGAGCTCGGCATCCTCGCGTTCAACCGCCGCGTGCTGGCGCAGGCGGCCGACGACAACGTGCCGGCGCTCGAGCGGCTGCGCTTCCTCACCATCGTCTCGTCCAACCTCGACGAATTCTTCGAGATCCGCGTCGCCGGCCTGAAGGAGCAGATCCAGCTCAACCTGCCCGAGCCGGGTCCGGACGGCAAGGGACCGCAGGAAGTGTTCGCCGCGGTGAGTCGCGAGGCGCATGCCATCGTCGCCGAGCAGTACCGCCTGCTGAACGAGGTGCTGCTGCCGGCGCTGGCCGACTCGGGCGTCGTGTTTCCGCGGCGCGAGGCCTGGACGCCGGCGCAGCGCCAGTGGATCCGCGAGTACTTCTTTCGAGAGCTGCTTCCCGTCTTGACGCCGATCGGCCTCGACCCGGCGCACCCGTTCCCGAAGGTGCTCAACAAGAGCCTGAACCTCGCGGTCGAGCTCGTCGGCCGCGACGCTTTCGGCCGCAGCTCGCGCGCCGCCATCGTGCAGGCGCCGCGCGCTCTGCCGCGCGTCATCCGCCTGCCGCGCGACATCGGCGGCGCGCCGTTCGCCTTCGTCTTCCTCTCCTCGATCCTGCACGCACACGTCGCGGAGCTGTTCTCGGGCATGAAGGTGCTGGGCTGCTACCAGTTCCGCGTCACGCGCAACTCCGACCTGTTCGTGGACGAGGAGGAGATCAAGAACCTGCACACCGCGCTGAAGGGCGAGCTGCTGCACCGGCACTTCGGCAACGCCGTGCGCCTGGAGGTGGCCGACAACTGCTCGCAGGCGATGATCGACTTCCTGCTGCAGCAGTTCAGCCTGGACGAGGAGGACCTCTACCGCGTCGAGGGGCCGGTGAACCTGTACCGGCTGCGCGAGGTGCCGGAGCAGGTGGAGCGGCCCGACCTCAAGTACGCACCGTTCCAGCCCGGGTTGCCGGCGCCGCTCGAGGCGCGCAGCGACCTGTTCGAGCTGCTGAAGAAGCAGGACGTGCTGCTGCACCACCCCTACCAGTCGTTCGCGCCGGTGATCGAGTTCATCCGCACCACCGCCGCCGATCCCGGCGTCATCGCCATCAAGCAGACCGTTTACCGCACCGGCACCGACTCCGAGCTGATGGAGATCCTGATCGACGCCGCGCGCCGCGGCAAGGAAGTGACGGTAGTGGTGGAGCTGATGGCGAGATTTGACGAAGAAGCGAATTTGAATTGGGCGGCGCGGCTGGAGGAGGTCGGGGCGCACGTGGTCTACGGCGTCGTCGGCCACAAGACGCACGCCAAGATGGCGCTCATCGTGCGCCGCGAGGAGGTCGACGGCCGCAAGGTGCTGCGCCGCTACGTGCATCTGGCCACCGGCAACTATCACCCGCGCACCGCGCGCTTCTATACCGATTTCGGGCTCATGACGGCGAACGAGGAGCTTTGCGCGGACGTCGCGGAGGTCTTCAAGCAGCTCACCGGCCTGGGCCGCGCCGGCAAGCTGCGCCACGTCTGGCAGTCGCCGTTCACGCTGCATAAGCGCATCGTGGGTGCGATTCGCAACGAGGCGCGCCTCGCGCGCGAGGGGCGGCCGGCGCGCATCATCGCCAAGATGAACGCGCTGCTCGACCCGCAGGTGATCGACGAGCTGTACCTGGCGTCGCAGGCCGGCGTGAAGATCGACCTCATCGTGCGCAGCGTGTGCGCGCTGCGCCCCGGCATCGAGGGGCTGTCGGACAATATCCGCGTGCGCTCGGTGGTGGGACGCTTCCTCGAGCACTCGCGCGTGTTCTTCTTCCTGAATGACGGCGCCGAGGACGTGTACCTCGCCAGCGCCGACTGGATGGGGCGCAACTTCT
>JBBDXL010000003.1:0-2908 GCA_040902335.1 Burkholderiales bacterium
ACGGCGTGCACGTCGGCAATCTCGAGAATACCCGCCTTGATCGCCTGGATATCGTCTCCAAGCCCGGGCGCGGACACCACCACGGTGGTATGCGCGGCGCGCACCACGTCGACCTCGTCCTGCCCTACGCCGACGGTCTCGATGAAAATCATGTCGTAGCCTGCGGCGTCCAGGATGTCCACGGCCTCGAGCGTCCCGTGCGCGAGCCCGCCCAGCGCGCCGCGTGTCGCCATGCTGCGCACGAACACCGACGGATCGCCGGAGACGTCGCCCATGCGGATGCGGTCGCCGAGGATCGATCCCCCGGAAAACGGGCTCGAGGGATCGATCGCCACCACGCCGATCCTGCGCCCGCTGGCGAGCACGGCAGCAATGAGTTTTGCGACGAGGGTCGATTTGCCGCTTCCGGGAACTCCGGTGATGCCGACGACGTGCGCACGACCCGCATGGCGATAGAGAAGGTCCAGGGCCTCGCGCGCCTCGGCCGCGCCGGCTTCCGCGCGCGACAGCATGCGCGCGATGGCGCGACGATCGCCGTTACGGACGCGCTCGGCGAGCTCGAGGGACGGTAGCCCCCCCTGCACGGCTAATGCCCCAGCCTTTCGCGCATCTCGCGAAAGACTTCCCGGTCATCCACCACGCGGCGCGCCTTGAAATCGGTGCGTGGAAAAGTCCCGGGCGGCACGATTTCCAGGAGTGCCCGCAGCCCGAGAACCTTCTGCAGACGCGCCCCGGCCTCCGCCCGCATCGCGACCGGCGCGTCTGCGCCGCGTTCGAACACTCCAGGCGCCGCTTCGATGCGCACCAGCAGCTCGTCCATCGAGCTTTCGCGAGTGATGACGATGCGATGCTCGCCGCCGTAATCGGCGAGCTGATTGACGACCGCGTCGATCTCGCTCGGATAGACGTTTTCGCCGCGAATGGTAATCATGTCGTCGATACGGCCGAAGATCCCGTTGGGCAGCCGCGGATAGGTGCGCCCGCAGGGATTCGCCTCGTTCACCCACCGCGTGAGGTCCCCCGACAGCAGCCGGATCATCGGCTGGGAGGTGCGCTCGAGGTGCGTGTACACCGGGGTTCCGCGCTCGCCGTAGGCCACCCGGTGAAAGTTCTTCGGATCGCACACCTCGGTGTAGACCACGTCCTGCCAGCACAGCATTCCCCGGTCGGTCTGCTCGCTCCCGGCGACGTTCATGAACGGCGTCATCTCCGCCATGGAGCCGCAGTCGATCACGCGAGCGTCGTAGGTCTCCCGGAGCTTGTCGCGTACTCCGGGAACCGAAGCCCCCGGCTCCCCGGAAAAGAACATGACCTGTAGCCCGAAATCGCGCGGCTCATGGCCCTCGGCGCGCGCCACCTCCGCGAGATGCAGCGCGAAGGAGGGCGTTCCATAGAACGCCTTCGGCCTGAAATTCGCGAGCCACATGGCGGCCCGCGCCGTCATTCCGGGGGCGCCGGCGCCAAACGGAAACGCCTTGCAGCGCAGCCTTTCCGCGCCCGCCAGCGTTCCCCACGAGCCCATGTAGAGGCTGAAGACCGCGGCGATGAACACGGTGTCGCCGGGACGAATACCCATCCCCCACAGGATGCGCGCATGCGCGTTCGCGATCGCCTGCCAGTCGGAGCGGCTGAGGCCGAAGGCCGTAGGACGGCCAGTGGTGCCCGAGGTTCCATGGATATGATGGATCTCGGCATCGGGCACGCACAGGTAGTCGCCGAACATCGGCGCGCGCGCCTGGGATGCGCGCAGGTCCGCCTTGGTGATGACCGGCACCTTGTCCTCGAAATCCTCGAGGCTCTTCAGCTGTTCCGGATGGAAGCCGGCGTCGTCCCATTTCCGGCGGTAGAACGGCGCTCGCTGGTACGCGTAGCGCGTGACTTCCTGCAATCGCGCGAGGATCGCTTTCTCGCGCTCGCCGGGCGGCATGGTCTCGCGGCGGGGAAACCAGTAGCGCGCGCTTCGCTCGGGGAAGTACTCCGGATCGTAGACTGGAGGGAACGACCAGGATTCCATTACTTCGGCCCGCGCTCCGCCACCAGGCGGCGAATCGTGCTCACGATCTCGTCGGGCGGGGCGTCCTGCAACAGGATTTCCTTGACGCCCAGCGCCTTCAGCTGAGCCACGTCCTCGTCGGGCATGACGCCGCCGCCGACGACCATGATGTCCTCGGCGTCGCGCTCCTTGAGGAGCTTGAGCAGCCGCGGGAAGATGGTCATGTGGGCCCCGGAGAGAATGCTGACCCCGAGCACGTCCACGTCCTCCTGAATCGCGGCTGCGACGACTTCTTCGGGCGTGCGATGCAGCCCGGTGTAGATGACCTCCATGCCCGCATCGCGCAACGCGCGGGCGACGATCTTCACGCCGCGGTCGTGGCCGTCGAGGCCGACCTTGGCGACGAGCACGCGGAGAGTGTCGTTCATCTGCTTTGCGGCGCGGGAAAATTCAGCATACAGCATGCGCAACACCGCTCGCAATGGCCGAGTCCTCTCCGGACATCCTGCTGTTGTGCCGGATGGGCGACTTCTACGAGCCGTTCCACGACGGCGCCGAGCGCGCGTCGACCTGGTGCAGCGCGGCTGGCTCGCTCATGTCCCTCGCATCTCCTTGCGCGTCTCGAGATTGGCGCCCAGCAGGCGCGCGTTTCTCGACGTAGGCCATAGCGTCTTTGGTCGATTCGAATGGAAAGACCCGATCCACAACCGGCCTAATGGTCCCAGACTCGATGAGAGAATCGATCGCGCGCAAATGATCTCCGCTCGCTCTCATGAAGAGAAATGAATAGGTCACGCCACGGCGTTTTGCTTTGCTCCTGATGCGATAGCTGAGGAGGCGCATTACTTGTCTTGGGATCCACGACGATCCCATGTCTTTCGCGAAATCGAGATCGGGCGGCCCGGCCTTTGAGCG
>JBBDXL010000003.1:3008-6105 GCA_040902335.1 Burkholderiales bacterium
ACGACGATCCCATGTCTTTCGCGAAATCGAGATCGGGCGGCCCGGCCTTTGAGCGAGGAGACGGCCGCGGTTGCCGAAACCGCGAAACCCGGTTAAGCCGTCACGAAATCCGGCGCCTCATTCGATCACGCGGCCGACGTGCCGTCCATGCCCCCTTTGCGTTTTCGCGCAGAGTCAGCCATTCGCGTACGCGCCTTCTTGTATAGGCGTTTGATGATCCGGTAACACGCGCAGGAGGATGCACTGAGGCGTTTTCGATCGAGGATCGCGATCTTGCCGCGGCCGCATTGGATCAGCTTGCGTTTTGCCAGGTCGCCGGCAGCCTTGGTGACGCCGGGCCGCCGCACACCCAGCATGCGCGCCAGGAATTCGTGCGTGAGGCGGATTTCCCTCGTCCTTGCGCGGTCGGCCGTCATCAGCAGGTAGCGGGCGAAGCGCGCCCGCAAGGAGTGAAACCGGTTGCACGCAATGGATTGCGAAAGCTGGCCCGTCAACGCATGCTTGTACCGATACAGAGCTTGTTGCAACGGCTTGCTTTGCAGAAATTCCTTGCGAAAGGCCGATGATTTCATGCGCAGGGCAGTTCCGGCTACCTGGACCAGGGCCCGATGGGACGAAACATGGATCCCCAGCGCCAGCGGCATCCCCACCATGCCCTCGTTGCCGACCAAGCCGACTTGCAGAGCCTTATGACCCTCGACCAGCGTCAGCAAGGAAACAACACAGTCGACAGGGAAGTAGACATGCCGAATCAGCATGCCCGGCTCTTTGAGCACCTCGCCGAATTTCAGCGTGACCGGCTCGAGGTCGGCGAGCAGGCGTTGATACTCCACGTGCGGCAGGGCGGCCAGTAGGCTGTTGCCGGGTCGGCGCTGCGTCGTTTTGCGTGCACGTGTCGTGTCCCGCTTGTTCAGCCGATCCTCCGCCGGTCGCCACACAAACGTGGAAGCACCGGAACTGGTAACTACTAATACCACCCAGACTTGTCGTCTGTTCGCCAGCACACGTAGATCGGGAAGCCGAGCTAACCGGCCGCGGCCGTGAACCAGCTCGCGGGCCGCTTCTCCACGAACGAAGCAAGACCCTCGGTCGCCTCGGCGCTGCGGCGCTTGGCGGCGTGCTGCGCCACCAGCGCGTCGAACGTCGCGTTGTCGGCGGCGATCACGACTTCGCAGGCCGCTACGATGCCGGTGCCCCCGCCAAAGCAACCGCCCTGCACCAGCGCCACAGTCGGCACCGGAAGCGTGTTCAGCCGGTGCACCGCCAGCGACGTGGCGCGCGAGACGCGCGTGTTCTCCTCGGCGGACTGTCCCGCGACGCGCGTGATCCACTTCAGGTCGGCGCCCGCCTGGAAGTGCTTGCCCTCGCCGCGCAGCACGACGACGCGCAGGCTGGCGTTTCCGCCGAGCTCGTCCATCGCCGCGTGCAGGCCCTGGATCAGCGTTTCGTCGTATGCATTGTTCACTTCCGGGCGGTTGAGCGTCACGGTGGCGACGCCTCTCGCGTCGATGCTCGTCAGTACGGCTTTCTGGCTCATCTCGTTCCCCTTCTGCCTTGGAGGCTGGCGGTTGTCGGCGATAATGGCGCCGCGTGGACCGACAGGACTTTACCAACCACACGCCCGTGATGCAGCAGTACCTGCGCATCAAGGCGGCCCATCCGGACATCCTGCTCTTCTACCGGATGGGCGACTTCTACGAGCTGTTCTACGACGACGCGGAGCGCGCCTCGCGCCTCATCGACCTCACGCTCACCACGCGCGGGCAGTCCGCAGGCGCGCCGGTGAAGATGGCCGGCGTCCCGGCGCACTCCGTGGAGCAGTATCTCGGCAAGCTGGTGAAGCTTGGAGAGTCGGTGGCGATCTGCGAGCAGGTCGGCGACGTGGCGACCGCCAAGGGCCCAGTCGAGCGGCAGGTCACACGAATCGTCACTCCGGGCACGCTCACCGATTCCGAGCTGCTCGAGGACAAGGCCGATAACATCCTGCTGGCGCTGACGGCGGACAAGTCCACCGTTGGCCTCGCCTGGCTGTCGCTCGCCAGCGGCGCGCTGCGCGTCGCGGAAGTCGCGCCGCAGGCGCTCGACAACGAGCTGCGGCGCATCGGCCCGGCGGAGATCCTCGCTGCCGAAGGCACTGACCTCCCCGGCTATTTCGTCACGCGGCTCGCCGCCTGGCACTTCGATGCCGATTCCGGAAGCAAGCGCCTGCTCGAGCAGCTCGGCGCAGCGAGCCTCGCCGGCTACGGCGTGGAGGATTTCAGCCTTGCCCTCGGCGCCTGCGGCGCCCTGCTCGACTACGCGAGGAAAACCCAGGGCCAGGCGCTCACCCACGTCACCGCGGTCACGGCGGAGCGCAGCGCCGAATACCTGCGCCTCGACGCCGCCACGCGGCGCAACCTCGAGCTGACGGAAACGCTGCGCGGCGAGCCGGCGCCGACGCTCTATTCGCAGCTCGACCGCTGCGCGAGCGGCATGGGCAGCCGTCTGCTGCGCCACTGGCTGCATCATCCGCTGCGCGACAGGGGTGCGGTGGCGAAGCGCCACTCCGCCGTGGAAGTGCTCCTGAACGTATCGGCTCCCGTTCATTCGGTACTGCGTCGCTTTGCCGACGTCGAGCGCATCACGGCGCGCATCGCGCTGAAGAATGCGCGGCCGCGGGACTTGTCGGGGTTGAGAGATAGCGTCGGGCTATTGCCCGACCTACGAAAGTCGGTGCCGGGCGAGAGCCCGCTTCTGCAATCCCTGGGTTCCGACCTGAAAACGCCTGAGGATTGCATTGACTTGCTGCGCCGCGCGGTAGCCGCCGAGCCCTCCGCGATGCTGCGCGACGGCGGCGTGATCGCCGACCGGTATAGCGCGGAGCTGGACGAGCTGCGCGGCCTGCAATCGGGCGCCAGCCAGTTCCTGGTCGAGCTGGAGGCGCGCGAGCGCGAGCGCACCGCCATTCCCAACCTGCGCGTGGCCTACAACCACGTGCACGGCTACTACATCGAGGTGACCAACTCGCATGCGGCGAAGATCCCCGCCGACTACCGCCGCCGCCAGACGCTGAAGAACGCCGAGCGCTACATCACGCCCGAGCTGAAGTCGTTCGAGG
>JBBDXL010000003.1:6205-8473 GCA_040902335.1 Burkholderiales bacterium
CAGACGCTGAAGAACGCCGAGCGCTACATCACGCCCGAGCTGAAGTCGTTCGAGGACAAGGCGCTCTCGGCGCGCGACCGCTCGCTGGCGCTGGAGAAGTCCCTATACGACGAGCTGCTGGCAAAGCTCGGCGCGCACCTGGCCGATCTGCAGCGCATCGCGCGCGCGCTCGCCCAGCTCGACGTCCTCGCCGCCTTCGCCGCCGTCGCGGCCGAGCGCGGCTACTGCCGGCCGCAGTTCGTGGACGACATGCGCATCGAGATCGAGGGCGGGCGCCACCCCGTGGTGGAGGGCCAGGTCGAGCGCTTCATTGCCAACGACGCGCGCCTGTCGCCGTCACGCCAACTGCTGCTCGTCACCGGGCCGAACATGGGCGGCAAGTCCACCTACATGCGCCAGGTGGCGCTGATTGTCCTCCTCGCTCATACCGGCAGCTTCGTGCCGGCAAAGTCCGCCCGCCTGGGGCCCATCGACCAGGTCTTCACGCGCATCGGCGCCGCCGACGACCTGGCCGGCGGGCGCTCGACCTTCATGGTGGAAATGACCGAGAGCGCCAACATTCTGCACAACGCGACGGCCCAGAGTCTGGTGCTGATGGACGAGGTCGGCCGCGGCACGTCGACCTTCGACGGCCTGGCGCTCGCCTGGGCCATCGCGCGCCAGCTGCTGGAGAGGAACAAGGCGCTGACGCTCTTCGCCACGCACTACTTCGAGATGACGCGCATCGCCCTTGAGTACAAGGAGGCGGCGAACGTGCACCTCGACGCCGTGGAGCACAAGGACACGATCGTCTTCCTGCACGCGGTGGAGGAAGGCCCCGCCTCGCAGAGCTACGGCCTGCAGGTGGCGCAGCTCGCCGGCGTGCCGAAGGCGGTGATCCAGCGCGCGCGGCGCATCCTGCAGCAGCTGGAGGACGCGAGCCGCGCCGGCGGCGCGCAGGCGGACCTGTTCGCGCGGCCCGCGGCCGAAGAGCCCGAGCCGGCGGGCGATGCGCTGCGCGACGCGCTGGCGCAGGTCAATCCCGACGAGCTTTCGCCGCGCGAGGCGCTGGAGCTGCTCTACCGGCTCAAGCGGCTTTGAGCGCCATGCAACTCGTGGACATCGGGGCGAACCTCGCGCACGCGTCCTTCCGCGACGATCTCGACGCGGTGCTCGCGCGCGCGCGCGCGCATGGCGTGGGGCGCATCATCGTCACGGGCGCCTCGGTGGAGGAAAGCCGGCGTGCCGCGGACATCGCCGACGCGCACGGCCTGTACGCCACCGCCGGCGTGCATCCGCACCATGCGCGCGAGTGCGACGACGCGACGATTCCCGCGCTGCGGGAAGTGGCCGCGCGTCCGCGGGTCGTGGCGCTCGGCGAATGCGGGTTGGATTTCAACCGCAACTACTCGCCGCACCCCAGCCAGGAGAAATGGTTCGTGGCGCAGCTCGAGCTTGCCGCGGAGCTCGGCAAGCCGCTCTTTCTGCACTCGCGCGACGCGCACCCGCGCTTTGCCGAGATCCTCAGAAATCTGCGCGTCGGCAAGGCGGTGGCGCACTGCTTCACCGGCGAGGCGGCCGAGCTGCGCGCCTATCTCGATCTCGGCCTGCATATCGGCATCACCGGCTGGATCTGCGACGAGCGGCGCGGCAGGCACCTGGTCGAGCTCGCGAAGGAGATCCCGCAGGATCGCCTGCTCCTCGAGACCGACTCGCCCTACCTGACGCCGCGCGATCTGCATCCGCAGCCCAAGGCGCGGCGCAACGAGCCGGCGCACCTGCCGCATATCCTGCGCGCCGTGGCGCGCGCGCGCGGCGAATCCCCGGAGGCGCTCGCCGAAGCCACGACGCGCAACGCCCGGGCGTTCTTCGGCCTCGCATGAACCTCGCGCACCTCCTGCACGCGAGCGCGCACCGCCTGCCGCAGGCGCCGGCCCTGGCGCGCGGCACGCGCACCGTGGCGAGCTACGGCGAGTTCTCCGAGCGGGTTGCGCGACTGGCGGGCGCGATGCGCCGGCGCGGCCTGGCGCACGGCGAGCGCGTCGCGCTCGCCATGAAGAACTGCCCCGAGTACTACGAGGTGCTGTTCGCCTGCTGGCACGCGGGCCTGACCGCGGTGCCGATGAACGCCAAGCTGCACGCGCGCGAGCTCGCCTATATCCTGGAACACTCGGGCGCCAGGCTCAGCTTCGTGACGCCCGACCTCGCGTCCGCGGTGCCTTCCGGCGTGTGCGTCGCCTCGCCCGATTTCGGCAAGCTGCGCGAGGCCGAGGCGATCCCCGTGGCCGA
>JBBDXL010000003.1:8573-9934 GCA_040902335.1 Burkholderiales bacterium
ATCCCGGAGAGCGGCGGCTTCGAGCCCGAGGAGATCTTCCGCCTCATCGCGGCGCACCGCGGCGTGTCCTTGTTCGCCGCGCCCACCATGATCGTGCGCCTGCTCGCGAGCCGCGCCGCGGGCGGCGCCGACCTGCGCCACCTGAAAACCCTCACCTATGGCGGCGCGCCGATGTACGTCGCCGACTGCGAGCGCGCGATCGATCTGTTCGGCCCGCGCCTGTACCAGCTCTTCGGCCAGGGCGAGAGCCCGATGACCATCACCGGGCTGCCGCAGGCCGACCACGCCGCGCGGCGCAACCTGGAATCCTGCGGCTACGCGCGTACCGGCGTCGAGGTGCGCGTCGTGGACGGCGAGGACCGCGAGCTTGCGCCCGGCGAGGTGGGCGAGATCGTCACGCGCTCGGACTGCGTGATGGCCGGCTATTGGGAAAACCCGCAAGCCACGGCGCAGACGCTGCGCGGCGGCTGGCTGCACACGGGCGACCTCGGCAGCCTGGACGCCGCGGGCTACCTCACGATCCGCGACCGCTGCAAGGACATGATCATCTCGGGCGGCTCGAACATTTACCCGCGCGAAATCGAGGAGGTGCTGCTGCGGCACCCCGCAGTAGCCGAATGCTCGGTGGTGGGACGCGGGCACCCCGAGTGGGGCGAGGAGGTGGTGGCCTTCGTCGTGCGGCGCGCGGACGTGTCGCCGCAGGAGCTGGATGCGCTCTGCCTCGAGCACATCGCGCGCTTCAAGCGCCCGCGCGACTACCGCTTCGTGGACGCGCTGCCCAAGAACAACTACGGCAAGGTGCTCAAGACCGAGCTGCGGCGCCTGCTGTAGGGCGGGCCCATGGCCCACCGTACGGTCTACTCCCAGGTGCTTTCGGGATCGGCCTCGTCGTCGTGCGTCTCGACGACTTCGCGCACCTCGTCCTTGCGCATGCCCGCCTGCACCTTGTGGATGTTCCAGTCGTCATGAAGCCGCAGATGCCCTTCATGAGGTTCTCCTCAGCAGCTCGATAGACCGGCCCAGGGGGTCCACCCGCACCCAGTCGCCCGTCGCCAGCACTTCGCGCGGGTGCGGCGTCCAGCCCTCGGTGATGGTGATGCCGGCGAACACTGCACCTTGCACCATCACCGGGTTGGTCACCCCGAAGATAAACGCCTTGGGCGCGATTTTCTTCCATTGCAGGTCGTGGAACGCCCAGCCCGCGGCGATGCCGCCCTTGGCAGTGCTCGCCCAGGTGCGGCTGGTACACCGTCTGGTAGTTGATGCAGGTATCGGTGGTGATCACGTCCATGCGGCGCAGGCAGGCGATCAGCTCGCGCTCCTTGGCGACTTCGCCCGCGTCCTGCCCGAGGCGCTCGCAG
>JBBDXL010000004.1:0-4545 GCA_040902335.1 Burkholderiales bacterium
CGGTGCTCCACCGTTCTCTGGATCGCCTCCGCGACCGTGATCTGCTTCATGGCTTGCCTCCCTTGAGGAAATTCTCCAGCATCCGGTGGCCGTGCTCGGTGAGCAGGGCCTCAGGATGGAACTGCACGCCCTCGACGGCGAGCGAGCGGTGCCGCAGGCCCATGATCTCGCCGTCCTCCGACTGCGCCGTCACCTCGAGCGCCGCGGGCAGCGAATCGCGCTCCACCACCAGCGAGTGATAGCGCGTGGCGACGAACTCGTCGGGCACACCCGCGAACACGCCCCGGCCGTCGTGGCGGATGCGCGAGACCTTGCCGTGCATCACCTGCCGCGCGCGCACCACGCGGCCGCCGAAGGCCTGGCCGATGGCCTGGTGGCCGAGGCACACGCCCAGGATCGGCACCTTGCCCGCCAGGCGAGCGACGAGCTCGAGCGAGACGCCCGCCTCGTTCGGCGTGCACGGCCCCGGCGAAATGACGAGGCGCTCCGGCGCCAGCGCCTCGACTTCATCGACGCTCAGCTCGTCGTTGCGCACCACCTTGACCTCGGCGCCGAGCTCCCCCAGGTACTGCACGAGGTTGTAGGTGAACGAATCGTAATTGTCGAGCACGAGGATCATGGCGACTCCGCGGCGGCCACCTCGGCGGCGCGCAGGATCGCGCGCGCCTTGTGCTGCGTTTCCTGCCACTCGGACTGCGGGTCGGAATCGGCCACCACGCCGGCGGCCGCCTGCACGTGGAGCTGCCCGTCCTTCACCACCGCCGTGCGGATGGCGATCGCCACGTCCATGTCGCCGTTGAAGCCGAGGTAGCCGACCGCGCCGCTGTACACGCCGCGCTTCACGGGCTCCAGCTCGTCGATGATCTGCATCGCGCGCACCTTGGGCGCGCCGGTGACCGTGCCCGCCGGAAAGCTCGCCTTGAACACGTCGAGCGCGTCCACGCCCGGCGCGCAGCGCCCTTCCACGTTGGAGACGATGTGCATCACGTGCGAATAGCGCTCCACGACCATCTTCTCCGTGACCTGCACGCTGCCGGTGGCGGCGACGCGGCCGACGTCGTTGCGCCCGAGGTCGATCAGCATGACGTGCTCGGCACGCTCCTTGGGGTCGGCGAGGAGCTCCGCGGCGATGCGCGCGTCGTCCTCCGGCGTCGCGCCGCGCGGCCGCGTGCCGGCGATCGGGCGCAGCGTGATGCGATCGCCCGCGACGCGCACCATGATTTCGGGCGACGCGCCGATCACGTGGTGGTCGCCGAAATCGAAGTAGAACATGTAAGGCGACGGATTGAGGCCGCGCAGCGCGCGGTACAGCGCGACCGGCGGCGCGCCGAAAGCGCGCGAGGTGCGCTGCGAGATCTGCACCTGCATGCAGTCGCCGGCGAAAATGTAGTCTTTCGTGCGCTGCACCGCGGCGAGGAACTGCGCTTCCGTGACCGAGCGGCTGAGGGGCGCGGGCGCGCCTTGCTCGCGCGGCTGCGCGAGCACGATATGCTCGGGCAGCGGCACGGCGAGCCGCGCGCGCAGGCGCTCGAGCCGCTCGCTCGCGCTGCGCCACGCCCCCGCCTGGCGCGGATCGGCATAGACGACGAGATGGAGCTTGCCCATCACGTTGTCCACCACCGCCAGCTCGTCGGAGACGAGCAGCAGCATGTCGGGCGTGCCCAGGGCATCGGGCTTCGCGGCGCCCAGCGCCCGCGGCTCTACATGCCGCACGGTCTCGTAGCCGAAATAGCCGGCAAGGCCGCCGGGGAACTTGAGCGCGCCCGGCGCCGGCGCGACGCGGTGGCGCTTGAGGTAGGCGCGCACGAACGCGAACGGGTCGCCTTGCGCCTCCTCGAGGCATACGTCCGCCCCGCGCGCATCGCGCAACAGGCGCCGCACCGACGTGCCGCGCGCCTCGATGCGCTCGGCGCAAGGCAAGCCGATGAACGAATAGCGCCCGAAGCGCTCGCCGCCGACCACGGATTCGAGCAGGTAGCTGTAGGGCCCGCCGGCGAGCTTCAGGTACACCGCGAGCGGCGTGTAGAGGTCGGCGCGCGCCTCGGCGAGCACCGGGATGCGGGTATAGCCTTGTTGCGCGAGCCGCTGGAACTCGAGCTCGGTCATGAATCTCTCCGCTGCAACTGCCTTAGGGGAACTGCCGTGCGGCCTCGGGGATGACGCGTCGCCGAGCCGCGCGGGACGCGTGGGGTGCTAGCGGCGCCAGGGGCGCCAGGCTTGCCAGCGGAGAGATCCGGCTTGGGTCACGGCGTATGGACTATACCAGCGTCGACGCGCCGGCGCATCTCGCGGATGGCGGCGGCGTAGTCCTTCGAGCCGAAGATGGCGGATCCGGCGACGAAGGTGTCCGCGCCCGCGGCGGCGATCTCGGCGATGTTGTCCGCCTTCACGCCGCCGTCCACCTCCAGCCAGACGTCGCGCCCGAGCCGGTCGATGCGCCGGCGCACCTCGGCGATCTTCGGCAGCACGCCGCGGATGAACTGCTGGCCGCCGAAGCCCGGGTTGACCGACATGAGGAGCACCAGGTCGAGCTTGTCCAGCGTGTGCTCGAGCCAGCCGAGCGGCGTCGCCGGATTGAGCGCGAGGCCCGCCCGGCAGCCCAGTTCCTTGATGAGACCGATGGTGCGGTCGACGTGCTCGGAGGCCTCCGGGTGGAAGCTGATGATGCCTGCCCCGGCCCTGGCGAACTCCGGAATGATGCGGTCCACGGGCTTCACCATCAGGTGCACGTCGATCGGCATGCGCACATGGGGCTTGAGCGCCGCGCACACCAGCGGCCCGACCGTGAGGTTCGGCACGTAGTGGTTGTCCATGACGTCGAAATGCAGCAGGTCGGCGCCGGCGGCCTCCGCCGCGCGCGCTTCCTCTCCCAATCTGGCGAAATCCGCCGACAGGATGCTGGGCGCGATGCGCAATGTCATGGCGGCGCGAGTTTACAATGCGCGCATGGGTCAGGAGAAGCGTTATGACGTGGCCGTGGGCGCGGCCACCCGGTATCTCGCCGAGCAGTCCGACGAGAGCGCGGGGCGCTATGTGTTCGCCTACACCATCACCATCCGCAACGCCGGCAGCGTCGCCGCGCAGCTCGTCAGCCGGCACTGGATCATCACCGATGCGCAGGGCCTGGTGCAGGAGGTGCGCGGCCTCGGCGTGGTCGGCGCGCAGCCCATGTTGAAGCCCGGCGAGAGCTTCGAGTACACCAGCGGCACGGCGATCGCGACGCCGGTCGGCACCATGCGCGGCGCCTACCAGATGGTGGCCGAGGACGGCACGCGCTTCGAGGCGCCGATTCCGGAGTTCACGCTTTCGGTGCCCAGGGTGCTGCACTGAGCGCTACGCGTCGTCCTTCGGCTTCTTCGGCCAGGTCCACCAGACGATGAGCACGAGCAGCGCGAGCGCCGCCAGCATTTCCAGGATCACGACCCACATGCTGGGGATGATTCTACTTGCCGCCTGTGCGCAGCTGCCGCCGCCCTGCCCGTGCCCGCCGCCGAAGCCGGCGGTGGAGGCGCGCTACGAGCCGGTCACATTCGCGGCGCTTCCCGGCTGGGGCGTGGCGCCGCTCGCGGCGAGCGTCCGCGCCTTCGTCACCGGCTGCGCGCGCGTAGCGCCCGGCCAAGCCATGGACGACGCGTGCGCGGCCGCACGGCTGCTGCCCGCCGGCGACGAGGCCGCGGCGCGCGCCTTCTACGAAGGCGCCTTCGCCGCGTACGCCGTCGTCGCGCCCGACGGCACGCGCGACGGGCTCGTCACCGGCTACTACGAGCCGGTGCTGGAAGGCAGCCGCGGCCCGAGCGCGCGCTTCGCGCAGCCCGTGCACGGCGTGCCCGACGATCTGGTGGTGGTGGACCTCGCCGCGCAGTATCCGGAGCTGCGCGGCATGCGCCTGCGCGGCCGGCTCGACGGCCGGCGGCTGCAGCCCTACTATTCCCGCGGCGAAATTCTCACGCGCAACGGCGCCATCGACGCCCCGGTCATCGCCTGGGTCGAGGACCCGGTGGAGCTGTTCTTCCTGCAGGTACAGGGCTCCGGGCAGATCCAGCTCGGCACGGGCGAGCGCATCCGCGTCGGCTTCGCCGAGCAGAACGGCCATCCCTACCGCTCGCTCGGCCGGCACCTCGTCGAGCGCGGCGAGCTTGCGCTCGAGCAGGCGTCGATGCAGGGCATCAAGGCCTGGGCGGCCGCCAATCCCGAGCGCTTGCAGGAGGCGCTCGGCCACAACGCGAGCTACGTGTTCTTCCGCGAGCTGCCCGCCGCGCAAGGGCCGATCGGTGCCCTCGGCGTGCCGCTGGAGGCCGGCTTCAGCATTGCGGTGGATCCGAAGTTCGTGCCGCTCGGCGCGCCCGTATTTCTCGCCACCACGTATCCGCTCACGCCGCAGCCGCTCGAGCGGCTGGTGATGGCGCAGGACACGGGCGGCGCGATCCGCGGCGCGCTGCGAGCGGATTTCTTCTGGGGCTCGGGCGCGCAAGCGGGTGAGCTCGCCGGCCGTATGCGCCAGCCCGGGCGCATGTGGGTGCTGTGGCCGCGCGGCGCGCCGCTGCC
>JBBDXL010000004.1:4645-8385 GCA_040902335.1 Burkholderiales bacterium
GTATGCGCCAGCCCGGGCGCATGTGGGTGCTGTGGCCGCGCGGCGCGCCGCTGCCCTAGCGCCTATCTGGCGCGCGCGGCTTCGTCGAGCCTGGCGCGCAGGTCGGGAAGGTGCATGCCGCCGCGCGCGCGCTCGCCCGTGGTGAAGAACAGCGTCGGCGTCGAGTTCACGCCGAGCGAGCGGCCCAGCTCGAGCACGCGCTCGATCGGCGCGTCGCAGTCGGTGTTGCCCGCCGGCACCTGCGCCTTGGCGCGCGCCGCGAGCGCGAGCCACGCCTTGGCGCGATCCGGCGAGCACCACACGGCCCTGGAGTGATCCGCGAGCTCCGGGCGGATCACCGGGTACATGAAGTAATAGATGGTGATGTCGTCGACCTGCGCCAGCGTCTGCTCGAACTGGCGGCAGGCGGGGCAATAAGGATCGGAAAACATCGCCAGCACGCGCTTGCCGTTGCCGCGCTGCACCTTCACCGCGAGATCCAGGGGCAGCGTGTCGAAGCGGATCGCCGTCAGCTTGTGCAGCCGCTCCTCGGTCAGGTTCTCCCGGCTGCGCGTGTCGTACAGGCTGCCCTGGAAGATGTAGTTCGCCTCGGCATCCGTATAGAGGATCTGCGGGCCGCCGCGGCCCTGGAAGCGCACCTCGTAGAGGCCCGGCACCGGCGCGGGCTGCACGCCCTCGACCCGCGCGCCGCCGAGCGCCGCCTCGACCACGCGGCGGATCTTCGCCTCGTCGGCGAACGCGCTTGCGGCGGCCAACAGCGCCGCCCCGGCTGCAATCAGGAATTTGTTCACGCCATGGCCTGTCTGATGAGGAGATTCTTTATGACCGGCATGTGGTCGGTCAGGTTCAATCCGGCATTGCGCAGGATTGCAAAGGAACGCGCCGGCGCCCCGAACAGCCGGTACAGGCCGTGCACCGTCGCGTCCATCGCGCCGACCTCGAGCGCGCGCGCGCGCTCGTAGCGGCGCAGCAGGCGCAGGTTGCCCGGATCGCGCATCGGCTCGCGCGCCCCGAGCACCGCGGCAAGCTCGCGTGCGTCCTGCAGGCCGAGGTTGGCCCCCTGGCCGGCGAGCGGGTGGATGACATGCGCGGCGTCGCCGATGAGCGCCACGCGCGGCGCAACCATGCGCCGCGCCGCGAGGCGGCGCAGCGCAAAGGCACGTGCCGCGGTGACCGGGCCGAGCTCCCCGAGCACATGGCCGCTCGCTGCGGCGACGGCGCGGGCGAGCGCCTGCGGATCGAGCGCGAGCAAGCGCTCGGCCTCGTCCTCGCCGGTCGACCAGACCATCGAGACGTGATCGCCCGGCAGGGGCAGCAGCGCCAGCACCGGGCCGCCCTGGAACCACTGGTGGGCGCAATGGCGATGCGCGCGCTCGCACGAGAAGTTGGCGACGACGGCACGCTGCCGATAGGCGGTGTCGGTCACGGCGATTGCGGTCTGCTCGCGCACCAGCGATTGCGCGCCGTCCGCGCCCACGACGAGCCGCGCGTCGAGCGTGCGGCCGCCGCGCAGCTGCAGCCGCGCCCTGTCGGGCGCGATGCTCATGCTCTGCAGACGATCGGACGCGAGGATCCCGACGTGCTCGCTCAGGGTGAGCGATTCGCGCAGCGCGCCTTGCAGCGCGCCGTCCTCGACGATCCACGCGAGCGCGGCGACGCCGGCCCGATACGCGTCGAACTCGAGGCGCGAGCGGCCGTCGTCGCCGAAGACGCGCATCGCGTGCACCGGCGTGACCCGCTCGGGCGCAAGCCTTTGCCATGCCCCCAGCGACGCGAGAAAGGCCGCGTTGCCCGGCGTGATCGCGTATACGCGCGCATCGAACCCTTGCGCCGGCGCTGCCGGTGCCGCGGCCTCGTCGGCCGCCACGGCGACTGTCAGGCCGCGCACGGCGCGCGCCAGCGCCGCGCCCGCGAGCCCCGCGCCGACGATGGCCAGGTCGACATCCATGCGCGCATTCTGGATTAAAATCCGCCATGCGTGGCGAATTAGCTCAGCTGGTTAGAGCAGCGGAATCATAATCCGTGTGTCCGGGGTTCGAGTCCCTGATTCGCCACCACGAATTCTCCAAGCGCGGCTAGGCTAGAATTACGCCATGCACGCCTACACCGCCGTGATCGAGCACTGCCCTGATACCCAGCTCTACGTCGGCTACGTGCCAGGGTTTGCGGGTGCGCACAGCCAGGGCGCGACGCTCGATGAGCTGCAGGCCAATCTGCGCGAAGTGATCGCGATGCTGCTCGAGGACGGCGAACCCAAACTGGAGACGGAGTTCGTCGGCACGCAGACTGTCCTCGTCGGCTGAATGGCCGGCGTCCCGGTCTTAAAGCCCCGCGAGGTCATCGCGATCCTGAACTCACTCGGCTTCGCCGAAGTACGCCAACGCGGGTCCCACAAGCAGTTCCGCCACCCCGACGGCCGCGCAACCACCGTTCCCTTCCACGCCGGCAGGGACATTTCGCCGATCCTGCTTCGCCAGATCGCCAAGGACATCGGCCTGACGGTCGATGAGCTGCTCAAGCATCGCTGAGCGCTCGTGTTGCTCGCGGCGGCCTGGGGCTTGCGGTTGCCGATGCTAGAATCCAACGCCTCTGAAGCGTTGGTGTTGAGGCCTTTGATTCGTCCGATTTGCCGTCTGCCGATAAGGCGTCCGCTGGCTGCAGTCCTCGTCTTGTGCCTCGTCGGCTTGGCGCACGCGCAGCTGCGCGCGCTGCCCGCGGACGCGAAGCTGGGCAAGATCCACCACCTGCAGGAAATGGTCGTGCAGATCGACGGCAAGCTGGCGCGCCTGTCGCGCGGCGCTCAGGTGCGTGATGCGCACAACCGCATCCTGGTGCCGACCGCGATTCCCGCCGGCAGCCTGATCCGGTACACGCTGAACGCGCAGGGCGAAGTGTCCGCCGTATGGATCCTGAGCGCGCAGGAAGCCCGGCGATGAGCGGCAAGCTTTTCCTTCGCACCTACGGCTGCCAGATGAACGAGGTCGACTCGGCCCTCATTTCCGGCGTGCTCGCCGCGGCCGAGGGACTCGCGCCCGCCGCGCGGCCCGAGGACGCCGACGTCATCGTCTTCAACACCTGCTCGGTGCGCGAAAAAGCGCAGGAGAAAGTGTTCGCCGATCTCGGGCGCGTGAAGCACCTCAAGCGCGCCAACCCGCGGCTCATGATCGCCGTCGGCGGCTGCGTCGCGAGCCAGGAAGGCGCCGGCATCGTCGCGCGCGCGCCGTTCGTCGACGTGGTGTTCGGCCCGCAGACGCTGCACCGCCTGCCCGAACTCCTCGCGCGCCGGCGCGCGAGCGGCAAGGCGCAGGTCGACGTGAGCTTTCCCGAGATCGAGAAGTTCGACCGCCTGCCCGCGCCGCGCGTCGCCGGCGGCAGCGCCTTGGTCTCCGTCATGGAGGGCTGCAGCAAGTACTGCAGCTTCTGCGTCGTGCCCTATACGCGCGGCGAGGAAGTGTCGCGGCCGTTCGCGGACGTGATGGCCGAGATCACCGCGCACGCCGAGCGGGGCGTGCGCGAAGTGACGCTCCTCGGCCAGAACGTCAACGCCTGGCGCGGCGACATCGGCGGCGCGAGCGCCGATTTCGCGGAGCTGCTGCGCTACGTGGCCGAGATCGACGGCGTCGGGCGCATCCGCTACACCACCTCGCACCCGCGCGAGTTCACGCAACGCCTGATCGACGTGCACGCGGAGCTCACCGCACTTGCGCCGCACGTGCACCTGCCCGTGCAGTCGGGCGCCG
>JBBDXL010000004.1:8485-9760 GCA_040902335.1 Burkholderiales bacterium
GCGGAGCTCACCGCACTTGCGCCGCACGTGCACCTGCCCGTGCAGTCGGGCGCCGACCGCGTGCTCGCCGCCATGAAGCGCGGCTACACGGCGCTCGAGTACCGCTCGATCGCGCGGCGGCTGCGCAAGGCGCGGCCCGACGTCAGCCTCACTTCAGACTTCATCGTCGGCTTTCCCGGCGAGACCGGGGCCGATTTCGACGCCACGCTGGCGCTCGCGCGCGAGCTCGGCTTCGACGGCTCGTTCTCCTTTCTCTACAGCCCGCGGCCCGGCACGCCCGCGGCGGAGCTCGCCGATACCACGCCGCGGCAGGAAAAGCTCGAGCGCCTGCAGCGCCTGCAGGCGCTGCTCGATGCGCAGGCGCGCGCGGTGAGCGCGTCGATGGTCGGTGGCATCGAGCGCGTGCTCGTCGAAGGCGCCTCGCGCAAGGACGCGGGCGAGCTCGCCGGGCGCACCGGCAACAACCGCGTCGTGAATTTCCGCGCCACGCCGGAGCTGGTTGGGCGCTTCGCAGACGTGCGCGTCACGGCGGCGCGCGCGCACTCGCTGCGCGGCGAGCTCCTGGATGCCTAGCAAGCCCGTAGAGGTGCGCCTCGACCCGGTGGACAACCTGCGCCTCGCGCGCCTGTGCGGCGCGCTCGATGCCAACCTGCGGCAGATCGAGTCGGCGCTCGACGTGTCGATCGCGCGGCGCGGCGCTCGCTTCACGGTGCGCGGCGAGCCGCAGCAGGCCGAGCGCGCGGCGCGCGCGCTCGAGCACTTCTACGACAAGGCCGCGGCCGAGCTGAGCCTGGACGACGTGCAGCTCGGCCTCACCGAGCTGGCGCAGGGCCAGGCCCCCGAGCCGCCCGAGCCCGGGCCGGCGCTGCTCACGCGCCGCGCCGACCTGCACGGGCGCACGCCGCGCCAGGTGCAGTACATCGAGCACATCCTCGCGCATGACATCACCTTCGGCGTCGGCCCGGCGGGCACCGGCAAGACCTACCTGGCGGTGGCCTGCGCGGTGGACGCGCTCGAGCGCGACAAGGTGAAGCGCATCGTCCTGGTGCGCCCGGCGGTCGAGGCCGGCGAGCGCCTCGGCTTCCTGCCCGGGGACCTGGCGCAGAAGGTGGATCCCTACCTGCGCCCGCTGTACGACGCGCTCTACGACCTGATGGGATTCGACAAGGTCGGCAAGCTCCTCGAGCGCGGCACCATCGAGCTGGCGCCGCTCGCCTACATGCGCGGGCGCACGCTCAACCACGCCTTCGTCATCCTCGACGAGGCGCAGAACAC
>JBBDXL010000005.1:0-9550 GCA_040902335.1 Burkholderiales bacterium
CTCGGCGTCACCACGGCGATCATCGGCAACTGCGGCTTTACCATCGCGCCGTGCAAGCCCGCGGACCGCGAGCGGGTGATGAAAAACCTGACGCAGGTCGAAGGCATGTCGCTCGAGGTGCTGCGCCAGGGGATCCGCTGGGAGTTCGAGACCATCCCGCAGTATTTCGACATGCTCGAGCGCCAGGGCAGCGCGATCAACGTGGCCGGTTTCGTGGGGCATTCGTCGGTGCGCACCTACGTGATGGGCGAAGATGCGCCGCGGCGCGCGGCGACGGCGGCAGAGGTCGCGCGCATGCGCGCGCTGGTGCTCGAGGGAATGCGCGCCGGCGCGATCGGCTTCGCTTCCAGCACCTCGCCCGCGCACAACGGCGACGGCGGACTGCCGATGCCCTCGCGTCTCGCCGACGAAGCGGAGTTGCGCGCGCTGGTCGGCGCGCTGAAGGACGCGGGGCGCGGCCTGTTCATGCTCACCAAGGGCGGGCAGACGAAGATCGCGTTTCTCGAGGAGCTCGCCGTGCACTCGACGCGCCCGGTGGTGATCGCGGCGCTGCTGCACAACAGCACCAATCCGGGCGCGGTATTCGAGGACCTGGAGGCGATCGCGCAGGCGAATGCGCGCGGGCATCGCCTCGTGGGCGCGATCTCCTGCTGCCCGCTGTCGATGGATTTCACCCTGCATTCGCCTTACACCTTCGAGGGGCTCGAGTCGTGGCAACCCGCGCTGCCGCTCAAGGGCGAGGCGTACAAGACGAAGCTCCGGGAAAAGGCCTTCCGCGACGCGGTACGCGCCGAGTTGTCGCGCCCGGCACATTTCCGCCTGTTCAACGGCCAGTGGGACCAGGTGGAGGTGGTGGAGTCCGCGCGCAAGGACGTAGAGCAGCGCTCGATCGGCGCGCTGGCGCGCGCGGCGGGGCGCGACCCGCTCGACGTGATGCTCGACCTCGCGCTGGCGGAGAACCTCGACACCGTGTTCAACGCCATGCTGCTCAACTCCGACGAGCAGGCGGTGGCCGAGATGCTGCGCCACCCCGCGAGCCTGGTGTCGTTGTCCGACGCCGGTGCGCATCTCACGTTCTTCAACGACGCCGGCTTCGGCCTGCACCTGCTCGGGCACTGGGTGCGAGAGCGCGGCGCGCTCACGCTGACCGAGGCGGTGCGGCGGCTGACGAGCGCTCCGGCGAAGCTCTTCGGCATCCGCGCGCGTGGGGTCCTCAAGCCCGGCTATGCCGCTGATTTGATGCTGTTTGATCCGGGCACGGTCGGCCGCGGCGCGAAGCAGCGCGTGTTCGATCTGCCCGGCGGCCATCCGCGCCTGACGACGCCCGCAGTGGGTATACACGGCGTCTGGGTGAACGGCGTGAGTGAGCTCTCGCGCCTGCCGGGGCGCATCCTGCGCGATTTTTCCGCGTAGGGTGGGCCAACGGCCCACCGTAGCGCGTCGCCCTAAGGCGACGCGAGCGCTTGAAATTGTTTTCCTAAGTGCCTGTTTTCTTGTGTCTTCATGACAGGCACGATCGATGCATGTGGACTTTCTGGCCCCAAACCCTCAAAGGAGATTCCCATGCTTCAAAAAGACAGCCTGTTCCGCCGCAACGAGTCGTTCTTCCGCAGCCCTACGCCGCCGCTGCCGCCCGCGACGCCGGCCGCCGCCGGCCCCGAGGCCGCAAAGCCCGCGGAAGCCCCCAAGCCCGTGGTGGACAAGGCCGAGGAGCGTAAGGAAGCGAAGCTCATCGTCGGCCCCGACATCAAGATGAAGGGGGTCGAGGTCACCGACTGCGACACGCTGGTGGTCGAGGGCCGCATCGAGGCGACGCTCGATTCGCGCGTGCTGCAGATCGCGCAGAACGGCGTCTTCAGCGGCACGGTCGCCGTGGACACCGCGGAGATCCACGGCCGGCTGGAAGGCGATCTCACCGTGCGCAAGCAGCTCATCATCCATGCCACCGGCAAGGTCTCGGGCAAGATCCGCTACGCCAAGATCAAGGTCGAGGAAGGCGCCGAGCTCGCGGGCGAAATCAGCATGATGGAACGCGGCCCGCAGGGCGTCCTGGTCAAGCGAACGGGTACGTAACGGCGGGGACTTGACGCCTTCGTGCGGGCACGCAACAGTGCCCAATGAGCGAGCCCGACTGGGCATTCCCCTCGGAGCTGCGGCCCCGGCCGGAGGATTGGGACTTCGACCTCGAGCGCGCGCTCGGCGCGCTCGTGCTGCTGCGCGCGGAGGTGCCCGAGGACGCCTTCACGGCGCAGATCCTCGGCACCGAGCGCGTGGGCAACGGCATCGTCATCGGCGACGACGGCCTGATACTCACCATCGGCTACCTGATCACCGAGGCGACGGCCGTCTGGATCACCACCGCGCAGGGTGCAGTGCTCGCCGGGCATCCCCTCGCCTACGACCAGGCCACGGGCCTCGGGCTGGTGATGCCGCTCGGGCGCCTCGGTGCGCCGGCGCTCTCGCGCGGCTCGGCGGCGCGCGCGCAGGTCGGCGACGAGGTCCTGATCGCCGGCCACGGCGGGCGGGCGCACGCTTTGAAGGCGCGACTGTTCGACAAGCGCGAGTTCGCCGGCTACTGGGAGTACGTGCTGGACGAGGCGCTGTTCGCCGCGCCCGCGCATCCGCAATGGGGCGGCACGGCGCTGATCGGCCCCGACGGCAAGCTCCTCGGCGTGGGCTCGCTGCTGGTGGAGGAAAAGCACGGCGAGGGGAGCGTCCAGGGCAACATGTTCGTGCCGGTGGACCTGCTCGAGCCGATCCTCGAGGACCTGCTGCAGCGCGGGCGAGCGCGCCGCGCCGCGCGTCCCTGGCTCGGCATGTACACCACCGAGATGGGGGCGAAGCTCGTGGTGGCCGGGCTCGCCGCCGGCGGGCCGGCCGACCGCGCCGGGATCAAGGTCGGCGACGTCGTGGTGGCCGTGGCGGGCGAGCGCCCGCAGGGGCTCGCCGACCTGTTCCGGCGCGTCTGGGCCCTCGGCCCGGCCGGGGCGGAGATACCGCTCACCCTCGCCCGCTCGGGCAAGCGCATGGACCTGGTGCTGGCGTCTGTCGACCGCAACGACTTCCTGAAAAAGCCGCAATTACACTAATTAGGGACTGTCCCGTTACGGCACTGGAAAGTACAAGGGCGTGACCGGAGGCGGCACGTACGAGCCGCTGGGACCGACTCGCGGCTTGTACGCGGAGCGCGGGATCTTCAGCTTGGCCTTGATCTCGAGCATCAGCAGAGAATCATCCCGCCGCCCTCCTCTGCCGGCCCGTGCCGCGCCGCTGCTTGAGAAACGCCCGTATCGCGGCGATCTGCTCGTGGTCGAACAGCGCCGGCGCGTGGCCGACGCCCGCGAACTCTACGCTCTGCGTATCGGGCTTGCGGCGGCGCATCTCCTCCACCGTCGGCGCCGGCAGCACCTCGGAATTCGCGCCGCGCAGCACCAGCACCGGGCAGGTCACGGCGTTCCACACCGTCCACAGGTCGATGCCGCGCAGGAACGTGGGGCCGATCGGCAGCTCCGGGTCGGACTGCGCGTTCCACTTGCCGATCGCCGGATCGAAGCGCAGGTACCAGCGAGCGTCTTCCTCGCGCCGCTTCACGCTGTGCTTGATCAGATGCTCCCACTGCGCCTCGGTGAGCGGCCCGAAGGCGGCGAGCGCTTCGCGCAGGAACTCTCCCGCCGCGCGCAGCGAGCCGAAGCCGTGCGGCCGGCCGAGGTGGCCCTTCAGGCGGAACAGCCCGTTCCACGGCACGAATGGCCCGACGTCGTTCATCACCAGGCGCCCGATCGGCGAGCCGCGCTTCGCCGCGAGCAGCATCCCCATCAGCCCGCCCATCGACGTGCCGACCCAGTCCAGGCTGCGCGTGCGCATCTCGCGCAGGAAGCCCGAGCGCACCGGCGTGGTGACGCGCGTCACCAGCGCCGCCGCGTCGGAGAGATAGGTGGAGAAGGTGTAGCCCGACTTGTCCTCCAGCCAGTCACTCTCGCCGCGGCCGACGACGTCCATGCACACCACGCGGTAGTCCTTCTGCATCGCGTCCGCGAGGTAGTCGAAGTCGCGGCTGTTGCGCGACAGGCCGTGCACGCACAGGACGACGTTCGGATTGTCCGGGTCGCCCCAGTCGGTGTAGGCGACGCGGTGAAAGCCGTCGGGCCCGAGGCTGAGGAAGCTGTGCTGGCGCAGAGTCATGGCATCCTGGCAGCGTCGAGCGCGCGCCGCAGCCGCGCCACGCCTTCCGCGAGCTTCGCCTCGTCCGCCGCGAAGCACCAGCGCACGTAGCCCTCGCCCTCCGGGCCGAAGGCGGCGCCGGGCGCGAGGCCGAGGCCGTTCTCGGCGACGAGCTGCTTGCAGAACGCGAGGCTGTCGCGCATGCGGCGGATGCGGAAGAAGGCGTACATGGTGCCCGAGGGGCTCGCCACCTCGACGCCCGGGATCGTGCGCAGCTCGTGCACCAGGAAATCGCGCGCCTTGCGAAAGCGCTCGAGCGTATGCGCGATCACCGGCTCGCCCTGCGTCACCGCGGCGAGCCCCGCGCGCTGCACGAAAACGGGCGCGCAGGAGGTGTTGTACTCGACGAGCTTGCCCATGTCGGCCTCGAGCGCCGCGGGCAGTACCGCCCAGCCCAGGCGCCAGCCGGTCATCAGCCAGCTCTTGGAGAACGTATTGGTGCTGATGACGCGCTCGCCGGCTTCCGCGAGGTCGAGGAACGAGGGCGCGACGTGGTTGCCTTCGTAGTACAGGCGCTCGTAGGCATCATCGGCGAAGACCCAGATGCCGTGGCGGCGGCAGTGCTCGAGGACGGCGCGCTGATCGTCGCGCGAGATCGTCCAGCCGGTGGGATTGTTGGGCGAGTTGAGGTACAGCGCCTGGGTGCCGGGACGCAGCGCATCCAGCAGTTTCTGCAGGTCCAGGCGCCAGCCTTGCGGCGAGAATTCCAGCGCTACCGTCTCGACGCGCGCGTTGAGGATCTTCGGGATCTCCTGCAGGTTCGGCCACAGCGGCACGACTTCCACCACCCGGTCGCCCGGATCCACGAGCAGCTGCGACACCAGCATCAGGGCGTTCACCCCCGCGCTCGTCACGACGACTTCAGCCGGGGCTGTAGGGCGGTGCAGGCGCGTGAGGTAAGCGGCGAGCGCCTCGCGCAGCTCGGCGATGCCGTAGTTGCTCGAGTAGAACAGCTCGCCCGCCTCGATCGAGGCGATGCCCGCGCGGCGGATGAAACCGGGCGTAGGTTCGTCCGGTTCTCCCACCCAGAACGCGACGATGTCCTTGCGGCCGATGCCGGCGTTGAACAGCTCGCGGATCTTGGAGGCGGTGAGGTTGCGCACCGCGGCGCGCGCGGCGATGGGGTGGGGATCTTCGCGTTTCATCGCGTCATTGTACGGTGGGCCTGCGGCCCACCCTACAATTGCAATCTGCATGGCACCCGCCACAGCCGAAAAATGGGCGCTCGCCGCGGGGCTCACGCTGATGGCGGTCTGGGGCGTGAACTTCGCCATCACCAAGGTGGTGCTCGCCGAGCTGGGCGTGTGGCCGTTCCTGTTCATCCGCTTTCTCGCCATGCCGCTCGCCGGCTTCGCGCTGCTGGTCGCCATCACGCGCCGGCATTTCCTCAGGTCCTGGCCCCGGCGCGGGGACCTGCCGCGCTTCATCGCCGCGGGCCTCGTCGGCCATACGGCGCACGTCAGCCTCGTCATGTGGGGCATCGACCTGTCTACGGCCTTTTCATCGTCGCTGGTGCTGACTTCGAGCCCGCTGTTCACGCTGCTGATCCTATCGCTGCTCGGCGCCGAAAAGCTGCACGGGCGCCAGCTCGCAGGCACGCTGGTCGCGTTCGCCGGCATCGTCGTCTTTCTCTCGGACAAGTTCGTGGCCGGCTTCGCGCTCGCCGGCGCCGGCGACCTGGTGCTGCTCGTCGCGGCATCGCTGTTTTCGCTCTACACCGTCATCACCAAGCCGCTCGTGGAGCGCTACGGCCCCTTGAACGTGATGTGCTACTCGCTGCTGTTCGGCGCGCCGCCGCTGGTGCTCGCGACGCTGCCCGCGTTTCTCGACGCGCCGCTCGCCGCCGTCTCCGCCGGGGTGTGGTTCGGCGTGTTCTGGGCGGTGGCGGTCTCGTCCTTCCTCGGCTGGATCGCCTGGGCCTGGGTCAACTCGGTGAGGGGGCTCGCGCGCAGCGCGCCGCTGCAGTACCTGATGCCGCCGATCGCGGGCGTAGTGGCCTGGCTGACGCTCGGCGAGACCTTCACCTGGCTGAAGATCGCGGGCGCCGTTGTCACCATGGCGGGCGTCGCGTGGGCGCAACTCGGCGCGCAGAGCGCCACCCCGCCCGACGCGGCGTAAGGTGGGCCAGTGGCCCACCCTACGTGAAGGAACGGAAGGCGGCGATGGCGCGGTCGATGCCCGCCGCGTCCACGTCGAGGTGGGTGACCAGCCGCAATCGCGCGCCCGGCAGCACGATCACGCCGTGCCGCGCGAGGTGCTCCACGAGCCCCGGCACCGAGTCCGCGAACACCATATTGGATTGCGGCGCGGGCGCGCCGATGCCCTTTGCGAGGCGCTCGGCGTTGGCGTGGTCCTCGGCGAGCCGCTCGACGTTGTGCTCGAGCGCGTAGAGGCCCGCCGCGGCGAGGATTCCCGCCTGGCGCATGACGCCGCCGAGGATCTTGCGCGCGCGCTTCGCGCGCGCGATGAAGTCTTTCGAGCCGAGGAGCATCGTGCCCGCCGGCGCGCCCAGGCCCTTCGACAGGCACGAGGACACCGAATCGAAACCGCGGCACAGCTCGTTCACCGGCATGCCGAGCTTCACCGCGGCGTTGAAGATGCGCGCGCCGTCGAGGTGGGTCGACAAGCCGCGCCTGTTCGCGAGCCGCAGAGCGTCCGCCAGGTACGAGCGGCCGATGACTCTTCCCGAGATCGTGTTCTCCAGCGCCAGCAGCCGCGTCTTCGCGAAGTGCGGATCGTCGGGTTTGATGGCGGCCTCGACCTCCGCGAGATCCATCGTGCCGTCGGGCCGGTTGGGAATCGCCTGCGGCTGGATCGAGCCGAGCACCGCGCCGCCGCCCGCCTCGTAGCGGTAGGTGTGGGCTTCCATGCCCACCAGCACCTCGTCGCCGCGCTGGCAGTGGCTCATCAGGGCGGCGAGGTTGGACTGCGTGCCGGTGGGAAAGAACAGCGACGCCTCGAAGCCGAAGAGCGCCGCCGCCCGCTCCTGCAGGCGGTTGACCGTGGGGTCGTCGCCGAACACGTCGTCGCCGACCTCGGCCTCGGCCATCGCGCGGCGCATCCCCGCCGAGGGGCGCGTCACCGTGTCGCTGCGCAGGTCGACCATGCCGGCGCTCATTTTCGCCTACGCCAGGCGCCGCGCGAACTCCAGCAGCGCGCGCGCGAAGGCCTGAGGGCGCTCGATCGGGATCAGGTGGCCCGCGTCGGCGAACTCTACGCGCTGCAGGCCGGCGATGCGCGCGCCAAGCTCCTCGACGTTTCGTGCCACGTAGAACACGCGGTCGTGAAGCCCGGTCATGGAAAGCACCGGGAGCTTCAGCCGCTCCCAGGGGAAATCCCAATTCGCGGCGAGCGAGCCCTCGAGCAGGCGGTACAGGCCGTCGGCGCGATCCATCGGCTGGTAGGGCTCGGCGCCGAACACCCCTGGGCGCATCGCGGCGAGCTGCTCCGGGTTGACGAGCTGCGGCAGGTTCGCCTCCATGACGAGCCGCGTGCCGCCGGCGCGCGCCAGCGCCACCGTCGCCTGGTTGATCCATTCCAGCCGCGCGCCGGGCTTGCGCAGCGTGTTGATGAGCACGAGCGCGGCTGCCGGCAGGCCGGCGAGCACCGCCTGCGCCGCGAACAGGCCCCCGATCGACAGACCCACGAGGATCGGCCGCGGCGGCGCGAGCTTCGCCATCACGCGCCTGAGATCCTCCACCACGAGCTTCGGCGTGAGCGCGGTATCCGTACTGAAGCGCGTCTGCGCCTGGCCGCGGAAATTCCAGGCGAGCGTGCCGTAGCCGGCGGCGCGCAGCGCCGGGCCGATCTCGGCGTGCTGCCAGGTGCCGGTATTGCCGGTGAGCGCGTTGACGAACACGAACGTGGCGCCGGCGGCGCCGGGCGCGTCGTATTCGTAATAGAGAGCTTCGCCGGGGGCGATGTCGAGGTGCGGCATGGTCACTCCAGGTGCTTGGGATGGGACACGCCCGCGGGCGTGCGCAGGAAGAGCGCTGCGGCGAGCGCGCAGGCAATCGGGTAGAGCGCGAGCAGGCGCAGCACGAGCGTCGGGCTGTCGAGGTAATCGAACGCGAAGCCCACCGGCAGCGGCCCGAGCGAGGCGCCGATCACCGCCACGAGCTGCCCGGTGCCCTGCAAGGATCCCACGTGCTTGCGCCCGAAGTAGCGCGGCATGAGGTAGCCGAACATGGTGAGGCTGAAGGCGTTGTTGAGGCCGAACAGCGCCGCGTAGACGATGGCGCTCGCCAGGTTTTCCACCAGCGTGACGCCGGAGAGCGCCGCGGCCATCACCAGGAGGCCGGCGGCGAACACGTAGCGGGTGCGCACGCGGTCGAACATGCGCCCCACGAGCGGCATCGTCACCGCGAGCACCAGCGCCGAGACCGGGAACACGCGCGCCGCGATGTCGGCCGCCACGCCCTGCGCGGTGAGGATCGACACCTGGTAGAAATGCAGCGTGGTGATGAGCATCGCCATCGCGAACCAGCCGGCGGCGAGCAGGTAGAAGGTCGGCGTGGCGAGCGCCGCGCGCAGATCGAGGCCGTCGATCGCCGCCGCGGGCTCGCCGCCCGACGGTGCGGCTTCGCCGTCGGGGCGCAGACCCCGGTCCTCGGGCTTGTCGATCACCAGCAGCAGCACCGGCGGCAGCAGCAGGAGCCACGTCAGGAGGCCCAGGATCACCCAGGCCCAGCGCCAGCCGAACTGCGTGATCAGGAACTGGCCGAGCGGCGGATGCACGGCCATCGACGCGGCGAAGCCGAGCGCCATCAGGCCCATGGCGTAGCCGCGCTTGCGGCTGAACCATTGCGCGACGAGATTCGCGGAGCACATCATGAGCGAGCCCTGGCCGAAAAAGCGCAGCGCGCCGAAGCCAAGCGCAAGCGTGGCGAGGCCGCCTGCGGCGCCGAAGGCGATGCATGCGAAGCCGAGCAGCAGCGCGATCGCGGTGGTCATGCGCCGCGCGCCGTAGCGGTCGACGAGCCGGCCCATCTTCGGCAGCAGGAAGGCGGCGGCGAGCGTGGCGAGCCCGTAGGCGCCGGCGATCGCCGCCTTGGACAGGCCGAGGTCCTCGCCGATCGGGCCGACGAACACGCTGAAGGTGTGCGACTGCCCCGGGCCGCTCGCGAAGATGCCCAGGCCCGCCACCGCGAGGAGGGTCCAGCCGTAGAAGGCGCGTGCGCTGAGGGCGGCGAACAGGCGGTCGCGGATCACGGCTGCGGATTCTAACGGCACTCTGGGTACATTCTCGGCCCAGCAACGCTTACACGTCGGTGCCTGCGTCGCATTTCCCATGGTCTCGGCTTTTCTGGCGGGGTGAATCTTCCCGCCA
>JBBDXL010000006.1:0-9528 GCA_040902335.1 Burkholderiales bacterium
GGCCCTTGGTCAGCCCGTACACCCCGTTGTTCTCCAGGATGTAGGTCATGTTCACTCCGCGCCGCATGACGTGCGCGAACTGGCCCAACCCAATAGAAGCCGAATCCCCGTCCCCCGACACCCCCAGATAAATCAAATCTCGATTCGCAAGATTCGCCCCGGTCAATACCGAAGGCATCCGCCCATGCACGGTATTGAACCCGTGCGAATTGCCCAGAAAATAATCCGGCGTCTTCGACGAACACCCGATCCCCGAGAGCTTCGCCACCTTGTGCGGCTCGACGTTCAATTCCCAGAACGCCTGGATCAGCGCCGCGGAAATGGAGTCGTGCCCGCAGCCGGCGCACAAAGTAGAAACCTTTCCTTCGTAATCCCTCCTGATAAACCCCAGCTTGTTCTTCGCCAGCGTCGGATGGTGCAGCCTGGGTTTCGCTACGTAGGTCATGCGGCCTTGTCCCTCTTGATCGGCCGCACGTTCAGCGCGGACACGATTCCGGAGATTTCCTTCGTGATGAAGCGCGCCGTGATCGGCGTGCCGTCGTAGTGCAGCACCGAAATTAAGGAGGCCGGGTTGATCCCGGCCTCGTTCACCAGCAATGTCTTCAGCTGCGCATCGCGGTTCTGCTCCACGACGAAGATCTTCGAATGCGACTGGCAGAAGTCGTAGATCTCGTCCTGGAACGGGAACGAGCGCACGCGCAGCGCATTCACGAAGATGCCCTTCTCGGCGAGCGCATCGAGCGCCTCGTGCATCGACGGCGAAGTCGAGCCGTAATAAATGCAGCCGAAACGCGCCGGCTCGCGCGCCGCCGTCAGCAGCGGCTTCGGCACCAGGGTCTTGGCGAAGTCGTGCTTCTTAAGCAGCCGCTCCATGTTGTACTGGTAGTCCGGCCCGGCTTCCGAGTACGCCGCGTACGAGTTCTTGCTCGTGCCGCGCGTGAAGTAGGCGCCCTTCGATTCGTGCGTGCCCGGGTACGTCCGGTAGGGAATGCCGTCGCCGTCCACGTCCAGGTACCGCCCGAACTCCTTCCCGGCCTCGAGCATTTCCGCCGTCATCACCTTGCCGCGGTCGTACCTCCGCGAATCGTCCCACTGCAGCGGCTTGCACAGCCGCTGGTTCATGCCGATATCCAGATCCGTCATCATGAACACCGGCGTCTGCAGACGCTCCGCGAGATCCAGAGACAGCGCCGCGAACTCGAAGCACTCGTACGGATCCTCGGGAAACAGCAGCACGTGCTTGGTGTCGCCGTGCGAGGCGTAGGCGCACATCGTCACATCGGACTGCTGCGTCCGCGTAGGCATGCCCGTAGACGGCCCGCCGCGCTGCACGTCGATGATCACCGCCGGAATCTCGGCGAAATACGCCAACCCGATGAACTCGCTCATCAGCGAGATCCCCGGCCCCGAGGTTGCGGTAAAAGCCCGCGCCCCGTTCCACCCCGCCCCCGTCACGATGCCGATCGACGCGAGCTCGTCCTCGGCCTGGATGATGGCGAACTTGTTCTGCTTGGTGCGCTCGTCCACGCGCAGCCGCGAGCAGTAGCGCTGGAACGCTTCCGCCAAACTCGACGACGGCGTGATCGGGTACCACGCGCACACCGTAGCTCCGCCGTACACGCAGCCCAAAGCCGCGGCGGCGTTCCCCTCGATGAAGATCTTCTCGCCCACCGCGTAGGCGCGCTTCACCTTGAGCCCCAACATGCCCTTCAACTTCTCGCCGGCGTAGTTATGGCCCATCTGGAAGGCGTTCAGGTTGGGCTTCAGCAGCTTCTCCTTGCCCTTGTACTGCTCGCCGATCAGCTCGGCGATCACCCCGGGCTCGATGTCCATCAGCGCCGCCAGCGCCCCCACGTAGATGATGTTCTTGAACAGCTGCCGCTCGCGCGCGTCGCTGAAGCTCTGGTTGCTGATCTCGGTGAGCGGCATGCCGATGACGTTGACGTCGTCGCGGAATTTCGACGGCGGCAGCGGCTTGGTGTTGTCGTAGAACAGATAGCCGCCGGGCTCGATCTCCTTCAGGTCCTGGGCCCAGGTCTGCGGGTTCATGGCCACCATCAGGTCGACGCCGCCGCGCCGGCCGAGCCAGCCCTTCTCCGTCACGCGCACCTCGTACCAGGTGGGCAGGCCCTGGATGTTCGAGGGGAAGATGTTCCTCGGCGACACCGGGATGCCCATGCGAAGAAAACTCTTCGCGAACAGCTCGTTCGCCGAGGCCGAGCCCGAGCCGTTCACGTTGGCGAACTTGACGACGAAGTCGTTCAGCGCCTCGATGCGCTTCATGGACATCATGCGGCTTTCCGGTGGCGGCTGCGGCAGCCGGGCCCGGCCTCGGCCATCTCCAGCAGGAACTTCTGCATGTCCCAGGCGCCGGTCGGGCAGCGCTCGGCGCACAGGCCGCAGTGCAGGCACAGGTCCTCGTCCTTCACCATCACGCGGCCGGTCTTCAGGCCGTCCTGCACATACAGGTCCTGCGTCAGGTTCTTCGCCGGCGCCATCAGGCGCGCGCGCAGGTCCTTTTCTTCCCCGTCCTGCGTGAAGGTGATGCAGTCCATCGGACAGATGTCGACGCAGGCGTCGCACTCGATGCACTGGCTCGCCGTGAACACCGTCTGCACGTCGCAATTCAGGCAGCGCTGCGCCTCCTTCCAGGCGGTCGCCACGTCGAAGCCGAGCTCGACCTCGGCCTTCACGTTCTTCAGCGTCACCTTGATGTCGCGCCAGGGCACCTTGTAGCGCGCGTCGCCCGCGATCTCGTTGTCGTAGCTCCACTCGTGGATGCCCATCTTCTGCGACATCAGGTTCACGGTGGGCGCCGGGCGCTCGCGGATGTCCTCGCCGTTCAGCAGCTTGTCGATGGAGATGGCGGCGTCGTGCCCGTGCGCCACCGCCCAGATGATGTTCTTCGGCCCGAACGCCGAGTCGCCGCCGAAGAAGACGTTCTTCACCGAGGACTGGAAGGTCGCCTTGTCGAGCGCCGGCAGGCCGCCCTTGTCGAACTGGATGCCGCTATCGCGCTCGATCCACGGGAAGGCGTTCTCCTGGCCCACCGCGACCAGCACGTCGTCGCACTCGAAGGTCTGCTCGGGCTCGCCGGTGGGCACGAGACTCCTTCTGCCCTTGTCGTCGTAGACGGCCTTCACCTTCTCGAAGGTCATGCCGGTGAGCTTGCCTTTTTCGTGCAGGAACGCCCTGGGCACGAGGAAGTTGAGGATCGGGATGCCCTCGTGCGCGGCGTCCTCCTTCTCCCAGGGCGACGCCTTCATCTCCTCGTAGCCCGAGCGCACGATCACCTTCACGTCCTCGCCGCCGATCCGCTTGGAAGTGCGGCAGCAGTCCATCGCCGTATTGCCGCCGCCCAGCACGATGACGCGCTTGCCGATCCTCGTGGTGTGGCCGAAGGACACGGACGACAGCCAGTCGATGCCGATGTGGATGTTCTTCGCCGCCTCTTTGCGGCCCGGGACCTCGAGGTCGCGCCCGCGCGGCGCGCCCGAGCCTACGAAGATGGCATCGTAGCCCTCGGCCATCAGCTTCTTCATCGAATCGATCTTCACGCCGCCCTTGAACTCCACGCCCAGGTCGAGGATGTAGCCGACTTCCTCGTCGATCACCTCGAGCGGCAGGCGAAAGCGCGGGATCTGCGACCAGATCATGCCGCCCGCGCGCGGGTCCTGGTCGAACACCGTGACCTGGTAGCCGAGCGGCGCGAGGTCGCGCGCCACCGTGAGCGACGCGGGGCCGGCGCCCACGCAGGCGATTTTCCTGCCGTTCTTCTTCGCCGCCTTCTTCGGCATGCGCGCCTTCACGCCGGCGACGTCCTTGTTGTCGGCGGCGACGCGCTTCAGGCGGCAGATGGCGACCGGCTCGGGCCTGGCCTGGTTCTCCTCCTCCACCCGGCCGCGCCGGCACGCGGGCTCGCAGGGGCGGTCGCAGGTGCGCCCGAGAATGCCGGGGAAGACATTCGACGTCCAATTGACCATGAAGGCGTCGTCATAGCGTCCAGCGGCGATCAATCGGATGTATTCGGGAACCGGGGTGTGGGCGGGGCAGGCCCACTGGCAATCGACGACTTTGTGGAAGTAGTCGGGGTTCTTGATGTCGGTGGGCTGCAACTCCAAGTCTCCTTCGAGGGGAAAGTCTACTCCTGGATAAAGCGGCGGGAAAGGCTTACATATCAAAAACCTGCAAGAGGCAACTGAGGGAAAACCCTTAAACCGGGCCGTACGGTGGGCCGCTGGCCGTACGGTGGGCCGCTGGCCGTACGGTGGGCCGCTGGCCCACTGGCCGTACGGTGGGCCGCTGGCCCACCCTACGATTAAACTAGATCGATGACCTCGCAGCTCGATTCCTTGCGCCAGCACTCGACGGTGGTCGCCGACACCGGCGACATCGACGCCATCGCCCACTGGCGGCCGCAGGACGCCACCACCAACCCGTCGCTGCTGCTCGCCGCGGCGCAGGAGGCGCGCTTCCGCCCCCTCGTCGAGGAGGCGCTCGAGCGCGGCCACGGCGCCGCCGCGTCCACCCTGGAGTGGCTGTTCGTGCTCTTCGGCCGCGAGATCCTGAAGCACATGCCGGGTCGCGTCTCCACCGAGGTGGACGCGCGCCTGTCCTTCGACACCGAGGGCTCGATGGCCAAGGCGCGGCGCTTCGTCGAGCTCTACGAAGGCGCGGGCGTAACGCGCGAGCGCGTGCTGATCAAGCTCGCGAGCACCTGGGAAGGCATTCGCGCCGCGGAAAAGCTCGAGCGCGAGGGCATCCACTGCAACATGACGCTGCTGTTTTCCTTCGCCCAGGCGGCGGCCTGCGCCGATGCCGGCGTGACGCTGATTTCGCCCTTCGTAGGCCGCATCTACGACTGGCACAAGGCGGCGCGCAAGGTGGACGACATTCCGATCGCGGACGACCCCGGAGTAGCGTCTGTCACCCGGATCTATCAGTACTACAAGAAGTTCGGCTACGCCACGCAGGTGATGGGCGCGAGCTTCAGGAACACCGGGCAGATCCTGGCGCTCGCCGGCTGCGATGCTCTCACCATCGCGCCCGACCTGCTGGAGCAGCTGTCCCGGTCCGAGGGCGAGGTGCCTCGGCGCCTGCAGCCGCAGGACGCCGCCGCGCAGGCCGTCGAGCGCATCGCGCTCGACGAGAAAAGCTACCGCTGGCGGCACAACGAGGACGCCATGGCGGTGGAGAAGCTCGCCGACGGCATCCGCCGCTTCGACGCCGACGCGCGCAAGCTCGAGCAGTTCGTACTGCCCCTGGTCAAGGAGCGGCGCGCCGTTGCCTGAGCGCGTGGGCGCGCCGATCCAGACCGCGCTCGAGGAGCGCGCCGGCGGGCGCGTGGCGCGCGTCACGCTCTCCAATCCGGCGAAGCTGAACGCGCTCGATGCGGCGGCGATGCTCGAGCTCACCGAGACGATGCGCATCCTCGCCGGCGACACCAAGCTGCGCGCCGTGGTGCTCACCGGGGCGGGCGACAAGGCGTTTTCCGGAGGCGTCGACGTGAACGAACTCGGCGCGACGACGCCGGCCACGGCGCGCGAAGGCATCACGCGCCTGCACCGCTGCATCAGCGCGGTGCGAGAATGCCCGGTGCCGGTGATCGCGCGCGTCAACGGCTACTGCATCGGCGGCGCGCTGGAGCTGGCCGCGGCCTGCGACCTGCGCGTCGCCGCCGACCATGCGCGCTTCGGCATGCCGGAGGTGCGCCTGGGCATCCCCTCGGTGATCGAGGCGGCGCTGCTGCCGCGGCTGATGGGCGCGGGGCGGGCGCGCTGGCTGCTGCTCACGGGCGAGCTGATCGACGCCGCCGAGGCGCTGCGCTGGGGGCTGGTGGAGCGCGCGGTGGCGGTGCAGGGGCTCGACGCCGAGGTGGACCACGCGCTCGACGGCATTCTCGAAGGCGGCGCCGAGGCGATCCGCGCGCAGAAGCGCCTGAACCGCGCCTACGAGGAGCTGCCCTTCGCCGACGCCGTGGCGGCCAGCATCGACGCCTTCGAGCAGGCCTACGGCACGGGCGAGCCGTCCCGCCTGATCGGCGATTACTTGCGCCGCAGGCGGAAGTAGAGCCAGAGCGCGCCGTAGAGCAGCGCCGGCACGGCGACCGCGAGCACGAGCGGCTGCACCGCCTTCGCCGCCTCGCCCTCGCTGAAGGCGAGGATGGTGACGGCGTTCAGCACGCACACCAGCGCCCAGACGCCCGAGCCGAGCAGCCAGAAGCGCTGCCAGAGCGCCATCAGCCGATCGGCAGGCGCCGCAGTTGCTCGAGATCCTGCCCGGCTTTCGCTTCGGCCTCCTGCGCCGCCTGGTGCAGGCGCCGCCGCTCCTCGTCCGCGAGCAGCGGCGCGTCCGGGAGGGCGGCGCGCAGCTTCTCCTGCGACTCGCGGTGCGCGTAGTACAGCGCGGCGAGCGCACCCACCGCCGTGCGGTAGTCGAAGTTGTCGCGCTCGGCCCTGTCCTTCAGCGCGAGCGCGCGCTGGATCCAGCCCGCGCCGCGGCCTTCGGCGCTATCCATGTGCGCGGCGAGCGCGCGGCGGCTGGCGCGCGCCGCGGCGTGCGCGCGCGCGGCGTTGGCCTGCACGCGCAGCATGGCGTGCACGTCGACGAGGTAGAGCTCGGCGGCATCGGCGAGCGCCTTGTTGCGCGAGGCATCCTCGGCGCGAAGACGTTCCAGGTGCCCGGCCAGCGCCGCCTCGTGCGCCTGCAGCTGCGCCGCGGCCTTCGGTGCGTCCAGGGCGAGCGCGGCGGCATCGCGCAGCCGCGCCGTGGCGTCGGCCGCGCTCGCCGCGGCGCTCGACTCGAGGTCGCGCTTTTTCTTCGCGCCGTAGTAGAAGCCGCCGGCGATGGCGAGCACGATGACGCCGGCGAAGGCGCCGAGGAGGAGCTTGCTGCGGTCGGAGGATCGCATGCCGCTTCCGGTGATCGACGACCCGCGATTTTACGCCGACTGTTAGGATATGCTCCGCGCTGGAGAAAAGGCCGGACAGTGGCGCTGAAGACGCTCGGGCGGTACCGCATCCTGGGAGAGCTGGGCCGGGGCGCCATGGGCGTCGTCTACCGCGCCGTCGACCCGATGATCGAGCGCGAGGTCGCCCTCAAGACGCTGCACGCCGAGCTGCCCGAAGACGTCGCCGGCGAGGTGCGCGTGCGCTTCCTGCGCGAAGCGCGCTCGGCCGGCCGCCTGAGCCACCCCAACATCGTCACCATCTTCGACGTCGGCGAGGACGGCGGCGCCGCCTACATCGCGATGGAGCTGCTCGAAGGGCCCTCGCTGCTGCAGATGCTGAAGGAGCGCGAGCGCGTCCCCTTCCATACCGCCGCCGACATCATTGCCCAGGTGGCCGACGCGCTGCACCACGCGCACCAGTATTCGATCGTGCACCGCGACGTGAAGCCGGCCAACGTGGTGGTGTCGCGCTCCGGGCGCGCCAAGCTCACCGACTTCGGCGTCGCCTACGTCCCCGCCTCCGACGTGACGCAGCACGGCTCGGCGCTCGGCTCGCCGCGCTACATGGCCCCCGAGCAGGTGCTCGGCCAGCCCATCGACGCGCGCGCCGACGTCTTCTCGCTCGGCGTGGTGCTCTACGAGGTGCTGACGCGGCGCACGCCTTTCGAGTGGCCGGGCGACACCACGGTGTTCGCGCTGATGCAGCGCATCGCCGGCGAGCCGCACCCGCCGCTCAGGCAGATCGACGCCGAGATCCCGGCGGGCTTCGACCGCATCATGGACCGGGCGCTCGCCAAGCGGCCGCAGGACCGCTACCAGAGCGCGGGCGAGTTCGCGGCCGACCTGCGCAACTACCACAGCCTCGGCGGCGGCACCGAGTTCGCCAAGACCGTGCCGCAGGAGACGCTGCGCTCCCCGGCTGCGGCGGCCGAGGAGCAGAAGATGCGCAACCAGCTGATCGACGATCTCGACCAGTTCGCGAAGAACTTCGAGACGCAGGAGGCGGCGCGGCTGCGCGCGGAGCAGGCAGCGCGCCTGAGCAAGGAGCAGGCGCTGTACGCCTGGGGCGCGAGCGAGGAGCGCAAGCGCATGGCGTTCGAGCGCGGCGAGCGCGTGGCGCCCGAGAGCGACCCGAAATGGATGACCACCACGCGCCGCATGGAGGCGGTGGAGATCCTGCGGCAGCAGGCCGCGTTCCGCAAGGCGCAGGCTGAAGCGAAGCCGAAGGCGATGGCGGCGCTCGATGCGGCGATGCGCGCGGCCCTGCAGTACCTGACCGAGTTCGGCAAAGAGATGAAGGCGCACCAGCCGCACGCGGGCGCGCCCTACGAGTTCATCTACGTCGGCAAGGTGCCCTCGGTGACGCTGGTGCAGCCTGCGGTCGGCAACCGCACGCTCAAGCTGCCCGGGGACAAGGAGCTCTGCGCGCAGATCCAGTTCCGCTACTGGGTGCGGCCGGCCGAGCCGCCGAAGTTCATGCTGCTGGGCAAGGACGTCGGCCGCTGCGAGCAGTACCTGAAGTCGCTGCACGTCGAATTCCAGCAGCGCTCGCGCGATGGCGACAAGGAACGGCCGGTGCAGTTCGTCGTCACCGGGCCGCTGCCCTGCGACGTCAACATTCGGGCCGATTACGAGGCGTTGACCGCCACCCTCGAGCTGATCAACGTGCGCCGCTTCGGCCGCTTCACGGTGCGGCTCGACACGGCGTCGTTCAAGGCAGCGATCGACGACGTGGCGCGCTACGCGCTCGGCGTCGACGACGACTTCGAGAAGCTGATCCCGGACGCCTAGTCCCGCCGGCAGGCGTCGCCGCACCCCGTCATTCCCGTGCCTGCCAATGCAGCGTAGCATGCAAGCGTAGGGGGAAAGGACGGTGAGGTATGCGCCACCGCTCATGTGCTCTGCCCCCCGCGTTGGCCGCCGCTGCCGCGGCGCTGGTCTCGTGCTCGGCCCCGCCGCCCGATCCGCAGCAGGCGCTGATCGAGACCCATGAACCGCCGCACAGTCCTGTTCGCCGCCTTTGCCTACGCGCTGCTCGGGCAGTCCTTTGCGCACGGCCAACGCGAGACCGAGCGCTACATCCCCATCGGGCAGTCGCCGGGCGCCTCCGGCAAGACCACGCGCATCGGTACACTGGAGGCCGCCGATGCGGGCTCGAATTCGTTCGAGCTCGCGACGCCCGAGGGCCGCCAAAAGGTCTCGGTGCCGCCGGGAACCCCGATCTGGCTCGATCGCAGCCGCCAGCAGCGCTCGGCGATCGGCGGCGGCTTCGCGGATCTGCAGCCGGGGCGGCGCGTCGAGGTGGGCTACGCGGATGCCGGGCGCGCGGGACGCGTGCTCTGGATCAAGGTGGAGGCGGCGGAGTGAGCGTCTCGAGCCAGCGCGCGCTCGCCCCGGCGACCTCGTCGTAGAGCTGGTCCTCGGTCTTGGCCGAGGACTTGAGCGTGCGGAAGGAATGGTCCGCGCCTTCCAGCCAGCGCATGTCCCAGCGCGTGCGCACCGTGTCCAGGGCGTTCTGCATCAACTCGCGCGTGCAGAGCGCATCGCGCGTGCCGTTGAAGCACAGGACCGGCACGGTG
>JBBDXL010000007.1:0-1424 GCA_040902335.1 Burkholderiales bacterium
CGCAACCGCAAGCTGGACAAGAGCAAGTTCATCCCGGAGGCCAGCTTCGTGCCTTCCGGCGTGGCCGAGATCACCCGCCTGCAGCAGCGCGAGGGCTACGCCTACCTGCGGCCCTGAGCCGCGCGGCGCCGCCGCCGCACCAGCCAGGGCACCACCACCAGAGCCGCGGTCACGGCGAGGAAGGTGGCCGAGATCGGCTGCGTGAAGAACACGCTCGCGTCCCCCTGGCTGATGGAGAGCGCGCGGCGGAACTGCGTTTCCGCGAGCGGCCCGAGGATCAGCCCGATCACCGCCGGCGCCACCGGGATGTCGAAGCGGCGCATGACGAAGCCGAGCAGCCCGAAGACGTAGAGCGTGGCGAGATCGACCCACGACTGGTGCAGGCTGTAGGCGCCGAGCGTGGCGAAGAGGAGGATGCCCGCGTAGAGCATCGGCCGCGGGATGGACAGCACCTTCACCCAGATGCCGATCAGGGGAAGGTTGAGAACCAGCAGGATCACGTTGCCGACGTACATGCTGGCGATCAGCCCCCACACCAGGTCGGGCTGGATCTGGAACAGCAGCGGCCCCGGCTGGATGCCGTAGTTCTGGAACGCCGTCAGCAGGATCGCGGCGGTGGCCGAGGTTGGAATGCCGAGCGTGAGCAGCGGCACCAGCACGCCGGTGGCCGAGGCGTTGTTCGCGGCTTCCGGCCCGGCCACGCCTTCGATCGCGCCGCTGCCGAATTCCTCGGGATACCGGGTCAGCTTTTTTTCCAGCGAATACGACAGGAACGTGGGAATCTCGGCGCCGCCGGCCGGGATCGAGCCGAACGGAAAGCCGATCGCGGTGGCGCGCAGCCACGCCGGCGCCGAGCGCCTCCAGTCCTGCGCCGACATCCAGATCGAGCCGCTCATTTTCTCCAGCGTCTCGGGCAGGCGGCTGGTATACGCGGCGACGTAAAGCGTCTCCCCGACCGCGAACAGGCCCACCGCGAGCACGACGACGTCGATGCCGTCGAGCAGCTCCGGCACGCCGAAGGCGAAGCGTGGCTGTCCGGTCTGGCTGTCGATGCCGACCAGCCCGAGCATGAGACCGACGAAAAGACTGGCGAGTCCGCGCGTGGTCGAGGCGCCGAGCACCGCGGCGACCGTGGTGAAGGCGAACACCATCAGCGCGAAGTACTCGGCCGGGCCGAACTTCAATGCCACCTCCACCACCACGGGCGCGAGCAGCGTGAGCAGCACCACCGCGATGGTGCCGGCGACGAACGAGCCGATGGCGCTGGTGGCGAGCGCCGGGCCCGCGCGCCCCGCCTTCGCCATCTTGTTGCCTTCGAGCGCGGTGGCGATCGACGCCGACTCGCCCGGGGTGTTCAGCAGGATGGTGGTGGTCGAGCCGCCGAACATCGCGCCGTAGTAGATGCCGGCGAACATGATGAGCGC
>JBBDXL010000008.1:0-1424 GCA_040902335.1 Burkholderiales bacterium
AATCGCGACGCTTCATACCGCAATGCTGAGCTCTTCATATCCTTTGCCTGCGGCTTCACGCGCGTCCGTTCGGTTCATCTCCAATGCTTCCGCGAGCGTGACGCGTAGTGTTTTCAGCAGTTCCTCGCGCGTGCCCTCCTGGCAGTTGACCCCGGGGACCTCCTCGATCCAGCCGATCCACCACTCACCGTCCTGCTTCACGACAGCCGTATAGGTCTGATTCATGCCGATACCTCCGGAGCGGATTCTACGCCCGCGGTAATCGTGTCATTGCGCGGACGCCGGGACGCTCCGGGAAGACCTCGAGAACCTCGAGGCGTGGCGCGCAAGGTAGTCCTGGCGCACGCAAGCCCGCTCATCCCGCTGGCACGCGCCGGCTCTGATTCAAGCCATCCTGGCCGAATTGGGCGAGCGCTGACCCGGAAAATGGGGACAGTCCCCATTACCCCACCATCTCGTACCGGACGCCGACCTTCTCGTAGGCGGAAACGGCCCGCCGGTCGCGGGTGAGGAGCGGCGCCGCCCAATGTCTCGCCGTGGCGGCGATGAGCGCATCGTAGATCGCGCCGCCGGCGACATCCGCCGCGGCCATGGCGCGCAGCAGCGTGCGGTACTCGCTGGCGGGAAGCGTCAGCGGCGCGGCGGGAAACCGCTCGGCGAGGAAGGCCTGCACCACCGCCGCCGCGGCCCGGTGCGGCGGGGGCAGGCGCGTGAGCACGGAGTAGCTTTCCACCAGCACCTGGGCCGGCAGGCGCACCCCGCGCCGCAGCGAACGCAGCGCGGCCTCGTGCCCTTCGTGCCACGACGCGAACGCGGCGACCACCACGCTCGTGTCGGCGGCGATCAACGCCGGGTTTTTTCGAGCGTGTCCCGGACGATGTCGTCGGTGAGCCGGGGGAGCTTGCGCGCCGGCACGGCGACGCGGCCGCCGCGGCGCCCGACCAGCGCCATGGGCGTGGGCGCGGGCTCGATCTCGAGCCGGCCCTCGCGCTCCCGGATCTCCACGGCCCGGCCGCCGTCGAGGCCGAGGCGCTCGCGCAGCGCCTTGGGCACGACGACGCGGCCGGCGGCGTCAATGGTGGTTTTCATGGCAGGAGTCTACCATTCGCGCCTCACCCGCGCGCGCCGCGCGACGCGCAGGCCCCCGGGGTCTCGGCGTCCCGCTTGCCGGTGGCGCGCACGCGATTTCGAGGCGGATGTCGAAAAGTACGGAGGCGAGGATGAAGCGGAAAATCAAGCTTGAGGTCGGCAGCCTTTCCCGGGCGCTGGACCGGTTCGAGCGCTCGTGGGAGCGCGCGGCGAGGACCGGCGCGCGCGGCGCCGAGGCGCGCCTGACGTTCGAGAGCCTGCCGCTGCTGCTCGGGAACCTCACGCCGGCGCGCTGGGCGCTGCTCGAAGACCTGAAGCGCCACGGGCCGCTGTCG
>JBBDXL010000009.1:0-1411 GCA_040902335.1 Burkholderiales bacterium
ATGCTGACGGGCGACCTGAACGTGATCGACGTGCAGTGGATCGTCCAGTACCGGATCGAGGACCCGGTGCGGTATCTCTTCCGGGTGCGCGAGTCGCGGCAGACCATCCGCGACCTCGCCGAAGCGGTCATGCGCCGCGTGGTCGGCAACCGCCTCGGCAGCGACGTGCTTACCGTCGGCCGGGTCGCGGTTTCCACCGAGGTGAAGGAGGAGATGCAGAAGATCCTCAGCGCCTACGAGACGGGCGTTCGCCTGGTGACGGTGGAGCTCCAGGACGTGACGCCCCCGGATCCCGTGAAGCCCGCCTTCAACGAGGTGAACGAGGCGCGCCAGGACCGGGAGCGCACCATCAATCAGGCGCAGGAGCGGGCCAATCGGGAGATTCCCAAGGCGCGCGGCGAGGCGACCCGCACGATTACCGAGGCCGAGGGCTACGCCGTCGAGCGCGTCAACCGCGCGCAGGGCGAGGCCACGCGATTTGCGGCGGTCCTGGGCGAATACCGGCGCGCCCCCGAAGTCACGCGCCGCCGCCTTTACCTCGAGGCGATGGGGAGCATCCTGCCGGACGCAAGCGCGCTGTACATCGTGGACAGCGACCAGAACGCGCTGCTGCCCTGGTTGCGCCTGGAGTCAGGGCAGATGCCCGGCGCAGCAGGCAAGGGAGGCAAGCAGCCATGAAGAACGCGCTGAATATCGGACTCGGACTCCTCGCGCTCGCGATCATCATCGCCTTCTCGGGCACTTTCTACACGCTGCAGGAGGGCGAGCAGGCGGTGATCGTGCAGTTCGGCCGACCCGTGGGCGACCCGGTGACCGAGCCGGGGCTGCACGTCAAGCTCCCCCTCATCCAGGAAGCGCGCCGCTTCGAGAAGCGCCTGCTCATCTGGGACGGCGACCCCAACCAGATCCCCACGAAGGGGCGGGAATTCATCTGGGTCGACACGACGGCCCGCTGGCGGATCGCCGACGCCAAGAAATTTCTCGAGAGCGTGGCCACCGAAGCCGGCGCCCGCTCGCGCCTGAACGACATCATCGACTCCGTCGTGCGCGACCAGGTCTCGGGCAGCGAGCTGGTGGAGCTCGTGCGCAGCGCCTCCTGGGAAGTCCCCGAGGGAGAGATTCTGGCGGAGGTCCCCGCCGAGGTGCGGGAGGAACTGAAGAAACAGGTCAAGCGCGGGCGCGAGGAAATCACCCGCACCATCCTCGCCGAGGCCCGCAAGGTCATTCCCCAGTACGGGATCGAGCTGGTGGACGTGCGCATCAAGCGCCTCGACTACGTGGAGAGCGTGCGGGAGAAGGTCTACGCCCGGATGATCTCGGAGCGCAAGCGCATCGCCGCCCAGTTCCGGTCCGAGGGCGAGGGCCGCAGCGCCGAGATCCTGGGGACCATGGAAAAAGAGCTGCGCCAGAT
>JBBDXL010000010.1:0-1398 GCA_040902335.1 Burkholderiales bacterium
GCAGCGGCGAGAGCGGCACGAGCGCCGCGCCCATCGTCGGCACTGCCCAGTACGTCTCGACCAGCTCGAGGCAATTGCCGCAGACGGTCGCCACCTTGTCGCCTGGCGCGACGCCGAGCGCGGCGAGCGCGCCGGCGACCCGATGCACCCGATCGGAGAACCGGCTCCAGTCGAGCGTGCGTCCTTCGAAGCTCATCGCGGGCCGGTGCGGCCGGAAGCGCGCGTGGTGGGCGATCAGGGTCGCGAGCTGAAGCATCGGCGCTTTGGTCCGGTCCGGGGGCGTCGCGGCCGGCGCATCAGTACGGCCGCGTGCCGAAGAGCCAGTCGTGCGCGTAGAGCAGGACCGCGTAGAGCGCGATCCCCGCAAGCGGCTTCGCCCAGCCGATCTCGCCTGGCTTCAGCGTGTTGCGCCCTTGCAGGATGGCGAGGAAGGGCACGTTCGAGCTGACCGCGGCAAAGCGCGTCCAGTCTTCGCCCAGCGTTTTCGCCTTGCGCAGGTCCTGCAGGATCGTGCCGCCGCCCGCGATCACGAAAAAACTGCCGAAGAACACCACCGACTTCACGTCGCCGCGCGCGAGCAGGTGCGCCCCTGCCCACAGCATGATCGCCCACATCACCGGGTGGCGCGTGACGCGGATGATGCCGCGTGCGGGGTCCGGGTTCTTCAGCAGCCCGCCCTGCATGACCGCGGCCGGGTTGCGGAAATAGCCGGTGGTGAGCAGCACCAGCGCGACGGGCATCGTCACGATCGGCAGCCAGCGCGTCGCGCCCCACAGCGGCTCGAGCGGCGCGTTGCCGTAGGCGATGACCATCCAGACGATCGCCAGCGCCGCCACCAGCGAGTACAGGCCGAGGTAGCGACCTTCGCGCAGCTTGCCGACGATCTTGCCGCGCAGCGGCGTGCTGGTGACGAAGTGCCATGGGCGTGCTGGGTATCGAGGCATTCGCGCACCGCACGGATCAGTGCCATTGATCACCGAGTGGAGTAGGGAGCGCTATTGCGGCTTGACGCACGCACGCCGGGCCGATCGAGTTCATCGATCCCCACCGGCGGACAGAACATCTCTTCTTCAACGCTCTTGTTGTGCCGGTCGTTGACTTGGGTTCGCTTTTTTCGGCACTTGCCAGGTCGCGGTGCCGCGCGATCGTGGTTCGCGCGTTTCGGTCCGGATGGGACTGGAGCGCAAAGCCGTGTTGCGCGCCGCGCCGGCGCACACGGTCCAGTACGAGCGGCGGCGGCCGGAAGAGACGATCCTGCATTGCCTGGTGCGGGAACATCTCGAGACGTTCCTCGCTCAGGTCGAAGCCAGGACCGGCACGGGCCTGCCTGAGTTCGTCAAGGACAACTTGAACATCCATTTGCACTGTCTGGTGCTCGACGGGGTCTATCGGCGCACT
>JBBDXL010000011.1:0-9063 GCA_040902335.1 Burkholderiales bacterium
TGCCCATGCGCCGCGCGAGCAGCGCCTGGCCGATGGTGTTGTTGATCTTGTGCGCACCGGTGTGATTGAGATCCTCGCGCTTCAGATAGATTTGCGCGCCGCCGAGCATCTCCGACCAGCGCCGCGCGTGGTACACCGGGCTCGGCCGCCCGACGTAGTGCTTGAGATCTCGGTGAAACTCCGCCGCGAACGCCGGGTCGCGCCGCGCAGCCTCGTAGGCCGCGAGCAATTCCTCGAGCGCATGCGTGAGCGTCTCCGCGACGAAAATGCCGCCGTAGGGGCCGAAGTGCCCGCGCGCGTCGGGCAAGTCATGCATCCGCATTCCTGACCTCCGCGATGAATGCCGCGATCTTCGCGGCGTCCTTGATGCCCTTGGCCGATTCCACGCCGCTGGACACGTCCACCGCCCAGGGCCGCACGCGCCGCACGGCCGCCGCGACGTTGTCGCGCGTCAGGCCGCCCGAGAGCACCAGCGGCCGCGCCAGCTCCGCCGGCACCAGCGTCCAGTCGAAGCTCGCGCCGACGCCGCCGTATTCCTCGACATGCGCGTCGAGCAGCCAGCCGCGCGCCGCGGAAAACGGGCGCAGGTATTCTAGCAAATCGACCCCCTGCGACACCCGGCACGCCTTGACGTACGGCATGCCGAACTGGCCGCAGAAAACCGGCGTCTCCTCGCCGTGAAACTGCAGCATGGCCGGATGCACGCGGCCGATGACCTGCGCTATTTGCGCGGCGTCGGCATTGACGAACAGCGCCACGGTCTGCACGAACGGCGGCAGCGCGCCGCCGATATCGCGCGCGCGCTCCACGCTGAGAAACCTTGGGCTGGGGGGATAGAACACCAGGCCGATGGCGTCCGCGCCCGCCTCGGCCGCGGCCGCCGCATCCTGCGGGCGCGTGATACCGCAGATCTTGACCCGCGTCCTCATGGCAGTACCGGCATGCCCAGCGCGCCGCGCGCCAGCGCCGGCAATCCCCACCGCTCGGCGTACTCCACGCGCTCCAGGTACAGGCCCGCCGCGGCGAAAGTGGGTGCAGCTTGGCCGCGATCGCGTGACGCCAGCACCTCGCCCGCCCAATGCGGCGCGTGCCGGCCGTTGCCGACGTAGACCAGGGTGCCGACGATGTTGCGCACCATGTGATGCAGGAACGCATTGGCACGCAGGACGAAATCGATACGCTCGCCGCGCGCCTGCACGTCCAGCGCGTGCAGCGTGCGCACCGGCGATGTCGCCTGGCACTCGGCCGAGCGGAACGCGGAGAAGTCGTGCTCGCCGACCAGCAGCAGCGCGGCTTCGCGCATCGCGGCGACGTCGAGCGGCGCGTGGCACCAGCCGGCGTGGCGCGCGGCGAGCGCCGGGCGCACCGGCCGGTTGAGCAGTACATAGCGGTAGGTACGCGCGAGCGCGGCGTAGCGCGCGTGAAATTCGTCGGCCACGCGCGCTGCCCACTGCACCGCCACGGAATCAGGCAGGAGCGCATTCACGCCGCGCACCCAGGCGCCATCGGGGCGTTCCACCTCGGTATCGAAATGCACCACCTGCTCGCGGGCATGCACGCCACGATCAGTACGGCCGGCACAGGTCACATGCACGGCGCTGTCGGCGATGCCCGAGAGCGCGGCCTGCAGCGCGTCCTGCACGGTGCCGCCGCCGGGCTGCGTCTGCCAGCCGAGAAAGCGGCTGCCGTCGTATTCCAGTGCGAGGGCGATTCTCATGCGCGGGAAATGAAGCCGGCGCGCCTTGCGCGCCGTCGCGCGTCAGCCCAGTTTCGCAAGCAGCTGGTTCGCCTGCCCTTGCTGCGCCGCGTCGCCTTCGCGCAACACTTCGTTCAGCAGTTCGCGCGCTCCGTCCTTGTCGCCCATCTCCTCGTACGCCTTCGCCAGGTCGAGCTTCGTGGCGACTTCCTGCCACTTCGGATCCGCCTGCGCGTCTCCTGCGGGTGCGGCGGCTTCGCCCGGCGTGCCGAGATCCAAGCTGATCGCCGACAGGTCCACGGGCGCCGACGCTTCCTTGGTTTCGCCGCCGCCCAGGTTCAGGTCGAAGTCCAGGCCGCCCCCGGAGGCGGGAGCCGCGGGCGCCGGTGTCGCCTCGGGCGCCGCCGGCGCGGCGCCGGGCAGCTCGAAATTGAGGCCGCCGCTGGTGTCGGCCGGCTTGTCCGCGCCACCGCCCAGGTCGAAGTCCAGGCCGCTCGACGCGGCGTTGGATTCCTGGGAGTCCAGGACCAGTGTGCCACTGGGGGCGAAATCGGTCTTCTCGGGCGCCGCCGATGGACCGCCAAGATCGAGGTCGAGCGAGGGCGTCGCCTTGGGCACGGGCTGGGACCCAGTGCCGCCGCCAATGTCGAAGTCCACGGCCGGCGCCGCTGCTCCTGCCGGCGCCGTAGCCGCGAAGGCCGCCGCAGGCGCTGCGCCCCCGCCGCCGTACAGGCCGTTGCCCGGGTCGACGTTCCGTCCCAGTGCCGTCGCCTTGTCCCAATCGGGACCCACGCCGTTGGTGACACTCTTCAGCTTGAGCGCGATCTGCTCGAACGACGGCGCATCCCGGCGGTTGGCGTAGACCTCGAGCAGCTTGGCCATCACCGGCACGCGGTTCGGGTCCTTCTGCAGCGCTTCCTTCAGGATCTCTTCGGCCTGCGCGTCGCGGCCGTACGCCATGTAGACGTCGGCCTCGGCGATCGGATCGACGTCGTCGGTACCCATGGCGCCCACCGGCGCCTGGCTGGCCGACGACGCTTGCACGCTCGCCGGCGCCGCTGGCGCATCCACGTTGGCGATGCCGGGCTCGATCGAGCCTGCGCCGAGAACGCTATCCTGGAACTTGCCTACCGATTTTTTTTTACGCTGCCAGGCGTAGACGCCGTAGCCCGCGAGCAGCAGCACCACGCCGCCCAGCCCGCCGAGGGCGACGGGATTGCCGAGAAACTCGTCCACCAGGCTTGGCTCCGGCAGCGGCGGCGGCGCCATGGGCCGCGGCTTGGGCTTGGCGGCGACGGGCGGCGGGGGCGGCGCCGGCTTTGGCGCCTCCGCCACGGGCTTGGGTGCTTCGGGCGCCGCCGCGGGTGCAGGTGCCGGAGCGGCGGGCTTAGCTTCCGGCGCTGTCGCCGCCTGCGGCGCCGGCGCTGGCTTTGGGGGTGCGGGCGCCGGTGCAGCGGCGGCCTTCTGTTGCATCTGCGCGAGCTGCTGGTTGCGGATCTCGAGCAGCTTCTGCAGATCGCTGACGTTCTTTTCCAGCTCGGCGACGCGCGACTGCGCTTCCTGCAGCGCGCGCTCGCGTGCCGCGAGATCATCTTCGCGGGCTGCCTCGGCGGCCGGAGCACCCGGCTTCTTGGGATCGGCCTTGGACAGCTTCAACTGATCCTTGGCCGGCGCGGGCTTCGGTGCCTCGGTCTTGGGCGTGATCGGGCCGGCGGCGCTGCGCTCGACCGCCTGCGGGGCGGCCGGCGCGGCGGCCACGGCGATGCCGAGGCGGCTGCGGTATTCCGCAAAGTCCGCGTGCTGCGCGATCACCAGGCGATTGGCATCCTGCACGTCGACGGCGGCAGCCGCTTGCGCGTCGGGGATGTCGAGGATGCGCCCGGCGCGCACGAGGTTGATGTTGTCGTTGATGAACGCATCCTCGTTCGCGCGCTGCAAGGCGATCAGCATCTGGTGAAAGGTGACGCCCTGCGGCCGGTACTGCAGCGCGATCTCGCCCAGCGTGTCGCCCTTCCTGACCTCGTGGATCTGCGCGCTCGGCGCCGTTTGCGGCGCCGGCGGCGCCATGGCGGCTTGAGGCTTCGTCTCATCGGCTGACGGTTTCGTTTCTTCGGCTGGCGGTTTCGGCTCCGCGTCCGCCGCCGGTTTCGGCTCGGCCGCCGGCGCGGCGGCCATCGGCTGCTCCGCCGCGCCCGGCGCGGGCTTGGCTTCAGCGCTCGGCGCAGGCGGCGTGGCGTCGGGTGCGGCAGGCGCCGGCGCCTCGGATGGCGTCGTCACGGGCGCTGCGGCCATCGGCGTGGGCCTCGGCCCTTCATACCCCGGCGGATCGAGCAGCACGGTGTACTCGCGCACGAACAGGCCGGTGGCCCAGCGCAATTCCACGAGCAGATCGACGAACGGCTCGTTCACCGGCTGGCGCGTGCTGACGAGGATGATGGGACGCCCGTCGCGCTTGTCGAGCGTGAACTGGATGCCGGTCAGCGCGGGGTTGAACTCGATGCCGGCCTGCGCAAACGCATTGCCCGAGGCAAGGCGCGCCTCGAGCGAGGACTCTTCGCCCGCCTGCACCGAGACGACTTCGATTTCCGCGCGCAGCGGCTGCCCCAGGAAGGACTGCACGCTCAACCGGCCGAGACCCGCCGCCTGCGCGAGCAGAGGCAACGACAACATCGCTGCCAAGACGAGTCGTAGCAACGCGACCGGTTTATTCACCCGCACCACCCTGAGTCATTCTTATGGGACTGAGTACCATAACATCATGGCGTTAGGCCTGCAAGCTGAGACATTTTCTCGGTTTTTCCGCCACTGGCCTCAGGATACAGGGAATTCTCTTATTGCCGGATACCGGCGTCCAGAAGGATGCGCAGCATGCGCCGCAGCGGCTCCGCGGCGCCCCAGAGAAGCTGGTCGCCGACCGTGAACGCCGCCAGATAGTCGCCGCCCATCGGCAGCTTGCGCAGCCGGCCGACCGGAACCGAGAGCTTGCCCGTGACCGCCGCCGGCGTGAGCTCGGCCAAGGTCTCCTCCTTGCGATTGGGCACCACGCGCACCCACTCGTTGCCCTCGGCGATGATGTCCTCGACCTCGTCGAGCGGCACGTCCTTGCGCAGCTTGATGGTGAGCGCCTGGCTGTGGCAGCGCATGGCCCCGACGCGCACGCAGATCCCGTCGATGGGGATCGGGCGCTCGCTGCGACCGAGGATCTTGTTCGCCTCGGCCTGCGCCTTCCACTCCTCCCGGCTCTGGCCGTTCCCCAGGTCCTTGTCGATCCAGGCGAGCAGGCTCCCGGCGAGCGCATGGCCGAAATGCTCCTTCGGCAGGCCGCCATTGCGCAGGGCTTCGGAAACGCGCCGCTCGATATCCAGCGCCGTAGCGCCGGGGTCGTTCAGCGCCGGCTTGGCGGCATCGCCAAGGTGCGCCATCTGCCCTGCCAGCTCGCGCATGTTCGCGGCGCCCGCGCCCGAGGCGGCCTGGTAGGTCATGCAGGTCGCCCACTCGACCAGATCGTGCTGGAACAGCCCCGACATTCCCATCAGCATGAGCCCCACCGTGCAGTTGCTGCCGATGTAGTCGCGCACGCCCGCGGCCAGCGCGCGTTCGATCACCGGCATGTTCACCGGGTCGAGGACGATGGCCGCATCGTCCTTCATGCGCAGCGCGCTCGCCGCGTCGATCCAATAGCCCCTCCAGCCCGCCGCGCGCAGCTTCGGGTAGACCTCGTTGGTGTAGTCGCCGCCCTGGCAGGCGATGATCACCGGCAGGCTCTTGAGCGCCGCGATATCGGTGGCGCTTTGCACCGGCCCCGTGTCCTTGCCGATGGCCGGGCCCTTGCCGCCCGCCCGCGAAGTGGAGAAGAACACCGGCTCGACGAGGTCGAAGTCGCGCTCCTCGCGCATGCGCTGCACGAGCACCGACCCGACCATGCCCCGCCACCCTACGATTCCGACTCTCAGCATTGCCCTTCCCCCTACAGCGCGGCGACGACCGCGTCGCCCATTTCCTGCGTGCCGACCTTGCGGCAGCCGTCAGTATAGATGTCCGCGGTGCGCAAGCCTTGCTGCAGCACCTTGCGCACCGCTGCCTCGAGCCGATCGGCCTCCGCCGCACGCCCCAGCGAGTAGCGCAGCATCATGGCCGCGGACAGAATGGTCGCGAGGGGGTTGGCCACGCCCTTGCCGGCGATGTCGGGCGCCGACCCATGGATCGGCTCGTACAGCCCTTTCCCCTTCTCGTCCATCGAGGCGGAAGGCAGCATGCCGATCGAGCCGGTGAGCATCGAGGCCTCGTCCGAGAGGATGTCGCCGAACAGGTTGCCGGTGACGATGACGTCGAACTGCTTCGGGTTGCGCACCAGCTGCATGGCGCAGTTGTCCACGTACATGTGGCTGAGCGCGACGTCCGCAAAGTCCTTGCCGGTTTCGGTGACCACTTGCTTCCACAGCTCCGTGGTCTCCAGGACGTTGGCCTTGTCCACCGAGCACAGCTTGCGGCCGCGCTTGCGCGCGGCCTCGAAGGCGACGCGCGCGATGCGCCGGATCTCGCTTTCGCGGTAGCGCATCGTGTTCACGCCTTCGCGCTCGCCGCCGGGCAGCGTCGTGATGCCGCGCGGCTCGCCGAAGTAGATGTCGCCGGTCAGCTCGCGCACGATGAGGATGTCCAGGCCCGCGACCAACTCGGGCTTCAGCGACGAGGCCGCGGCGAGTTCCGGGAAAACGTGCGCCGGCCGCAGATTGGCGAACAGGCCGAGCTCCTTGCGCAGCCTGAGCAGCCCCCGCTCGGGCCGCTTGTCGCGTGGCAGCTGGTCGTACTGCGGCCCGCCGATGGCGCCAAAGAGGATCGCGTCGGCCGCGCGCGCCAGGCGCAGCGTGGACTCCGGCAGCGGGTCACCCGCCGCCTCGTAGCCCGCTCCGCCGACCGGGGCCTCTTCGAGCTCCAAGGGCAGCGCAAGGCGGCGCAGCACCCTGGCCGCCTGGGCCATGATCTCCTTACCGATCCCGTCCCCGGGCAGCACCGCGATTTTCATCGCGTTACCGGGCGAGCCAGGGATGCTGCGCGAGGTGCTTGGCCTCGAAGGCGCGGATCTTGTCGGCGTGGCGCAGCGTGAGCCCGATCTCGTCGAGGCCGTTCAGCAGGCAGTACTTGCGGAAAGCGTCGACCTCGAAGCGCATGACTTGCGCGCGCTCGGCCGTGGACACCGTTTGCGCGTCCAGGTGCACCGTCAGGCGGAATCCCGGGAAAGACGCGCACTCGTAGAACAGCCGGTCCACCTCGGCCTCCTGCAGCACCACCGGCAGCAGGCCGTTCTTGAAGCTGTTGTTGTAGAAGATGTCGCCGAACGAGGGCGCGATCACGCAGCGAAAGCCGTAGTCGAGCAGCGCCCAGGGCGCGTGCTCGCGCGAGCTGCCGCAGCCGAAGTTCTTGCGCGCAAGGAGGATCGTCGCCTCCTGGTAGCGCGGGTCATTCAGCACGAAGTCCGGGTTGCGCGGCCGCCTGGCGTGGTCCATTCCCGGCTCGCCGTGGTCCAGGTAGCGCCAGGCGTCGAACAGGTTGGGGCCGTAGCCGGTCTTCTTGATCGACTTCAGGAACTGCTTGGGGATGATCTGGTCGGTGTCGACGTTGCCGCGGTCGAGCGGCGCGACGATCCCGGCATGCACGGCGAACCTATCCATGGGGCTTCAGCGCCACAGCCGGATGTCGACGAAGTGGCCCGCGACCGCCGCCGCCGCGGCCATCGCCGGGCTGACGAGGTGCGTGCGCCCGCCGTCGCCCTGGCGCCCCTCGAAGTTGCGGTTGGAGGTCGAGGCACAGCGCTCGCCGGGCTCGAGCCGGTCGGCGTTCATCGCCAGGCACATGGAGCAGCCGGGCTGGCGCCAGTCGAAGCCCGCATCGCGGAACACCTTGTCCAGGCCTTCGCGCTCGGCCTGCGCCTTCACCAGCCCGGAGCCCGGCACCACCATGGCGAGGCGGATGTTGGACGCCAGGCGCCGGCCCTTCACCACCGCCGCCGCGATGCGCAGGTCCTCGATGCGCGAATTGGTGCACGAGCCGATGAACACCTTGTCGAGCTTGATGTCGGTGATCTTGGTGCGCGGCTTCAAGCCCATGTACTGCAGCGCGCGCTCCATGCCTTCGCGCTTGATGGCGTCCTTCTCGCGCTCGGGGTCGGGGACTTCGCCGTCCACCGGCACCACCATTTCCGGCGACGTGCCCCAGGACACCTGCGGCAGGATCTCTTCGGCGCGCAGTGTCACCTCGCGCTCGAACCTGGCGTTCGCATCGGACTTGAGCGTCCTCCAGTAGGCCACGGCCGCGTCCCAGTCGGGTCCGGCGGGCGCGAACGGGCGGCCCTTGAGGTAGGCGATGGTCGTGTCGTCGACCGCCACCATGCCGGCGCGTGCGCCCGCCTCGATCGACATGTTGCACACCGTCATGCGCGCTTCCATGGACAGCGCGCGGATCGCGCTGCCCGTGAACTCGATGGCGTGGCCGCTGCCGCCGGCGGTGCCGATGCGCCCGATCACCGCCAGCACGATGTCCTTGCCGGTGACGCCGCGCGCGAGCGTGCCCTCGACGTTGACGCGCATGTTCTTCATCTTCTTGGTCATCAGGCACTGCGTGGCGAGCACGTGCTCGACCTCCGAGGTGCCGATGCCGTGCGCGAGGCACGCAAAGGCGCCGTGCGTGCTGGTGTGCGAATCGCCGCACACCACGGTCATCCCGGGCAGCGTCGCGCCCTGCTCGGGTCCGATCACGTGCACGATGCCCTGGCGCTTGTCGAGAAACGGAAAGTAGGCCTTCGCACGGTGCTCGCGCATGTTGGCGTCCAGCGTCTCCACCTGGATGCGCGAGGTCGGGTCGACGATGCCGGCGATGCCGCGCTCCCAGCCGGTGGTGGGCGTGTTGTGGTCGGCGGTGGCGACCACCGATTGCATGCGCCAGGGCTTGCGGCCGGCGAGCTTCAGTCCCTCGAAGGCCTGCGGGCTGGTGACTTCGTGCACCAGGTGCCGGTCGATGTAGATGAGCGCGGTGCCGTCTTCCTCGGCGTGCACGAGGTGGCTGTCCCAGAGCTTGTCGTAGAGCGTGCGGTCCATATGCGGCGTTGCGGAAACTGAGAATTATGGCACAGGCAAAGTCCTTGATAGGACTGGGTTTACTACGAGCGGGGCCGTGCCTGCTCGTAAAGCGGCATGACGCGTGCCGCGTACAGCCGCAAATCGGCGATGCGCGTCGCGGGCGCCGGGTGCGTGGATAGGATTTCGGGCGGCTGGCCGTCGGCGGCCTGGGCCATCTTTTCCCAGACGTTCACGGCCGCGCGCGGGTCGTAGCCCGCGCGCGCGGCGAGCTCGACGCCGATGCGATCGGCCTCG
>JBBDXL010000012.1:0-1375 GCA_040902335.1 Burkholderiales bacterium
GAGCCCTACAACAATCTCGCCGTGGTCTACGCGTCGCAGGGCCAGTACGACAAGGCGCGCGTGGCGCTCGAGCAGTCGATCCGCACGCACCCGAGCTATGCCACGGCCTACGAGAACCTGGGCGATGTGTACGCCAAGCTGGCGAGCCAGGCCTACGACAAGGCGCTGAAGCTCGACTCGTCCAACTCGGGCGCGCAGAACAAGCTCGCCCTGGTGCGCGAGCTGGTCGGCACCGCGCCCCGCGAGACGCCGCCTGCCCTGGTCGCCGCCGTCGCCAAGCCGAGCGTCCCGGCGCCGCGACCCCCGGCGGCGAAGCCGGCGGCGGAGCCCCGCGACGTGCTCGAAGCGGTGACGGCGTGGGCCGAAGCCTGGTCGCGCAAGGACGCGAGCGCGTACCTCGCCGCCTACGCGAAGGACTTCCGCACGCCGAAGGGCGAGCCGAGGGGCGACTGGGAGAAGCAGCGGCGCGAGCGCGTGACCGCGCCCAAGTCCATCGCCGTGAAGATCGACATCACGCGGGTCGTCGACAAGGGTGACGGCAGGGTGAGCGTCACGTTCCGCCAGGACTACCGCTCCGACGTGTTCAGCGGGAGCGCCATGAAGACGCTGCTGATGGGCAAGTCCGAGGACGGGCGCTGGCGCATCCTGCAGGAGCAGGTGTCGAATTGAGGCGCGCTGCGGCGCTCCTGCGCTTGGCGGCCGCGGCGCTGCTCCTGCCGCTCGGCAGCCTCGCCTCGTCGCCCGAGCCCGCCCTGTCCGGGGTGGTCGAGGCGATCGAGGCCAACCGCCTGGACCTCGCCCTGCAGCGCGTAGAGAAGCTGATCGCCGAGCACCCGAATTTCCGCCTCGCGCACCTGATTCGCGGCGACCTGCTGCTGGCGCGCGCGCGGCCCCTACAGACCTTCGGCGACGTGGTGAAGACCGTGCCGCGGGAGAAGGTGGAGGATCTGCGGGCCGAGGCGCTGGCGCGCCTGCACGCATTGCGCGAGCGGCCGCGCGCGGAACGACTGCCGCGCGCCATCCTGCAGCTGCATCCGGGACAGAAGCACGCACTGGTGGTCGACTCGCGGCACTCGCGGCTCTACGTCTTCGAGAACGTCGACGGCCGCCCGCATTACCTGGCCGACTACTATGTCTCCCTGGGCAAGCGCGGCGTCGACAAGGCGCGCGAAGGCGACCAGAAGACACCCATCGGCGTGTATCACGTCACCGCCAACCTGCCGCTGCAGAAGCTCACCGACTTCTACGGCGCGGGCGCCTACCCCATCAATTACCCCAACGAGTGGGACCGGCAGCGCGGGCGCAACGGCTACGGCATCTGGGTGCACGGCACGCCGCCGGACACCTACAGCCGGCCGCCGCGCGCGAGCGACGG
>JBBDXL010000013.1:0-51927 GCA_040902335.1 Burkholderiales bacterium
AAAGCACTCCCGACATGATGGCAGAACGCAACATGTCATCCAGTCGATCGAGGCCCTTGCTTACGAGATGTGAATTGACATCGTGAAAGAAGTCGTAGATGTCCTGGAGCGCCAGCGAGAAGTCTTCAATCCTCAGTTCAAACGGAAGCTTTGCCTTTGCATTGAATTTTGAGCTGTCAACGGTCTTCCGCGCCAGAGCCATGAGTGAGCCTTAGTTCTTGGACCAGGAATCTCGCATGGTAACGGTGCGATTGAATACCCTCGACGCCTTACTGTCGGAAGTGTAGTACCCATGCCGCTCAAATTGAAACGAGGTCTGCTCCGGATTCTCCAGACTGGGCTCCAGCTGCGCCATGGAGGTTACCTTTGACGCGGGATTGATATGTTCGGCGCCTTCGGGATGCTCACTCTTGAACAGACGGTCGTAGGTGCGGATGCCCGCTGCAAACGCACCCTTCACGCTCACCCAATGAATATTTCCCTTCACCTTGTACTTGTCCGCCCTCGCCGTCCCTGACTTCGAATCCGCGAAATACTCGCAGCGCACCGTATCCGTCGCCTTGTCGTAGCCAAGACACTTGACTACGTACCCGTAGCGCAGCCGCACCATGTTTCCCGGGTACAAACGGAAGTATCCCTTCGGCGGCATCTCCTGGTAATCCTCCCGCTCGATCCACAACTCGCCCGAAAACGGCACCTGCCGCTTCCCCATCTCCGGCTTCTGCGGATGGTTGGGCAACTCGACCCTCTCTTCCTTCCCCGCAGGGTAATTCTCGATCACCAGCTTCACCGGATCCAGAACAGCCATGCGCCGCGGAGCGATCTCATTCAGGTGCTCGCGCATGCAATCCTCCAAGACCCCGAAGTCGATGACCTGATTCGCCTTTGAAACGCCGATACGCTCGGCGAACAATTTGAACCCCTCCGGCGTATACCCGCGCCGCCGCGCCCCGGCCAAAGTCGGCATGCGCGGATCGTCCCAGCCGTCAACGTGACCTTTCTCGACGAGCTCGATCAGCTTGCGCTTTGACAGCACGACATGGGTCAGATTGAGCCGCGCGAACTCGATCTGCTGCGGCAGGGGACGCTTCACCAACCCGCCGTCGGCGAGCTTCCCCAGCAGCCAGTCGTAGAACGGCCGCTGGTCTTCGAACTCGAGCGTGCACAAGGAATGGGTCACACCCTCGTGCGCGTCCTCGATCGGATGCGCGTAGGTGTACATCGGATAGATGCACCACTTGTTCCCCGTGCGGTGGTGCTCGGCATGCTTGATCCGGTACAGCGCCGGATCGCGCAGGTTGATGTTGGGCGACGCCATGTCGATCTTCGCGCGCAAGACATGCGCGCCATCGGCATGCTTGCCGTCCTTCATCTCCCGCAGCAGCGAAAGATTGTCCGCGGGCGAGCGCCCGCGGTACGGGCTGTCCTTGCCCGGTTCCGTGAACGAGCCGCGGTTGTGCTGCATCTGCTCCGGGCTCTGGCTGTCCACGTAGGCGAGGCCCTGCTGCACCAGGTACTGCGCGCACTGGTACATGAAGTCGAAGTAATCCGAGGCGTACAGGGCCTTGCCGTAGTCGTACCCCAGCCACTTCACCATCTTCTCGATCGAATCGACGTACTCCTGCTCCTCCTTCTCCGGATTGGTGTCGTCGAAGCGCAGGTTGCAGCGCCCGCCATAGAGCTCCGCCAGCCCGAAGTTCAGTACGACGGACTTCGCATGCCCGAAATGCAGATAGCCGTTCGGCTCCGGCGGAAAGCGGGTGACGATGGTCTTGTGCTTGCCCGAGGCGAGGTCCGCCTCGATCACCTGCTTGATGAAGTTCGAAGTGGAGGGCGGCTGCGGCTTGATCACGAGCGGAATTCTACTAGCGGGGTAACATCTCTCCATGATAAAAGCCGTAGGCCACTACAAGTACCTCCCGATCGAGCACCCCGAATCCCTCGTCGACGTCGACATCGACATCGACACTCCAAACCCCGAAGGCCGCGACCTGCTGGTCGAGGTCAAGGCCATTTCGGTGAATCCCGTGGACACGAAGCGCCGTGCCGCCGGCAACCGACCGGAGTCCGAGCTGAAGATCCTGGGCTGGGACGCGTCCGGCATCGTCCAGGCCAGCGGGCCGCAAGCCGAGCTCTTCAAGCCCGGCGACAAGGTCTATTACGCGGGCAGCAACCAGCGGCCCGGCGCGAACTGCCAGCTGCACCTCGTCGACGAGCGCATCGTCGGCCCCAGGCCGGCGAACCTCTCCTTCGCCGAGGCCGCGGCAATGCCGCTCACCACCATTACCGCGTGGGAAGCGATGTTCGAGCGCATGGGGATCTCGAAGTCCGGCGCCCACGCCGGCCGGCGCCTGCTGATTCTCGGCGGCGCGGGCGGCGTGGGCTCGATCGCCATCCAGCTGGCGAAGAAGCTCGGGCGCCTCACGGTAATCGCGAGCGCCTCGCGCCCCGACTCGGCCGCCTGGGTGAAGGGCCTCGGGGCCGACGCCGTCGTCGACCACACGCAGCCGCTGCCGGAGCAGATGGCGGCGCTCGGCGCGCCCGTGGCGGACTACATCTTCTGCTGCAACGACACCGACGCGATCTTCCCGGCCCTGCCGCGCCTGATCGCGCCGCAGGGCCGCATCTGCTCCATCGTGCGCACGCTGCGGCCGGTGGACCTGGCGCCGCTGCAGGAAAAGAGCGTGAGCTTCGCCTGGGAGGGCATGTTCACGCGCTCGACTTTCCAGACGCCGGACATGCAGGCGCAGCACAACCTGCTCGAGGACGCGGCCGGGCTGCTCGAGGCCGGCACGCTGGTGACGACGTTCAGGGCCAGCCTGGGGAACATCTGCGCCGCGAACCTCAAGCAGGCGCACCAGCTGATCGAGCACGGCCACACGCTCGGCAAGCTGGTGCTGGAGGGGTTCTGATTTGATCTTCGTCAAGCCGCGCGTCGGGGCGGGGCGTACAACTCGGCGCATGGGCGCCCCCCCGATCCGCACTCCAGCCGAGCTCTACGCGCACGCCATCGCCATCGAGCGCGAGGCGGCCGAGCGCTACGCCGAGCTGGCGCAGTTCATGGCCGACCTGGGCAACGACGAGGTCGCGGCGCTGTTCCGCACGCTCGCGGTGTACGAGGCCGAGCACCTCGACACGCTCGAGGCGCGCACCGCCGGCATCGAGGTGCCCAAGCTCGGGCCGGGCGAGTACGCCTGGCTCGACGCGGGCGCGCCCGAAACGGTGGCGCGCGAGCTGGTATTCCGCCTGCTCACGCCGCGCCATGCGCTCGCCATCGCGCTCGATGCCGAGCGGCGCGCGCAACAGTTCTTCGCCGAAGTGCGCGTCAGCGCCGCGGACCCGGCGCTGCGCGCGCTCGCGCAGGAGATGGCGCTGGAGGAGCAGGGGCACATCGCCATGGTGGAGCGCGCCCTCGAGCGCACGCCCGACGTGCACGTGGACTGGAGCACGGTGTTCGGCGACTAGCGCGCGGCTTGCCGACGCCCATTCTGGACTGTATAGTCCGGAACCATGGCGCGGCCGCGCGAATTCGAAGCCGAAGAGGTCCTGGAGCAGGCGACGCGCGTGTTCTGGGCGCGGGGCTTCGAGCACAGCTCGCTCGACGACCTGTGCGCGGCCACCGGCCTCAACCGCTCGAGCCTGTACGCCGCCTTCGGCGACAAGCGCGCGCTCTATCTGCAGACGCTCGCCCGCTATGAAAAGGGCTCCGTAGAGCGCATCCGCAAGGCGGTTGCGGGCAAATCGCCGCGCGAAGGCCTGCAGGCCTTTCTCGCCGGCCTGATCGACGCCATCGTCGCCGGCCCCGGCCGGCGCGGCTGCTTCATCGGCAACTGCGCGGCGGAGATGGCGCGCCTCGACCGGGCCGCCGCCGCGCGCGTGAAGCAGAGCCTCGGGCGCATCGAGGAGACGTTCCGCGTGGCGCTGGAAGCGGGCGGCATCGCCGAGGCCCGCGCCCGCGCCCGCTTCATCACCGCCGCAGTCCAGGGACTGCGCCTCTACGGCAAGGCCAACCCCGACCGCAAGGCGCTCGAAGACGTCGCGGACCAACTCATGCAGTGCCTCGACTAAGGAAATCGCCATGCGCCTGATGCCCCGCAAGCCCGTTCCGAGCCTCGACTTCGACCTGCTCGGCGGCGGGCACTGGAACCTGAAGGACGACACCCCCGAGCGCTTCAACATGATCGTCTTTTACCGCGGCCTGCACTGCCCGATCTGCCGCAGGTACACGAGCGAGCTGAACGGCATGATCGGCGAGTTCGACAAGCGCGGGGTGTCCACCGTCATCACCAGCAACGACACCGAAGAGCGCGCGCAGATGACGAAGGACACCTGGGGCCTGCCCAGCCTGAAGATCGGCTACGGCGTGCCGGTGGAAAAGTCGCGCGACTGGGGCCTTTACGTGTCCACGAGCCGCGGCAAGACCTCCGCCGGCGTGGACGAGCCGGCGCTGTTCGCCGAGCCGGGCCTGTTTCTGGTGAAGCCGGACAAGACCCTGTACTGGGCGAGCATTTCGACGATGCCGTTCGCGCGCCCGCATTTTCCCGAGATCCTGCAGGCGATCGACTTCGCCATCAGCAAGGACTACCCCGCGCGCGGCGAAGCCTGATTCGGAACGATGAGAACGATGCTTCTGCTCGCCGTGTTTGCCGCGCAGGCGTCATTCGCCGGCGAAGCCGACGTGGTGGACGTAAAGTTGCGGCGCAGTGCCTCGGGCACCTACGACTTCGACGTCACGGTGAGGAGCGTGGACAAGGGCTGGGACTATTACGCCGACGCCTTCGAAGTCCTTGGTCCCGACGGCGCGGTGCTCGGTCGGCGCATCCTGTACCACCCGCACGAGACCGAGCAGCCCTTCACGCGAGAGTTGTACGGCGTGAAGATCCCGGCGGGCGTCACGCAGGTGACGGTGCGTGCTCGGCATAAGCCGAAAGGCTACGACGGCGAGACGATGCGGGTGACGCTGCCGCGCTGACTCAGCGCGGCGAGGTGCCGCCGTAGACCTCGGTCTGCGGGAAGAACGCGAACCACCCGAACCCGTAGGCGAGCTCGCCGGGCAGCCGCTCGAGCCGCTCGCCCTCCGGGCCCACGAGCGCTCGGGCGTGAGCGGGCCGCTGCGGTCGTCCCGCGTGAACTCCTCGCGCAGGGCAGGGCAAGCGCAGCCGCAAAAAGCAGCGCACCCCGCTTCACGGGAGCTCGCGCACGATTTCGCTCTCCGGATTGAACGCCAGCCAGGCGAAGGCGAAGTGCACGCCGCTGTCGAGCGGCACCAGGCGCCTGCCCTTGAGCGGGCCCGCGACCGCCTCGCCCAGGATGTTCCATCGCGATCCGGTGGCGGTGTCCATATAGGTGCCGTCGCGCAGATGGAATTCCAGCACGCGGTCGTCCACGCGGCGTTCAAACGCAGTCGCCGCGGCGATGCGCCGGCCTTCGGCGATGTTTCGATGATCGAGGGGCGAAGCCATGCCGGCCTTGGAGAAGACGACATAGGGCAGCCGCGCGAGCGTCCGGTTGGCTACAGGGTGCTTCTCCAGCAGGGACAAGGGATAGAGTCGGTGCTTGCCGCCGGCGCTTACCGACAGCACGCGCTCCATCGGCGGCAGCCGCGGGTCCGGGGTTGATGAGAGCAGGAACGGGCTCTGGCGGATGTCGTCGTAGCCGACGTAGGGATTGCGCCCGTAGGGGCGGGCGTGCCCGGTTTCGCGAGACAGTACGAGTCCCATCGGGTGCGCGGCGTAAAAGTCCGCGAACGAAACAATCTCCGAAGGCAGCCGCGCGATGCGCGTCCCGGCAAAGTGACCGACGATACCCGTACCGGTGAATTGCTGCCACCAGGATTCGGTCTGCCGGTCGTACATGACGAGGTCGGAATGCCGCAGTCGCCCCGTGGTCCCGAAATCGAGGGTGCGTCCGCCGACCTCGCGCTCGAAGACGATGGAAGCGTTGCACAAGGGACAGAAGGTCACGGCCACGGGGCGGCCCGCGATCTCGTCGTTGACGATCTCGTGGAACATCAGGATCTGCAACGGATAGGCGCGTGCCTCGCGCGCAACACGCAGGACGATTACCGGCTCCTCCGCCCGCAGCCACGCACGCGCGGCACGCGCGCCGACGAAGCGCGGGCGGTCGATCGCGGGGATGCCGTCCTTCGGCGGTCCGCCCGACTCGATCTCGGCGAGGTCCACGGTGCGCCTGGCGAAGTCCGTCTTCGGCCACTCGCGCAGGTCGGCCGCGCTTTGCGCCTGCGCGGCGCCCGCGGCGACAAGCAGGGACAGGCAGAGCGCGCGCATGGGCTAGGCCGCCACGCGCTGCAGCAGGTACAGCCGCTCGAACTCCGCGATCGGCACGGGCCGGCCGTACAGGTAGCCCTGCACCTCGTCGCAGCCCCGCTCGCGCAGGAATCTCGCCTGCGTCTCGTTCTCCACGCCCTCGGCCACCACGCGCGTGCCGAGCGAATGCCCCAGGTGCAGGATGGCATCGCAGATCGCATCGGCATGGCCGTCGCGGCCGATGTCGTCGACGAAGGACTTGTCGATCTTGATCGCGTCCACGGCGAAGCGCCGCAGGTAGTTGAGCGACGAGTGCCCGGTGCCGAAATCGTCGATCGAGACGTGCACGCCCAGCGCGCGCATCCCGGCGATGGTGGCCGCGGCGCGCGCCGCGTCGCGCATGGCGGCGGTTTCGGTCACCTCGAACTCCAGGGCATCGGCGGATGCGGCCGCACGCGCCAGCGCCGCCTCGATCTCGCGCAGCAGCTCGGGCCGCGCGAACTGCTGGGCCGAGAGATTCACGGCGAGGCGGGGCGCGCGCATGCCGCGCCTTCGCCAGTCGCCGGCAAGCGCGCAGGCGCTCGCCAGAACGTAAGCGCCGATGGGCAGGATGAGCCCGTTCGATTCGGCGAGCGGGATGAACTGCGCCGGGCTGACTTCGCCGCGCACCGGATGCCGCCAGCGCAGCAGCAGCTCGGCGCCTGCGGGTGGCGTTTCCACACCGTCCGTGGCGAGGCGAAAGCGCGGCTGCAACGCGAACCAGAACTCATTGCGCTCCAGCGCGCGCTCGAGGTCGCGCGTCAGCGACTGACGCTCGCGCGCCTCGGCGGCGAGGGCGGAGGAAAAGAACTGGAACTTCACGTCTTCGGTCCCGTAGGTGCGCGACAGCGCGAGGTCGGCCTGCGCCAGCAGCGCCTGGCCCTCGCGCGCCTCGCGCTCCGATTGGGCGATGCCGACGCGCACTGCGGGAGAGACCGACGCGCCGTGCCCCAGGTCGAACGGCTGGGCCAGTGCGCGGATGATTCTCTCCGCGAGCGTCGAGGCTTCTTCCGCGGGCAGGATGCCGCCACGCGCGAGTGCGAAGCGGTCGGCCCCCAAGTGCGCGACCATGTCGCCCGGCGCAGCTTGGGCCTGCAACTGGGAAGCGAGACCGCGCACCAGCCGGTCGCCGGCCTCGGTCCCATAGCCGGCGTTGATGGCACGGAAGCCGACGAGGTTCACGAGCAGGAGCGTGACGCCGCGCGAGCCGCTTTCGCGGTCGAGGTGCGCGGTCAACGCAGCGCGGTTGGGCAGACCGGTCAAGGGATCGTGATGGGCGAGGAAACGGGCGCTCGCCGAAACCCGGACCAGCATCGCGTTGTGCGCCTCGATCAGTTCGCCCATCTCGTCTCGTCGTCGCGTGCGCACCCGATACTTCTCGGCCGCCAGCGGGTCGGCACCCGCACGCTGCGAGCTGCTTCGCAGGCGCAATACGGCCCGAAGGACCGTGGCATCGACGACGAGCATCGTGCCGGCGGTGACCACGAGGACGATGATGAGCACCAGTCCGGCAATGCGCCACTGGAAGGCACGCAGGCGCGGTTCGATCTCTGCCGCGTCGGCGCGCACGACCACACGGGTGCCGGGCATGCTCGGGCTTTCCCAGGCCGCGAGCAGGCTCGCCTGGCGTTGCGCATCCGGGAGTGCGCGGGCGTGCATGTCGAGCGTCCCCGCGGGCGGGGGCGGCGCATCGCCCACCGCGACGAGCTCTGCGCCCCCACCCGGGTAGAGCGCGATGCCGCGCAAGCCGTATGCGCCGAGCAATGCTTCCAGCGCCGGGGGCGCGCCCGTCGCCTGCGCGCGCGCCAGTGCCGGCTCGACCAGCAGTTGCGCCTGGTCGGCAAGCAGCTTGCGCTCATTGCGTTCGAACTGGAGCGACGAGGGCACGAGGATCGCGGCTTCCACGACCAGGATGAGCGCAAAAACCGAGAGCGTGATGCGCCAACACAGGCGGCACGAGAAGAACGGCCGCAGGAGTTCCTGCGTCCGGGCGTTCAATTCGCCTCCGGTGCGAAAAGCCGCCGCAGCCGCAATCCCGCCCAGCACCCGGGAAGCGCCGCGGCGATCCACAGCCACCCATGCAGGCTCGTGCTCGCGACCCCGGAGAAGAATGCGCCGACGTTGCAGCCGAAGGCGATACGCGCGCCGTAGCCCATCGCAAGCCCGCCGACGAGCGCCGCCGCACCGGCGCCGGCCGTGAGCCTTGCCCGCGGCGCGAAGCGCCCCGCGAGCGCCGCCGCCGCAAGCGCCCCCAGAACGATGCCGAAGTCCATCACCGAGGTGACATCGGCGAACACGCTGCGCTCGAGCGCGGCTGCCTGGAAATCCGCGCCCCAGAACGGCTCACCCGCCGGATCCCAGCCCAGCAAGCGAGCGGCCTTCGCGCCCCAGAGGGTGAACGCCCAGGTGATGCTCCATGGGTGCCCGGCGAGGGCGAGCGTCGCGAAGTTGGCGAGCGCGAGCAGCAGCGCGCCTGCCGCGAGCGGCCAGGGCCCTTGCCAGAGGAACGCAAAGCCCGGCGCGCGCGGCGGGCGCCGCGCGCCCTCGGCCCACCTCGGCAAGCCAAGCAGCGCCCATAGCGCGCCGAGCACGGCAAGCTGCAACCCGACCGCGAGCGGCCAGCCGAGCACATCGCCCGTCGCAAGCGCCTCGGGCGCAGGCAGCCGCGCCCAGAAATCCATGTGCAGGCTCGCCCACCATCCGCCGCCGCAGAATGCCGCGAGCACCAGCAGCATGCGCGGCTGCCCGCCGCCGGCGACATAGAGGGTTCCCGAGCCGCAGCCGCCGGCGAGCTGCATACCGATGCCGAACAAGAACGCCCCGGCGGCGACCGCGACGCCCGCAGGCGCGATGGCACCGACGATCTCGCGCCCGAAGAGCGTGCCCTGCGCGAGCGCCGGCGCGAACAGCAGCGTCGCCACGGCGAGCATGAGCAGCTGCGCCCGCGCCGCGCGCGTGCTGCGGCGCTCGATGAGTGCGCGATACGCGGAGGCGAAGCCGAACGCCGCGTGGTACAGGGTCAGCCCGATGATCAGCCCGAGCGCGAGGAGCGCGACCATGCGCGGCCCCTGGGCGAGCGTCGCCGCGGCGAGCGCAACTGCGAGCGCCGCGGCGAGCGCAAGGGATCCGGGCTGCGGCGCCGCGACCGCGGTCGCGCTAGCCGCCTGCGGCATCAGCGCACGACCAGCTTGTAGTCCGGCGTCGGATTGAGCGGGCACGAATAGACGTACTTCCCGGGCTTCAGCTCGATCTCGTAGTCCTGCGTCTTGCCGGTCGTGAGCCCTCCGCCCGAGACGCTCGGCAGCCGCGCGCGATCGATGAGCGAGGCGCCGCGCATCCAGAACCCGAGCTCGTAGGGAACGTTCTTGTTCGTGACGCGAAAGACGTACTTGCCGGGCGCGAGTTCCAGCGTCTTCGCCTCGGCGAGGCGCTGCTTTCCGCTCTTCGCGTTGACCGCCTCGCAATCGGCGGCCCGGGATGACGTAAAGCCGCGGTTCTTTTCGCCCTCGCTCTCGAGGAACTGGCAGGGGATCTGCGTGAGCGCGATGACCGTCGGCTGCGCCGCGGCAGGGCTGGCGAACGCGGCGAGCGCCACGGCAAGGGTAGCGCCTGCAAATGCAGTCTTCATGAATCGCTCCTCAATCGTCATGGGCGGCAAGTACGGCGTCAAGCTCGGCGATCGTGTCGTCCACCGAGATCGGCAGGTACGACAGGGTCTCGATGTCGCGGCGCTCGAGCACGTCCTCGCCCGGCAGGCGAGCGCGCCAGGCGGCGATCGCGCGGTCGCGCTCAACGAGCAGCGCTTCGATGTGCGGGCGGTAAAGGACGAATAGGGCGCTCAGCCAGCGATTCACGGGCCAGGACGGGTACGCGTGGTCGACGCGAAACGCGTCGAGCATGGCGATCGTGTCGCGCGCCGTGTACCAGCTATCCCCGGCGACCCAGCGGTTGGGCGCGAAAAGGCCGATCGGCTCGCCGTAGACATCCATCGAGATCGCGATCAGGTGGGCGAGCGCCTCGTCGCCTTCCGGCCAGGGCTCCGCGTGCGGCCAATCGACCGGCGCTACGCCCGGCGGCATCCCGGCACGACGCATGAAGGTGTGGAAGTGGCCGTGCTCGCCCGCCCGATGCGCATGGTAATAGTACTGCGCGTGCGTTTCCGCGTCGTACACATCGTTCGCCGGGTAGTGGTTGTTCTCGTAGAACGTGCCCTGGCCGCGCAGCACCTCGCCGACGATGTTGAGCCCGCCCTTGGCGAGCACGCGCCGGCACTCGAGGATCTCCCGCGCCGCAACGCGCATCGCTTCGAGCTGCGCGCGCGGCAGCGCAGCGAGATCGGGCGCTGGAATGGGCTCGGACCAGGCGCCGTCCGGCAGCGTGGCAGCCGCCTGGGCCTCGCCCCGACTGCGCCCGGCCACTCCCCCGAACATGTTCAGGCTCCGGCTACTTCCTCTTCGCCGCGCAGGGATTGGCGGCGCAGGGATTCTTTGCCGCGCAGGGGTTCGCCGCGCAAGGGTTGGCCGCGCAGGGGTTTGCTGCGCACGGGTTCTTCGACTTCGCCTTCTTCTTCTTCGCCGCGCAAGGGTTGGCCGCGCAGGGGTTTGCTGCGCACGGGTTCTTCGCCGCACAGGGGTTCTTCTGCGCGACTTGCAGGCGCGGGCTCGGCGCGCACGGATTGCTCGGGCTCGCGGATGCGAGTGGAACGCCGAGCATCAGCCCGGATGACAGCAAGCCCGCAACTACGGGGCGGAGGTTCAGTTTCATGCGATCTCCTCGATCTGGATGCAAAAGCGCCGATTTGCGTCCGGGCCGGCGCCTTTCCCGGGGTGCGGCCTACTTCCTCTTCGCGGCGCAGGGATTCTTTGCCGCGCAGGGGTTCGCCGCGCAGGGGTTCTTCGCCGCGCAGGGATTCTTCGCCGCGCAGGGATTCTTCGCCATGGTCTTGATGAAGTCCTTCTGCACTACGCCGCTGTAGGCGGTCAGCGCGGCGAGCTCCTTGGAGCCCCAGGGCAGCGGCTTGGCGGCCATCGGCACGATCATGCAGAACTGCACCATCTGCTCCAGGGTTATGCGCTTCAGCTTCGATTGCTGTTCCGCCATCGCGACCTGGTGCGGATACGGCTTGGCGAACGTCGGGCTGAACGCCGCGTTGCCCTGGTGGCAGGTATTGCACGACATGCCGTTGGTGCCGAGCTTGGTATCGTTCCAGAGCTGCTTGCCGGCGCTCACCAGCTGCGCGCGCGGCGCCGAGAACGGCTTGGTGCCTTTAGGACGCGTCACGAGCTTGCGATCGACGCCTGCTCCGGCGCACGGGTTTTTCGCCGCGCAGGGGTTCGCGGCGCAGGGGTTCTTCGCCGCACAGGGATTCCTCGCGGCGCAGGGGTTGGCGGCGCACGGATTTCTCTTCGCGGCGCAGGGATTCTGGGCGAGTTGAATGGGTGTGCCCAGCCGCGCCGAAGACGGGCTGCACGGGTTCGCAGCCGCGAGCGGCGCCGCGAGCACGAGCCCGCAGGACAGCAGGGATGCGACGACAGGACGAAGTCTCAGGTTCATTTGCCTGTTCTCCTCTTGATGGCTTGTACGTAAGGCATAAGACCGCGCCGGCGGGGAGATCCTTACATCGACCCGGCGCGGTCGATGGCCGGCCCGGTCGCGGTCCCGGATTCGGGTCTGTAAGGTCCGGCGCGCCGCGCGGGTCTGCTATAGGATGGCAACAGCAATGATCGCCGCCGGGACCCGCGCGTGAGCTTCGAGGACACCGTTCGCGCCCATGCCGCTGATCTCTATCGATATGCCTACTGGCTCACGCGCGACCGCGCGCAGGCCGAGGACGTGGTGCAGGAGGCGCTGCTCAGGGGCTGGCGCGCGTTTCCGCGGCTGCGCGAGCGTGCCGCGGCCAAGGCCTGGCTTTTCTCCATCGTGCGCAACGAATACCTGCGCGCCGCGGGTGCGCCGGCGCTGGAAAGCCTCGACGGCCTGGACCTCGCGGACGAGCGGTCCGACCATTCCGGCCTCGAGATGCGCGACGCGCTCCTCGCCCTGCCCGCGTCCTACGCCGAGCCGCTCGCGCTCCAGGTGCTCGGCGGTTTCAGCTGCGCCGAGATCGCACGCATGATCGGTACGACCGAAGGCGCCACCATGACGCGACTCACGCGCGCGCGCCAGGCGCTGAAGCGCCTGATTGCGCCTGCCGGGCGCAGCGCGAGCCGCCCATGAACTGCCTCGACTACCGCCGGGCGCTGCTCGCCGGCACGGGCGAGTCCGACGCCATGAGCGTGCACCGCCTGCAGTGCGCGGGCTGCGCCGCGGAGCGGCAGGAGCACGGCGCGTTCGAGGCGGCGTTGCGCGATGCCCTGGAGGTCCCTGTCGCCCAAGGCTTCGCCGCGCGCATGGCGAACGCGCAGGCGGCGAGCCGGCGCAAGTTCCTCGCCGCTGCGGCGAGCGTACTCGCCGCGGCGGGCGCGGGCGGCTTTTACCTCTTCGCGCGCCAGGACCCGCTCGCCCTGGCCGGCATCGACTTCGTCATGAAGGAGGAGGCGAAGTCCATCATGATGGGCGCCATTTCGCGGTCCGAGGCCCAGGCCGAGCTGGCGGGCACCTTGCCGATTGAGCGCATGGAGCGCATCGGGCAGGTGAAGCACGTCCGGCCGTGCCCCTTTAACGGCCAGACGGCGATCCACGTCGTGCTCGTGGTGCCGCAGGGCAAGGTGACGCTCCTTGTCATGGCCAACTCGACCGTGCGACGCGCACGCCACGCGGAGAAGGAAGGCCTGCATGCCGCTGTGGTTGGCATCCAGCGAGGCAGCGTCGGCGTCATCGGCGCCGATCTCGACGTCGTAGAAAGCGTGGCGGGGGCGCTGAAGGCCTAGGCGGCGAGCTCGAAATCCGGGCCTGAGCGGATGCGCTCGAAATAGGAGCGGTGCGCGTCCGAGCCCTCGGGCCAGAGCTTCACGAAGCGCTTCTCCCAGGCCGCAAAGTCGTAGGCCAGGGCCAAGGCGTCGACATGAAGCCCCCCGAGGCGGGCTCCGTACAGCGAAGTGCGGGCCGGCCGCACCGAGATGCGCGTGGCGACGCCGTAGCGCTCGCCGCGGGAATTGGGCATGCCGGCGGCGCCGTTGTTGACGACGGCGCGCCCGCCCGGGAAGCTTTTGAGCACCGGCAGGCAGGTGTGGCTGGAGGCGAAAACCCTTACGCCCGACCGCACGAGCGCACGCTCGGCCGCCGCAGCGCCTTGCGGCGTTGCCAGCACCTCCTGCGAAAAATTCCAGCCGGCGAGCGACTCGGCGTCGCCATGCACGATGCCGATGCGCTCGCCGCCCACCTCGGCGGCCATTGTCATCGGTAACGCAGCCAGCTGTTGCAGATTCCGGCCGGAGACATTCGCCGCCACGCGCAGCCGCTCGATGATGGCGTTGGAGTGCTCCACCGTCGCATCGCCCACCCATTCGGGGTAGGCGCAGCCGCAGCCGGCGCCTTCGGCTGGAGCGGCGATCTCGGTCTCCACGTTGCCGCGAAGCGCGTAGAAACCCAGGACCGTCTCGTCGATCAACTCGAATTCACCGGGTTCGGCGTCGAACCAGTGGAAATCGCCGTTGAAGACGAGCGCCTTGTCGCCCGGCTCGGCGGCGTGGAGCTCGACCAGCGCCTGCAGGGCGTAGCGGTTGCCATAGAGGCCCCCGGCGATCCAGAGGGTTTCCGCGCGAAGCGCCGGCGGACCGGCAAAGGCGCCGGGCGCGTAGCGGTAGGAAAGCGGGCAGGTGCGCCCGGGAGATTCGCTCATGCTCGTGAGTCGGCGCCGGAGGGCGGTGGCTTACGGCGAGTTCAACACGATACTATCCAAGCATGAAGAATTTCGGCGAATCCTTCATGAGCGCCGCCGGCGCGCTGCTCGAGCGCCTCGCCGCGCACCTGCCCAGCCTGATCGGCGCGCTCGCGCTGCTCGCCGCGGGCTGGCTGCTCGCGCGCCTGCTGCGCGTGCTCACGGTGCGCGGCATGCACCTCGCCGAAACGCTTATCGAGCGCATGGCGGGATCCTCGCGCCTCAAGGTGGGCCGCTCGGCGAACGTACTCGGCACCGTCGTGTACTGGGTGGTGCTGCTGTTTTTCGTCACCGCCGCGACGCAGGTCCTCGGGCTGCAGACCTTCACCCAATGGCTCGCGCGGCTGCTCGAATACCTGCCGACGCTCGCCGCGGGCGTGCTGATCGTCGTCGCCGGCTACGTGCTGGCGGGCTTCGTCGCGGACCTGGTGCTCGCCACCGCCACGCGCCTGCAGGCCGCGCAGCGCACGGCGCTTGCGCGCCTTGCGCAAGGCGCGACGCTGGTTGCCGCGATTCTCGTCGGCGCCGACCAGATCGGCATCCGCGTCACCTGGATCGCGATCCTCGCCGCCGTGGTGATCGCGGCGGTGCTGGGCGGCGTCACCATCGCGGTGAGCCTGGGGGCGCGCGGCTACGTGGCGAACCTGATCGGCGCGCACTACCTGCGCCAGGCCTTCGAGGTTGGGCAGCGAGTGCGCGTTTCGGGCTTCGAAGGGCGCATCGTCGAAGTGAGCGCGACGTCCCTGGTCCTGGAGACGAAGGAAGGGCGCGTTGTGCTGCCCGGGCGCGTGTACCACGACGAGCCTATCGTGCTGCTGGCGGGCGAGGGCCATGGCTGACGCCGAGACGCTCAGCCACGCCTTCATGCGCGCGCATCCCGCGGCCGCCGCGCGGGTGCTCGACGCGCTGCCGCCCGCCGAGGCTTCGGCGCTGCTCGCACGCGTTCCCGCGCGTCTCGCGGCGCCGGTGCTCACCGCCATGCTGCCGGCGGTCGCCGCGCGCAGCCTCGGGGCGGTGGAAGACGAACGCGCGCTCGAGCTGCTGGGCGAGCTGCGCACGCAGCCGATGGTGGCGGTGCTGCGCCACACGGGCGAGCCGCGGCGCTCGCGCCTGATCGCCGGGCTGCCGACGACGGCGGGGCTCGCCGCCCAGCTGCTCCTCGGCTACGTGGAAGATGCCGTCGGCGCCTGGACCGACCCCGACGTGGTCGCGCTGCCCGGGGAGACGCGCGCGGCGGACGCGCTGGAGCGTGTGCGCCACGCATCGCTCGACGCCCAGGGCGTCTTCGTCACCGGCGCCGGGGGACGGCTCGACGGCTGGGCGCCGCTGCCCGCGCTGCTGCGCGCGCCGCCGGGTACGAGCCTCGCCTCGATCATGCGGCGGCCCGAAGCGGTGCTCGCGGCGCGGACGCCGCTCCCGGTCGCCGCGCACCACGCGGGCTGGGAGGACGCTTCGATCCTGCCGGTGGTGGAGTCCGGCGAGCGGCTGGTCGGCGCGCTCACGCGCGAAGCGCTGACGCGGGCGCTCGCGCGCGTACAGCGCCTGCGGCGCGCCGATCCTCCGGACACCCTCGGCGGCATGCTCGCGCGCGGATACTGGGATGCCCTGTCCGGCGGCGCCGAAGCCATGGCGACGCTGCTGCCCGCGGTCGCGCCCGTGGGAAGGAAGCCGAATGAGCGCTGAGGCGCTGCCCGCGGTCGCGGCGCTCAACCAGCGCTTCCTGCTCGACTTTCCGGGCGAGGCGGCGCGCGAGCTCGAGGCGCTACCGGCGGACGAGGCCGCGGCGCTACTCGCACCGCATGTGCCGCGCGCCGTGGTGCGCACGTGGGAGGCGTTCGCTGCCGACTTCGCGCGCGCAGTGCTCGAGCATCTGCCGGAGCCGCTCGCGCAGCGCGTGCTTGCGGAAGCCGAGCCCGCCGCCAGTGCCGCAGTGCTGACGCAACTGGAGCCCGATGCGCGCGAAGCGCTGCTGTCGAAGCTCGACGGGGAAGTGGCGCGCGAACTGCGCGCGCTCGCCGAGTACCCGCAGGATTCCGCCGGGCGCCTGATGGACGCGCGCGTCATTCCCTTGCGCGCCGGCATGCCGGTGGGGGAGGCGATCGAGCGATTGCGCGCCGTGCGCCGGGGCGGCTTGCGCGAACTCTATGTGGTGGACGACGCCGGACGCCTCGCGGGTCGCGTCGAGATGCAGGACCTCGCGCTCGCCGAGCGCGACCGGCCGCTCGCCGAGATCATGCACGGCGTGACCGCGGTGGTGCGCGACCTCGACCCGCGCGAGGAGGTGGTGGAAATTCTGCAGCGCGAGCCGATCACCGTGCTGCCGGTGGTGAATCAGGCGGGCAGGCTGCTCGGGGTCATCCGCCAGGCGAAGCTGATGGCGGCAGTGGAGGAGGAGGCGAGCGTCGACATCCAGACCATGGTGGGCGCGAGCCCCGACGAGCGCGCGCTGTCGCGCCCCTGGTTCGCGGTGAGGAAAAGACTGCCCTGGCTGCAGATCAACCTGTTGACGGCCTTTCTCGCGGCCGCCGTCGTCGGCGTATTCGAAAGCACCATCGCCAAGTTCACCGCGCTCGCGGTGCTGCTGCCGGTGGTGGCGGGCCAGTCGGGCAACGCCGGCGCGCAGGCGCTGGCGGTGACCATGCGCGGGCTGTTCCTGCGCGAGATCAGCCTGCGGCACTGGCCGAAGATGGTGTGGAAGGAGGCCGCCACCGGCCTGGTGAATGGCCTCGCGGTGGCGGCCACCGCGGGCATCGGCGTGTACGTGTGGAGCGGGCAGATCGGCCTGGTGTGGGTGATCTGCCTCGCCATGGTGATCGCCATGGTGGTGGCCGGGCTGGCCGGGGCGCTGGTGCCGATCCTGCTGCACCGCTTCGGACAGGATCCGGCGACGGCGTCGTCGATCATCCTGACGACGGTGACCGACGTGGTGGGGTTCTTCGCGTTCCTCGGGATCGCTACGCTGTTCGCGGGGATGCTTTAAAGGGCGCCCGTATAACTCATTCCACGTCCCTCAGCCACACGCCGTGCGGGTGCACGACGGCCGCGGCTATTGCGCGCGGGCGCAGGGCCCGGGCCGCGTGCTGCGCGAATTCGGCAGCTAGTCCTTGCCCGGCTTGAAGGCCACCGGGTCGAGCGCGTAGCGCGCCAGGAGCGCGCTGAAATCGCCGCGGTTGCGCTTGGCGATCCTCGCCGCCTGGGCGACGTTGCCGTCGGTAATGCGTAGCAGGCGCGTCAGGTACTCGCATTCGAACTCGCGGCGCGCCGCGTCGAGGGCGGCGAAATCGTCGCCCGAGGGGGCGAGGGCGCGCGCCACGAGCGCCGCCGGCAGCAGCCGGCCGCTGCAGAGTCCTGCGCATTTCTCGATGACCTGGCGCAGCTGGCGCACGTTGCCGGGCCAGGGCGCGGTGAGCAGGAGCGGCACGGCCGCGGGCGCGACGCCGTCGATGTCCTTGCCGCAGCGCGCCGCGGACGCGGCGAGGAAATGCGCCGCGAGCAGCGCAATGTCCTCGCGCCGCGCCGCGAGCGGCGGCAGCTCCAGCGTCACCGCATTCAGGCGGTAGTAGAGGTCCTCGCGGAAGCGACCGGCGGCGATCTCCTCGCGCAGGTCGCGGCGCGTGGCGGCAATCACGCGCACGTCGACGCTCAGCGATTGCGTCGCGCCTACCGCGCGCGCCTGGCGCTCCTGCAGCGCGCGCAGCAGCTTCGCCTGCAGGGCGAGAGGCAGATCGCCGACTTCGTCCAGGTAGAGCGTGCCGCCCTGCGCCGAGTGCATCAGGCCCGGGTGCTCGCGCACGGCGCCGGGAAACGCCCCCTTCACGTGGCCGAAGAGCTCCGATTCGAGCAGCGGCTCGGGCAGCGCACCGCAGTGCAGGGCCGCGAACGGCCGGCCGAAGCGCGCGCTGGCGGCGTGCAGCGAGCGCGCCAGCAGGCGCTTTCCCGTGCCGCTCGCGCCTTGCAGCAGGACGCCCGCGTCGCTCACGGCCGACAGTTGCGCGCACGCCAGCACGCGTTCCATCGCCGGGCTGCGCGTGATGATCTCGCGCCGCCATTCAGACGCGAGCTCCGTCGCCTGCGCGGCCATGGTGGGCCCATTCTAGCCGCTATACTCGCCGCATCCGCCTCTTCCTCGCCCTCAACGCACGCTTTGCGCCGCGCCGCGCGCGCACGCTGCTCTCCGTGGCGGGCGTGGCCCTGGGCGTGGCGCTCGGCTTCGGCGTGCATCTGGTCAACCGTGCCGCGGTCGAGGAACTGGCGGCCGGTGTGCGCGCCATCGCCGGCGAAGCCGACCTCGAGGTGCGCGGCGGCCGCGGCGGCTTTGCCGAGGCGCTCTATCCCAAGCTTGCACGCCTCCCCGGCGTGGCGGCGGCGAGCCCCGCGCTCGAGCTCGACGCCGGGCTGCCGGGCGGCGGCTCGATCCGCGTTCTCGGCATCGATCCGCTGCGCGCCGCGCAACTGCAGCCGGCGCTGTTCGCGCACCAGCCGCAGCTGCGCGCGCAGGTCCTGAAGCCGGACACAGTTCTGCTGTCCCATGCCGCGGCGGAGCGCCTGCGGCTGGGCACCGGCGCCCGCCTCGCGCTCGTCGTCGGCCTCGCGACCGTGGAGCTCGAGGTGATCGGCACGCTGCCGGCAGCGACGCTGCACGGCGTCGCCGCGCTTGCCGACATCGCCACCGTGCAGTGGCGCCTGGGCCGCCTGAGCGAGCTCAACCGCATCGGCCTGCGGCTCGCGCCCGGCGCGGATCTCGAGGCGGTGCGCGCGCGCGCCGCCGCGCTGGCGCCCGCGGGCGTGCACGTGACGCGCGTAGAGACGACTGCCGAAAGCGGCGCGGCGCTCTCGCGCGCCTACCGCGTCAACCTCAACGTGCTGGCGCTGGTGGCGCTGGTCACCGGGGGGTTCCTCGTGTTCTCGGCGCAGGCGCTGGAGGTGGCGCGCCGGCGCGGCGAGCACGCGCTGCTCAGGGTCCTCGGGCTGACGCGCGGCGCGCTCGCGCGACTCGTGCTGCTCGAAGCGGCGCTGGTCGGGGCGCTGGGCGCGGCGCTCGGGCTCGCGCTCGGCTACGGTTTCGCGGCCGCCGCCGTGCGCGCCTCGGGCGGCGACTTCGGCGCCGGGATGTTCCGCGGCCTCGCGCCCGAAATCGGCTTCGCGCCCGCGGCGGCGCTCGGCTATTTCGCCGCGGGCGTGGCGGTGGCGCTCGCCGGCGCCGCGCTGCCGGCCGCCGACGCCGCGCGCGCGGCGCCGGCGCAGGCGCTCAAGGCGGGCGACGAGCAGCGCATGCTCGCGCGCGCGCCTTCGCTGCGCTCCGCGCTCGCGCTGCTCGCCGCCGGCGCGCTGCTCGCCTTCGCCCCGGCCGTAGACGGCATCCCGCTCGCCGGCTACGCCGCAGTCGGCTGCCTGCTGGTCGGCGGGATCCTCCTCATGCCCGCGTTCTCGCAGCGGCTGTGGCGCTCCCTGCCGCTCGCGCGGCGGCCGGCGCTGGCGCTCGCGGGCGCGCAGCTGCGCGGCGCGCCGGGGCAGGCGATGGTGAGCCTCGCCGCCATCGTGGCGAGCTTCTCGCTGATGGTGGCGATGGCGATCATGGTGGCCTCTTTCCGCAGCTCGGTGGACCAGTGGCTCACCGCGCTGCTGCCGGCAGAGCTCTATGTGCGTACGACGCACGCGGGCGAAACGGCGTTTCTCGAGCCGCGCTTCGAGCAGCGGGTGCGCCGCCTGCCGCAGGTGGCGCGCGCCGATTTCCTGCGCAGCGCGCGCGTAACGCTCGACCCGGCGCGCCCGGCGCTCGCCCTGCTCGCGCGCGACGTGCCCACGGGCGGCCTCGCGGCGAGCCTGCCGCTCGTCGGCGCGCGCTACGAGGCGCGCACCGACGACCCGCCGCCCGCCTGGGTGAGTGAAGCCGTGGCGGAGCGCTACGGCGCGGCGCCGGGCAAGCGCCTCGCGCTGCCGCTCGGCGGGCGCGAGCGCGAGTTCATCGTCGCCGGGGTCTGGCGCGACTACGCGCGCCAGCACGGCGCCATCGTGATCGAGCGGCCGACCTACCGGAAGCTGACCGGCGACGCGCGCGCCAACGACGCCGCGCTCTGGCTCAAGCCGGGCGTCGACGTGGAGGCGGCGGTGCGCGCGCTGCGCGCGCTGCCCGGGGGCGAGCTGCTCGACTTCGGCACCCCGGGCGAGATCCGCGACGTGTCGCTCGCGATCTTCGACCGCAGCTTCGCCGTGACCTACGCGCTGGAGGCGGTGGCGGTGCTGGTGGGACTGTTCGGGCTGTCCTCCAGCCTCGGCGCCCTGGTGCTGGCGCGCCGGCGCGAGTTCGGCGTGCTGCGCCATCTCGGCATGACGCGCCGCGAGATCGGCACCATGCTGGCGGCCGAAGGCGCGCTGCTCGCGCTCGCCGGCGCGGCCGCCGGACTCGTGCTCGGCGCGGCGATCAGCCTGGTGCTGGTGTACGTGGTGAACCCGCAGTCCTTCGGCTGGAGCATGGACCTGCATCCGCCCTGGGCTTTCCTTGCCGCCCTCACGGCGGTGCTGCTCGCGCTCGCCATGCTCACCGCGTGGCTCTCGGGTCGCGAGGCGATGGGCATGGCGCCGGTGCGCGCGGTGAAGGAGGACTGGTGAACCGCAGACGCTTCCTGCTCGCGCTTCTCGCCGGTGGGCCGTTGGCCCACCCTGCGGCGTACGGTGGGCCGTTGGCCCACCCTACCGAGGTCGCCTATCCGCCGGTGACGCCCGGCGTGCGCCTGCGCTTCCCGCGCGACCACGGCGCGCACCCCGAGTACCGCACCGAATGGTGGTACACGACCGGCTGGCTCGAGCGCGGCGCGGAGCGGCTCGGCTTCCAGGTGACGTTTTTTCGCACGCGCACGCCGTGGGAGAGCAAGAACCCGAGCCAGTTCGCGCCGCGCCAGGTCCTGCTGGCGCACGCGGCGATCGCCGATCCGCGCCACGGGCGGCTGCGCCACGACGAGCGCGCGGCGCGCGACGCCTTCGGCCTCGCCGGTGCCGCCACGCGCACCACCGGGGCATGGATCGACGACTGGCGCTTCGCGCTCGAAAGGGGCAAGTACCGCGCGAAGATCGCGGCGCGCGATTTCACGCTCGACCTGGCGCTCGAGACGCCGGACGCACCGCGCCTGCAGGGCGAGGAAGGCTTCAGCCGCAAGGGACACCGGCCCGAGGAGGCGAGCTACTACTACAGCCGGCCGCAGATGGCGGTGAGCGGCACGCTCGACGGCGACAAGGTGCGCGGCGTCGCGTGGCTGGATCACGAGTGGTCGAGCCGGTATCTCGCGCCCGAGGCCGCGGGCTGGGACTGGTGCGGCCTCAATCTCGACGACGGGCGCGCGCTGATGGCGTTCCGCTACCGCGACCGGCAGGGCGGGGTGTACTACGCGCCCGAGGGGACGGCGTTCACGCCGCTGCGCATCTGGCGCTCGCCGCGCACCGGCGTCGAGTACCCGGTGGCGATGCGCGTCGCGGCGGGCGGCGAGCAGTACGACCTGACGCCGCTGATGGACGACCAGGAGTTCGATGCGCGCCGCAGCACCGGCACCATCTACTGGGAGGGCGCGGTGCGCGCGCTGCACGCGGGCAGCGAAGTCGGCCGCGGCTACCTCGAGCTCACGGGCTACTGGCGGCCGCTCGAGCTCTAGAGGAGAGCGTCACGCCCGCGAGGATCAGCGCCACGCCGCAGAACGAGACCGCGACGCCGAGCCACTGCCGCGCGCCGATGGCTTCGCCCAGCACCGGCGCGGCGAGCAGCAGGATGAAGAGCGGCGCGGTGGAGAGGTACAACGTGGCGCTGGTCGCCGTCGTGTAATGCAGCCCGAGCCACTGCAGCGCAAGGTGGATGCCGCCGCCCGCGAAGCCGAGCAGCCAGAGCACCTGCCAGTCGCGGCGCGAGAGCCGGGGCAGCTTCGCGGCGAGGCCGCGCCACACGAAAGGCGCCAGCACCAGCGCCACGATCGCGAGCCGCCCGGCCGTCGCCACGCCCGGCGAGATGTCGTCGCGCACCGCGCGCGCCACGATCCAGTTCCCCGACCACAGGACCAGCGTGGCCAGCAGCACGGCCCAGGCGGTGAAACGCATAGGCGGCGATTATCGCCTGCATGCTATAAATCGCGCCGATGCCTTTCGTCACCTGCGCCGGCCATTCGCTCGAGTACGAATGGCTCGGCGCCGCCGCGCCGGGCAAGCCTGCGCTGGTCTTCCTGCACGAGGGGCTCGGCTCGATCCGGCAATGGCGCGACTTTCCCCTGCAGGTGGTCAAGGCCACGGGTTGCCGCGCGCTCCTCTACAGCCGCTACGGCTACGGGCAGTCCGAGGTGCTCGCCGAGCCGCGCGTCGACGTGCGTTTCATGCACCGCGAGGCGCTCGAGGCCCTGCCCGAGCTGATCGAAAAACTCGCCCTCGAGCGCCCGGTGCTCGTAGGGCACTCGGACGGCGCCTCGATCGCGCTGATCCACGCCGGCGCGGGCCACGCGGTGCGCGCGCTCGCCGTGATGGCGCCGCACGTGTTCGTCGAGCCGATCTGCGTCGAGAGCATCCGCAAGGCGAGCGCCGCGTTCGACTCGACCGACCTCGCGCAGCGCCTGGGCAAGTACCACCGCGATCCGTGCAAGACCTTCCACCTCTGGGCCGACGTGTGGCTCGACCCGGAGTTCCTGAAATGGAACATCGAGGCGTACCTGCCGGCGATCTCCTGCCCGGTGCTGGCGATCCAGGGCGAGGACGACGAATACGGCACCCTGGCGCAGCTGGAGGCGATCAGGCGCGGCGTGCGCGGCCCGTGCGAGCTGGTGCAGCTGCCGGCGTGCGGCCACGCGCCGTTCCGCGACCAGCCGCGGGCGACGCTCGCGGCACTCGAGCGCTTCTTGCGCTCGCTCGATTAACCCTGGTAGTCGATGCCGCGGCGCTCGAGCAGCCGCAGCAGCGCCGGCCAGTCCTTGTGCGTCGAGGGCCGGTCGTCGCGGCCGACGCGCTCACGGACGGGCTTGGAATTCTTCGGCTTGACGACGGCGCTCATGGGGAATCTCCTTGCTGCCGGATTCTACTGCGTCGAGCGCGTCGAGCAGCAGCCGCGGATCGTTCTGCGAAAGCCGGACGGGATCGGACAGCATGCGCCGCCACAGCCGCGCGCGCGGATGACCGTGATACAGGCCGAGCATGTGGCGCGCGACATGCCGCAGGCCGGGCACGCCCGCGGCGTACTCGGCCATCGCATGCACCACTTCGGCGCGCGTCTTCCCGGGCTCGGCCAGGATCCAGCTGTCGTGGTAGGCCGCGCGCCCGAGCATGACGCCGTCCACCTGCGCGAGGTGGGCGTCGATCTGGGCCCGGGAAGTGATGCCGCCGTTGACGACGATCTCGAGGTGCGGGAAGTCCTGCTTGAGGCGGTAAACATAATGGTGCTTGAGAGCTGGGACCTCGCGGTTCTCCTTGGGGGAGAGTCCTTTCAGCACGGCGTTACGCGCATGGACGATGAAGGTGCTGCAGCCCGCGCGGGACACCGTGTCCACGAACTTGGCGAGGAAATCGTAGGTTTCTATGTGATCGACCCCGGTGCGGTGCTTTATCGTCACCGGGGTCGAAACCGACTCGCGCATGGCGATGACACAGTCAGCCACGAGAGTGGGCTCCGCCATCAGGCACGCGCCGAACGCCCCCTTCTGCACCCGCTCGCTCGGGCAGCCGCAGTTCAGATTGACTTCGTCGTAGCCGTACTCCTCCACCAGGCGCGCGCAGCGTGCCAGGTCCGCCGGCTCGCTCCCGCCCAGCTGCGCCGCGACGGGATGCTCCGCAGCACTGCATCCCAGGTGCCGCTCGACGTCGCCGTGCAGCAGCGCACCGGTGGTGATCATCTCCGTGTAGAGAAAGGCGCGCGAGCTGACCTGGCGCAGGAAGAACCGGCAGTGCCGGTCGGTCCAGTCCATCATCGGCGCGACGCACAGTCGATGGGCCATGTCGTGGCCGGAGTTTAGCCGGATGCGACGCGCAATCGACGTTCGAACAAGGCTATAGTCCCGGCTCGATGCAAGCGGCGGACCAACCGATCCTCAGGGATATCGTGCTCGTCGGCGGCGGCCACAGCCACGTGGCGGTGCTCAGGCGCTTCGGCATGCAGCCGATGCCCGGGGTGCGCCTGACCTTGATTTGCAGCGACACGCATACGCCCTACTCGGGGATGCTGCCCGGCTACATCGCGGGGCACTACAGCTACGACGACGTGCACATCGACCTGAGCCGGCTCGCGCGGTTTGCCGGCGCGCGTTTTCTGCGCGCTGAAGCCCTCGGGCTCGATCGCGGCGCCGGCAGAGTGCTCTGCCGGGAGCGCCCGCCGGTGGCGTACGACTGGCTGTCCATCAACATCGGCTCCACCCCGCAGATGGACGGCGTGGCCGGCGCGCAGGCGCACGTGGTGCCGGTCAAGCCGATCCACGCTTTCGACGCGCGCTGGCGGCTGCTGCTGGAGCGCGTGCGCAAGCACGCCGGGACCACGCGCATCGCGGTGGTAGGGGGCGGCGCCGGCGGCGTCGAATTGACGCTGGCGATGCAATATCGATTGCGCAACGAGCTGCGTGCGTCGGGACGCGACCCGGAGGAGCTCGGCTTCCATCTGCTCACGCAGGACGCGGACATCCTGCCGACGCACAACGCCGCCGTGCGCCGTGCGTTCGATCGGGTGCTGGCCCGGCGCGGTGTCGTCGTTCATCACAATGCCGAGGTCAACGAAGTATCGGCGACGCGATTACGCACCGCCGACGGCGAAACGGTCGACGCCGACGAGATCGTCTGGGTCACGCAGGCCGGCGGCGCGCCGTGGCTGCGGGACACCGGGCTGGCGCTGGATGGGGAAGGCTTCATCCAGGTGCGCGACACGCTGCAGTCGGTGACCGACCCGAGAGTATTCGCCGCGGGGGATATCGCCGGCATGGTGAACCATCCGCTCGAGAAGGCGGGCGTGTTTGCCGTGCGCCAGGGGCCGCCGCTGGCGGAAAATCTGCGCCGTGCCGTCGAGGGCAGGGCGCTCAAGGCTTACCGCCCGCAGCGCCGCTGGCTCGCGCTGGTCAGCACGGGCGACCGGCACGCGGTCGCATCGCGCGGCGGGCTGGGATTCGAGGGCGACTGGGTCTGGCGCTGGAAAGACTGGATCGACCGCCGCTTCATGGCGAAATTCAACCGGCTCCCCGAGATGGAACACGAAGCGTCCAGCGTCGCTTCGCCGGTGAAGCTCGACCCGGAAGAGGCCGCGCAGGCGATTTCCGCGCTTGCCATGCGCTGCGGCGGCTGCGGCGCAAAGGTCGGCGCTACCGTGCTCTCGCGCGCGCTCGGCGCGCTGCATCCGGTCGAACGCGGCGACGTGGTCATCGGCCTGCATGCGCCCGACGACGCCGCGGTGGTGCGCATACCGCCGGGCAAGGCGATGGTGCATACGGTGGATTTCTTCCGCGCCTTCATCGACGATCCCTATCTCTTCGGCAAGATCGCGGCGAATCATGCCCTGGGCGACATCTTCGCGATGGGCGCCGAGGCGCAGTCGGCTACGGCGGTGGTCACCGTCCCGCCGGGGCTGGAGTCCAAGGTGGAGGACGTGCTGTTCCAGATGATGTCCGGCGCAGTCGAGGTGCTGAACGACGCCGGCTGCGCACTGGTGGGCGGGCACACCGGCGAGGGCAGGGAGCTCGCGCTCGGCTTCGCGGTGAACGGCCTGGTGGACGCGGACATGAGCTCGGTGATGCTGAAGAGCGGCATGCGTTCGGGCGACGTATTGATGCTTACCAAGCCGGTCGGCACCGGAACGCTGCTCGCGGCCCACGAGCGGCTGCAGGCCCGCGGGCGCTGGATCGACGCGGCGCTCGCCTCGATGTGCCAGTCGAACCGCCTTGGCGCGCGGTGCCTGCGCGAGCATGGCGCGACCGCCTGCACCGACCTGACCGGCTTCGGCCTGCTCGGACATCTCGTGGAGATGACCCGGCCCTCGGGGGTGGACGCGGAGCTCGACCTCGCGGCTTTGCCGGTTCTGGAGGGGGCCGAGGAAACCAGCGCGGCCGGCATCCTGAGCTCGCTGCAGCCGGCCAACGTGCGTCTGCGCCGGGCTTTGCGCAACCAGCACGAAGCCGTGGGCCATCCGCGCTACCCCCTGCTTTTCGACCCGCAGACCGCCGGCGGCCTGCTGGCGAGCATTCCGGCGGAGCGCGCCGATGCCTGCCTCGAAGCGCTGCGCGCGCTGGGATACACGCATGCAGCGGCCATCGGCCGGGTGCTGAGTCAGGGGGATGCGCTGGAGCCGATCGTTCTTGCCGTAAGGTAGTTCCCGGATGAAGCGGCTCACGGCGCCCCGCCGCCATGTGCCGGGGCCTTCAGGCCGCGTCGTGCACCACGATGCCGTCGAGGAGATCGCCCTCGCGCTGCCAGGGCTGCTGCTCGATCATGCGCCGGGCGGCCGCGTAGCCTGCCGCGCGGCGCGCGCGGACCCCGGTGCTGGTGAAATCGATGTCCCGGTTGAGGTCTTCGCCCTCGATCCTCGGCGCGAGGAGGTTGACGAGGTGCATGCGCGTCGCGCAGCCGTAGGATTCGAGCTGGCGTACGCCGGGATCGTCGCGCGCTTCGCCCGGCAGGCGGCGGGCGAGCTCGCGGATCACGTGGCGCAGCCGATGAATCTGATCCTGGCGCCGCAAGTGGCTTCGGGCGCGGCTCGCATACTGGATTTCCTTTTGGCGACCGAGCACTTCGAGGAGGGACTGCGGCTCCGGGCCGCCCGCTCGTTGCTGCTTCCCGTACTGATGCTTGCGCTCGCGTCTGCGCCGGTTCAACGCATCAGCTCGAGCAGCGGCGCATAGCCCTCGTCCCTCAGCGCCTTGCCGCGCGCGGCATGGATTTCCGCCGTGCCCTTGCAGCCGTGGCCCTCGAGCAGGCGGTTCATGAAATTGAACAGGCATACGGTGAGCACCGCGTCATGCAGCGCGCGCTCGCTCCAGCCGGCCGCGAACACGGCATCCGCGTCGGCCTGCGTCATTCGCGCGGGGGACACGGTGAGCTTCTTCGCGTAGGCGAGCAGCGGGCGCATGCCGGGTTCGACCGGCGCCGAACCGGGGTCGGCGAGCAGGGCTTCGAGCACGTCTTCGGCGAGGCCGAAGGCCCTGGCGGTTTCGGCGTGCACCCCGTAGCAGTACTCGCAGGCATTGAGCGCCGAAACGTAAGCCGCGATCAGTTCGAGCTGCGCGGGCGCGAGCGGCGAATCGCCGCGCAGCAGCGCCTGGTGCAATTCGATCAGCGGCCGGCCCGCGGACCTGTTCAGCTGCAGGATGTGGCGGACGCCGGCGTCGGCGGGCAGCGAGGAAAAGAACGGCATCGGGTTCTCCCGGACGAAGGGTTGCCCTATCGTAGCCAATTACCGGGCCCGGCCGAAAGCGCTCGTTGCCGGCGCGGGTAGAATCAGCCCGCGATGCACAAGATCCTGGTCACCGGCGGCGCCGGCTTTCTCGGCTCGCACCTGTGCGAGCGGCTGGTGGGCGAAGGGCACGACGTCATCTGCCTGGACAACTTCTACACGGGCGGCAAGGCGAACATCAGGCACCTGCTCGGCAGGCCCGAGTTCGAGCTGCTGCGCCACGACGTCACCTTCCCGCTGTATGTCGAGGTCGAGCAGATCTACAACCTGGCCTGCCCCGCCTCGCCGATCCACTACCAGCGCGACCCGGTGCAGACCACCAAGACCAGCGTGCACGGCGCCATCAACATGCTGGGTCTCGCCAAGCGCACGCGCGCGCGGATCCTGCAGGCATCGACCTCCGAGGTCTACGGCGACCCCGAGGTGCACCCGCAGCCCGAGGGCTACTGGGGCCGCGTCAACCCGATCGGGCCGCGCTCCTGCTACGACGAGGGCAAGCGCTGCGCCGAGACGCTGTTCTTCGACTACTACCGCCAGCACCAGCTCGACATCAAGGTGGTGCGCATCTTCAACACCTACGGGCCGCGCATGCACCCGAACGACGGGCGCGTGGTGTCGAACTTCATCGTGCAGGCGCTGCGCGGGGAGGACCTGACGATCTACGGCAAGGGCACGCAGACGCGGAGCTTCTGCTACGTCGACGACCTCATCGACGCGCTGGTGCGCATGATGGCCAGCGCGCGCGGCTTCACCGGACCGGTGAACATCGGCAACCCGGGCGAGTTCACGATGCTCGCGCTGGCGGAGATGGTGCTGCGCCTCGCGGGCGGAAAGTCGAAGCTCAAGTACCTGCCCGCGCCCGAGGACGATCCCATGCAGCGCCAGCCCGACATCGCGCTGGCCCGGGACAAGCTCGGCTGGGCGCCCAAGGTCGCGCTGGAGGACGGGCTGAAGGAGACCATCGCCTACTTCCGCAAGACGCTCGGCGCTTGAAGATCTTCGACTGTGTGCCGTTCTTCAACGAGTTCGAGCAGCTGCGCCTGCGCATCGCCTGCCTCGAGGACGTGGTGGACCGCTTCGTGGTCGTCGAAGCGCACCAGACGCACACCGGCAAGGCGAAGCCCCTGTACCTCGCCGAATCGAACGAGCGCGAGCTGCGCGCGCACCCGAAGCTCGTGGCGCGCGCCGTCGACCTGCCCGTGGGCTACAGCCACTGGGAGCGCGAGCAGTCGCAGCGCGAAGCCATCGGCCCGGTGCTGCGCGATCTCGGCGCCGCGCCCGAGGACCTGGTGCTGGTGTCCGACGTGGACGAGATCCCCACGGTGGCGGCGGTGCGGCGCGCGGGCGAGTTCCTGGCCGCAGCCGCAGCGCGCAGCATGCTGATCTTCGAGCAGCGCATGTTCTACTTCCGCCTGAACTTCGAGCTGGTGTGGTCGAGGAAGCTCCCCTGGCTCGGCACCGCCGCCGCGCTCTACGGCCAGGCGAAGAGCATCAACGGCCTGCGCACCACCGGGCGCAACATCCGCGGCCGGCACGCGCAGGGCTTCGATCGCGGCGCGCGCGTGTTCCAGCTGCCCGATGCGGGCTGGCATTTCTCCTATCTCGGCGGCGACGCGGCGCTCGACCAGAAGCTCGCCGCCTACGCGCACCAGGAAAGCCGCGTCCAGGAGCGGCGCGGCGCCTCGGTGCAGGGTCTGATCGACGCGCGCCGCAGCCTCTTTCCGCGCAAGGGCCTGGAGGAAGTCTGGGCGGTGGTCGAGCGCGCCGACGTCGGCCTGCCGCAGGCGGCGGTGGCGCGCGCCGGCATCGGGCACCTGTTCGAGTCACCGTACGACTCGAGCGCCGCGATCCTGCGCCGCGTGCGCGCCGCGGGGGTGCCGCGGCGCTGGCGGCTCGGGCGCTACGACATCGGCTATGGGCGCCGCGGCCCTTGGCCGCGGCTTGCGGATCACTGAAGGTCCAGGTATCGCCAGCGCGTGAGGTCCACCCGGCACGCGCGCCAGGCGTCGCTGCCCGCGGGCCCGCGGCGCGCGCATTCGAGGTCGCGGTAGTTGCGCCAGGCGCCGGCCGAGTTGCGGTAGGCCGAGGAAGCGGCTTCGTTGCCGGCCTGCGCGTCGGCCTCGAGCGACGCCTGGAAGCGCAAGGCGGCCTTCTCCAGGAGGTCGCGCTCGGCAAGGTCGAGGAGCAGCTGCAGGCATGCGCCGGCGTCCGCGCCGCGCCGGCACTGAGCGAGCGCGGGCGCATCGCGCCGCGGCAGCCAGTGGAACCAGAGCGCGCGCTTTTCGCTCGCCAGCAGGCACAGGAACGCAACTTCCACCGCCGGGCCGGTCGCGCGCACGATCGCGCCGTGGCCCGAGAGCGAGGCGCCGATCGGCTGGCTGCCGAGCTTGCGCGACTCGCGCTCGAAGTACAGGTGCCGGTCGTTGTCGAAGGCGAGCGCCTTGACGTCGGCGCCGTCCTTGCGCAGCGCGCTCTCGCCGTAGGCGCGGCACGCGTCGAGCGCCGGGCCGGCGTACTCGGCGGCGGCGGCGAACGGCAGCGCCGCGAGAACGAGGAGGAGGAGGGCTCTCATCGATACTGCCCCGTAGCCTGGGCGCGCAGGCGGATGAGTCCCGACAGGCTGTGCGTGAAAGGCGCGGCGACGCCCGCCTTGCGCGCCACTTCCAGCGTGCCGGCGAGCAGGCCGTCGATCTCGAGCGGCTTGCCGGCCTCCATGTCCTGCAGCATCGAGGTCTTGAAGCGGCCGAGGTGGCGCGCCATGTCGATGCGCGCCTCGGGATCGATGTCGGCGTCCACGCCCACCGCGCGGCCGATCGCCAGCACCTCGCGCATGATGGTCACCATGTAGTCCTTGATGTCGGCGTCGGCGATCAGCTTGTCGGCGGTGGCGAGCGTGAGCGCCGACACCGGGTTGAAGCTCACGTTGCCGAGCAGCTTCACCCAGAAATCCTTCTCGATGAAGCCGCTCTGCACGCAGTCGAAGCCGGCCGCGGCGAGGGCACCGGCGATGCGCTGCGTGCGCGCGATATTGCGCCCGCCGGGCTCGCCGAGGATCAGCTTGTTGCCCTTGTTATGGCTGACGAGGCCGGGCTCCGGCGTGGAAGCCGCGAGATCGATTACGCAGCCGACGATGCGCCCGGTGGGCATGGCGCGCGAGAGGAGCCCGTCCGGATCGAGGCTCTCGAGGCGCAGCTTGCCCTCGCCGAAGCGCAGGCGGTCGAAGAACCACCAGGGCACGCCGTTCATCGCGGTGACGACGGTCGTGTCGGGCCCAGTGAGCGCCGGCATGGCGCGCGCAGCCTCGGGCAGGCTCTGCGCCTTGACCGTCACGATGACGCAGTCCTGCGGGCCCAGTTCCCCGGGGTCGGCCGCGGCGCGCACCTGGAACGCGGCGACTTCGCCCGTGGCGAGCGTACGGATGCGCAGCCCATGCTCGCGGATCGCCGTCAGGTTCGCGCCGCGCGCCACGACTGAGACGTCGTGGCCCGCCTCGTGCAGCCAGCCGGCCATCACGCCGCCCACCGCACCGGCGCCGAAGATGCAGATTTTCATGGTGTTATTCTAGGGCCGTAGGGTGGGCCAGTGGCCCACCGTACAAAGAGAGGAATGCCCATGTTCGCGTTCATGAAGAAAATGACCCAGCTCCTGCCGAAAGACAGCACGCTCCCGGGCCGGAAGGAGAGGACGCCGGCGCCGGAGCAGCACTTCGTGAACGGCAACCGCATCGTGCCGCCGTTCCCGCAAGGTTTGCAGCTCGCGCAGTTCGGCCTGGGCTGCTTCTGGGGCGCCGAGCGCATTTTCTGGCAGACGCCCGGCGTCTACAGCACGGCAGTGGGCTACGCCGGCGGCGATACGCCCAATCCTACGTACGAGGAGGTGTGTAGCGGCTTCACCAACCACACCGAGGCGGTGCTCGTGGTTTTCGACCCGAAGCGGATTTCATACGATGCGCTGCTGACGGTGTTCTGGGAAGGCCACGATCCGACGCAGGGCATGCGCCAGGGCAACGACCGCGGCAGCCAGTACCGCTCCGCGATCTACACCTACGGCGAGGAGCAGGCGAAGGCGGCCGCTGGCTCGCGCGACGCCTTCCAGGCGGCGCTCAAGGCGAAGGGCCATGGCACGATCACCACCGAGATCAAGCCGGCGGGCGAGTTCTACTACGCCGAGGATTACCACCAGCAGTATCTCGGCAAGAACCCGAACGGCTATTGCGGGCTGGGCGGGACGGGCGTTTCCTGCCCGGTGGGCTTGCCAGCCCAGGCCTGACGAGCCCTACACCGCGCGCGACAACACCGCCATCTGGGTCGGACTGCCGAGGTCCGGGTCGGGCTCGCCGATATCGCCGAAGGCGGCGCGATAGCCGTTGCGCCCGGCCACGCCGCGCGCCCAGTCGCGAAACTTCGCGCGCGGCCATTCGAAGCGGTGATCCGGATGTCGAAACGATCCCGCGGGCGAACCGTGGATCGGGTTGTATTCGCTGTTCGGCGTGGTGATCACCACGGTCGCCGGCCGGAAGCTGCCGAAGACGGCCCGTTCCACGGAGGAGAGCCGGTGCGCGTCGATGTGTTCGATCGTTTCCACCAGGGCCGCGGCGTCGAAACCCGCGAAGCGCGCATCGGGCACGGCGAACGAGGCCTCGACCAGCTCCACGCGTTGGGCGAGCGCACCGGGTTCGGCCTGCAGCAGTTCCCGCGCAGCGCGCAGTACGTCGGCCGAGATGTCCATGCCCACGATCCTGCAGAACTGCGCTTCGCGGGCGAGTCGCAGCAGCAGCTCGCCGCCGCCGCAACCCAGGTCGAGCACGCTGCGCGCGCCGCAGCGCAGCAGCTCCTGCAACGCCGTATCAAGCCGCAGCTCGTGATGATCCTGCATCCTCGTCCTCGGCCGCGGCAGCGATCTCGCGCAGCGCCCGGAACTCGATGCGCGTCCAGCGATCCCGGGTGGCCTCCAGCTCGGCGCGGTGCGCGCACAGATACGCCAGTGCACCGGAGGCATCCTGAGCCATGCGGGCCGGATAGGCTGCCAAGAAGCGCTCGAGCTCGGTGGGATCCTCGCACCCGACCCATCGCGCCACGGAGAACGGCGCAGCGATGAGGCGCACCTCGGCACCGTACTCGTGCGCCAGGCGATGCGCCGCCACGTCGAACTGCAGCGCGCCGACGGCGCCGAGCACCGGGGTGTCGCCCGAGAGCGGGTAATAGACCTGGATCGCGCCTTCCTCGCCGAGCTGCTTCAGACCCGTGCGCAGCTGTTTGACCTTCATGGGCGTGGCGAGCTCGGCGCGCCGAAACAGCTCAGGCGCGAAGAAGGGCAGCCCGCCGTAGCCGAGCAGCTCGCCTGCGGTGAGCGTATCTCCCAGCGCAATGGTGCCGTGGTTGGGGATGCCGAGGATATCCCCGGCGAAGGCTTCTTCAACGGTGTCCCGGCGCTGCGAAAGGAACGAAACGGCGTTGCTGGTGCGCAGTTCGCGCCCGGTGCGGCAGTTCACCAGCCGCATGCCGCGCTCGAAGCGACCCGAGCATACGCGCACGAAGGCGACGCGGTCGCGGTGCGCCGGGTCCATGTTGGCCTGGATCTTGAAAACCAGGCCGGAGAAGGCCGGCTCGTCGGGCTCTACGCGGCGCTGCGCAGCCTCGCGCGCTGCCGGCGCCGGCGCGTAGTCGACGACCGCGTCCAGCACCTCGCGCACGCCGGTGCCGCTCAGCGCGGAACCGAAGAACACCGGTGTCTGCTGGCCGGCGAGGAACGCTTCGCGCTCGAACGGTGTGCCGGCGCTGCGCACCAGCTCGATCTCGGCCTGCACGGCGATGTCGGCGGGCATTGGCGCATCGGAGGCCCGCAGATCCACCACCCCACGGAACTCGCGGCCCGAGCCGATGGGCCAGGTGAGGGGCGCCGCGGCCATGCCGAGCGTCGACTCGATCTCATGCAGCAGATCGAGCGGCGGGCGGCTGTCGCGGTCCATCTTGTTGACGAACGTGAGGACCGGCGTGTTGCGCGTGCGGCACACTTCCAGCAGCTTGAGCGTGCGCGGCTCGATGCCCTTGGCGGCGTCGATCACCATGAGCGCCGCGTCCACCGCGGTGAGCACGCGGTAGGTGTCCTCGGAGAAATCCTGGTGGCCGGGCGTGTCGAGCAGGTTGAGCACGCAATCGCGGTACTCCATCTGCATGACGGAGGAGGCCACCGAGATGCCACGCTCCTTTTCGATCGCCATCCAGTCGGAGGTGGCGTGGCGGGAGGCCTTGCGCGCCTTGACGCTGCCGGCGATGTGGATGGCGCCGGTGAGCAGCAGCAGCCGCTCGGTGAGCGTGGTCTTGCCCGCGTCCGGGTGGGAGATGATGGCGAAGCTGCGGCGGCGCGCCACCTCGCTCGCGATGGCGCTCATACGGCGGCCTGATGCGTCGGGTCGAAGAGGGCGTGATTCTACACGCGTCCGGGAGCGCGCCTCACGCCGCCTCCGGCACGAGTTGTTCGAGCACCTTCGCGTGCAGGCGCAGGCTGATCTCGTCAAACAGCACGAAGCGGATGCGCCTCAGGGAAACGAGCTCCGGAATCCCCTCGATCACGGTGCCGAGCGCCACGCGGGTCGCCCGCTCGAGCGGAAAGCCGAACGCGCCGGTGGAGATCGCGGGGAAAGCCACCGAGGCGAGACGAAACTGGTCCGCCAGCGCAAGCGCGTTGCGATAGCACGACGCGAGCAACGCGTCCGCGGGCTCGTCGACGCCGTACACCGGGCCGAGGCAATGGATGACGTGCCGGTTCGGCAGGCGATGCGCCCCCGTGATCACCGCCTGGCCGGGCGCGATCGGGGCGAAGGGCCGGCATTCGGCTTCGAGCTCCGGTCCGGCCGCGCGGTGCAGGGCGCCCGCGACACCGCCGCCGATGCGCAGTTGCGCATTGGCCGCATTGACGACGGCGTCCATGTCGCTTTGGCGCGCGATGTCGCCCCGCAGGCATTCGATCGCGACGCCGAGGAACCGGCGCTCAAGCATCGTCGAACGGGGGCTCGGGAGCCGCGACGTCGTACCCGGCGATGATGCAATCCGTGGTGAGCATGAGCGCCGCCACGGACGCGGCGTTTTGCAGCGCGACCCGCAAGACTTTCTTCGCGTCGAGGACGCCGGCGACGTAAAGATCGCGGTAGCAACCGTCCACCTTGCGACGTACCGGCCGCGCGGACCCAACGTTGGTGGCGGTGATCTGGTTCGCCATGTTTTCCTCCTGCGCCAGTGCCGCGTCGATCTCCGCCAGCCGCTGGTCCAGCCATTCGCGCAGCGCGGCCAGCCGGCGCGGATCGGTTGCCGGCGCGCGCTCGGCTCGCGTCCGGGGTTTCATCGATGAAGCGTCCATGAAAATATGTCCTTGTCTGCCTGTTAACAGCGTGGCAGCGTGGCAGCGAGGCACCGTGCAGAGATGCAGCGCGGCGCGTACAGCACCTGGGGGGTACGACGTCGGCCGGGCCAGCCTGGGAGGAGGGCACGTCCCCCGGCGCAGGTTCCCGCGGAAAGCGGGACGCGGCAGCCTGGCGGGTACGCCTCGGCGGGGCGCGTGCGGCGATTCTATAGCCCTGCCGTTCCTGCGGCAACCCGGTACGCTTGCGCCATGACGTTCGAAGAGCTGGACTACCGCCGCACGCCGATGGGCGAGCTGATCCTGCGCCGGCGAACCGAGTTGTCGCTGGGCGTAGAGGTGTACGAGATCAAGCTGGGCGACGCCTACCTCGTGTCGAGCCTGTTCACGGAAGGCGAGGTCGCGCTGGCCCGCCTCGCGCTCGAAGAGCTGGGCGAGGGGCCGCTCGACGTGGTGGTCGGCGGCCTGGGGCTCGGCTACACCGCGCGGGCCGTGCTCGAGCATCGCGCGGTGCGCTCGCTGCTCGTGGTGGAGGCACTGCCCGACGTGATCGAATGGCACTGCCGCGGGCTGGTGCCGCTCGGGCGCGAGCTGCGGGCGGATGCGCGCTGCGAATTCGTCGATGGCGACTTCTTCGCGCTGGCGGAGTCGGGCAAGCTCGATGCGCGCCAGCCCGGCCGGCAGTTCGACGCCATCCTGCTGGACGTCGACCATTCGCCGGCGCATGTCCTGCATCCGAGCCATGCCGGGCTGTACACGACCGAAGGCTTGCGCCGGCTGGCCGGACAGCTCCGCCCGGGCGGGGTGTTCGCGCTCTGGTCCAACGATCCGCCGGAGGAGAACTTTCGCGCCGCGCTGGCGCAAGCGTTCGCGCGCACGCAAGCACGGGTCGTGCGCTTCCCCAATCCGCTGCACGGCGGCGAATCGAGCAACACCGTGTACCTTGCGCACCGCTGACGCGCGCATCCTCGTCGCGGGCGCGGCCGCCCTCGCGCTGGCGATGGGCATCGGCCGGTTTGCCTACACCCCGGTGCTGCCGGCGATGCAGGAGGCGATCGGCTTCGGCGCCGCCACCGCGGGCTGGATCGCCGGCTGGAACTACCTCGGCTACCTGCTCGGCGCGCTCGCGGCTTCCGTGATCGCGGCGCGCGAGTCGCGCAACGCGCTGCTGCTTGCGTGCATCGCCGCGAGCATCGTCACCACCGGGGCGATGGGCGCCACCTCGGACATCGTGCTGTGGTGCGCGCTGCGCTTCGCCTCCGGGCTGGCGAGCGCCGGCGTGCTGGTGATCTCCTCTGCGATCGTGCTGGAGGTCCTGGCGAGGGCGTCGCGCCCGCAGCTGATGGGCGTGCATTTCTCCGGCGTGGGTACCGGCATCGCCCTGTCGGGAATCGTCGTCGCGCTCGGCGTCGGCACGCTCGACTGGCGAAGCCTGTGGTTCGCGCTCGCCGGTGTGAGCGTCGCGCTGGCGCTGTGCACGCTGCCGCTGGCGCAGCGCCACCGCGCCGCAGGGGCGAGCGCGCCCTCTGCGGCGCCCGCCCAGGAGCGTTTTCCCGGCTCTCTGCTCATCGCCAGCTACTTCCTCGAAGGTCTGGGCTATGTCGTCACCGGCACCTTTCTCGTCGCGATCGCCCGGCAGATGCCCGGCATCGGCGGCGCGGCCGAGACGCTGTGGATCGCGGTGGGCCTCGCCGGCGCGCCCTCGACGCTGCTCTGGAGCCGAGCGGCGGCGCGCTGGGGCGCGCCCGCGGCGCTCATCGCGGCGCATCTGGTGCAGGCCGCGGGCATCGTGCTGCCGGTGTTTTTCGATTCGCTGTGGGTGGCGCTCGTCGCCGCGGTATTCTTCGGCGGCACGTTCATGGGCATCGCCGCGGTCATCGTCGGCTTCGGCGGGCGCATCTCGGCGCAGCCGGCGCGCATGATCGGCCTGCTCACGGCGGCTTTCGGCCTCGGGCAGATGATCGGCCCGGTGATCGCCGGCTGGCTCGCCGAGCGCCAGGGCGGGTTCGACGGGTCGCTGCTGCTTGCCGCCGGCGCGGTGGTGCTGGGCGCGGCACTGATCGCGCTCGGGCACGCTACTTCCCGCGCTTGAGCATCAGCTGCGCGTCCTCGATCACCTTGAAGGGACTCTTGCCCCAGAGCAGGGCGGCGTAGAAGAACTTCTCCAGCTTCGCCTCGGTCAGCGCGCGCCACTGGTACTGGTTGACGAGGATCACCTGCCCGGTCATGCCCAGGTCGCCGATCACCGTGAACGCGCCTTCCTGCACGGGCTTCCCGGGCGGCTTGTTCCAGGTGACCTCGCCGACGCTCGCCACGCTGTTCGGCTGCTCACCCGGCGTGACGTCGAAGGAGCCGTGGCACCCGTCCTGGGTCTTCAGCGTGCAGGCGAGACGGCTTCCGCGCGGCGGCATGAGGGCAGCCATAATAAACGCATGCCGAGACTGTTTGCATGCCTTGCAGCGATTCCGTGCATCGCATTCGCGCAGCACTCCGATCCCGTGGTCGTGACCGCCACGCGCGTCGACCAGCCGAGCCTCGAAGTCCCGGCGTCGATCGACCGCGTCTACGCCGAAGAGCTGCGCGAGGGCCGGCCGCAGGTGAACCTGTCGGAGAGCCTCGGGCGCGTCCCCGGGATCGTGGTGTTGAACCGCCAGAACTACGCGCAGGACCTGCAGGTGTCCTCGCGCGGCTTCGGCGCGCGCGCCGCCTTCGGCGTGCGCGGCATCCGTCTGATCGCGGACGGCATTCCCGCCAGCATGCCCGACGGCCAGGGGCAGGCGGCGACCTTCGACCTCGGCAGCGCGAGCCGCATCGAGGTGCTGCGCGGGCCGTTCTCCGCCTTGTACGGCAATGCCTCGGGCGGCGTGATCAACGTGCTGACCGAGAACGCGCCGAGCGTGCCGACGCTGGGGGCGGGCTTCCATGCGGGCAGCTACGACACCTTACGCGGCGCGCTGAAGTTCGGCTGGCAGCGCGACACCGTCGGATATGTCGTCAATGTGTCGCACTTCGAGTCCGAGGGCTACCGCGATCACAGCGCGGTTCGGCGTGATCAATTGAATTCGAAGGTAAAGCTATCTCTGAGCGAGGACACCAGGCTGACGCTCGTCGGGATGGCGCTGCATCAGCCCGAGACGCAGGATCCGCTCGGGCTGAACGCAACGCAGGTGGCGCAGAACCCGCGGCAGGTCGTGCCGGGGGCGATCACCTTCAACACGCGCAAGTCGATCGATCACGACCAGGTCGGCGTGACGCTCGACCATGTGCTGTCCGGCAGCAAGCGCCTGCAGGCGAGCGCCTGGGGTGGCACGCGCGACGTTGAGCAGTACCTGGCAATTCCGCTGATATTTCAGAATGCAGATACGCACTCCGGCGGCGTGGTGAACCTCGATCGCGGCTTCGGTGGTGCCGCGCTGCGACTGTTCGACGACGGCAAGCTCGGCGGTCGGCCGCTGCGGCTTTCAGTCGGGCTGGAATACGAGCGCATGGCCGAGCGACGCCGGGGGTTCATCAACGACGCGGGCGTCGCCGGTGCGCTCAAGCGCGACGAAGACAACGTGGTGGCGAGCACCGGCCTTTTCGCGCAGGGCGAGTGGCGCTTCGCCGAGCGCTGGTCGGCACACGGCGGTTTGCGCGCGAGCCGCGTGGAGTTCGAGTCCACCGACTTCTTCATAGCCGGCGCCAACCCGGACGACAGCGGTGCGGTGGACTTCAACGCGACTACGCCAGTGGCGGGGGTCTTGTTCCGGCTCGACCCGCAGACGAGCTTGTACGCCAACTACGGTCGTGGGTTCGAAACCCCTACGTTCGTCGAATTGGCCTACCGGAACGTGGGCACCGGCCTGAACTTCGACCTTGTGCCGGCGCGCAGCCGACATGCCGAAGCCGGCGTCAAGGCGGTGCGCCCTGGGCTCGCGCGCGTCAACGTGGCGGCATTCGACATCGAAACTCGCGACGAGATCGTGGTCGACCAGTCCAGCGGCGGGCGTACCACGTTCCGCAACGCCGGCCGCACCGAGCGGCGCGGGCTGGAGATCGGCGCGGAGTCGCTATGGGCGGGACCTTTCGAGCTGCGCGCCGCCTACACCTGGATCGACGCCGCGTTCGACGAGGATTTCGACCCGCTCGTCGCCGGCAAGCAGCTCCCCGGCGTGCCGAAAGAGCAGCTCTACGCGGAGGGCGCCTGGCGCTACGCGCCCTGGGGCCTGCGCCTGGGGCTGGAACTGCTGCACCGCTCGCGCGTTCCGGTCGACGACGAAAACAGCGAGTTCGCGGCCTCCTACACCGTGGTGAACGCGATCATCGGCTTCGAGCAGCGCGGTGCCGGCTGGCGGCTGACGGAGTTCCTGCGCATCGACAACGTGGGCGACAAGTCCTACATCGGCTCGGTGATCGTCAACGACGGCAACGGCCGCTTCTACGAACCCGCGCCGCAGCGCAACATTTTGCTCGGCGTCCAAGCGAGCCTGCAGTTCTAAAAACAGTGCGAAAAGCTTAGTATCGGCATCCCGCAAGAGGAGGAAATCCATGAAAAGAGCACTGCTCGCTACCGCGCTGATGGCCGCCACGGCGGCCTACGCGCAAGCGCCTGCCTGGCAACAGGGCAAGCCGCCGGCGATGGCCGATTCCAAGCTCGCGCCGCTCGCCGGGCGCAACACCGAGACGCCGGCCTCCGAAATTCCCATCGGCAAGGTGAAGCTGCCCAAGGGCTTCGCGGTGGAGATCTGGGCCACCGGCATGCCGGGCGGCCGCGCGATGGCGCGCGGCGACTCCGGCAAGATCTACATGGGCACGCGCGGCCTGGGCCGCGTCTACGAAGTGACCGACGAAGGCGGCCGGCGCACGAGCCGCGTGGTGGTGGACAAGCTGACGCAGCCCTCCGGCGTCGCCATGCATGGCGGTTCCCTCTACGTAATGGCGATCGACAAGGTGCTGCGCTACGACGGCATCGAGAAGAACCCGGGCGTGCAGCCGGTGGACCTGACCGAGAAGTTCAGCCTGCCGAAGGAGCAGCACCACAACTGGAAGTACATCGCCTTCGGCCCCGACGGCAAGCTCTACGTTCCGTTCGGCGCGCCCTGCAACATCTGCGAGCCGTCGGCCGAGTACGCGCAGATCCGGCGCTACAACGCGGACGGCTCGGGCATGGAGGTGATCGCGCGCGGCGTGCGCAACACGCAGGGCTTCACGTGGCACCCGCAGACCAAGCAGCTCTGGTTCACCGACCACGGCCGCGACTGGATGGGCGACAAGGGTCCCGAGGACGAACTGAACCGCATGTCCAAGGCCGGCCTCAACTTCGGCTACCCGTACTGCCACGCCAGGGGCGTGCTCGACGTCGACTTCAAGAAGAAGGACGGCTGCAAGGGCGTGACCCTGCCCGTGGCCACGATGGGACCGCATGCCGCGGCGATGGGCGTCATCTTCTACACCGGCGGCATGTTCCCGAAGGAGTACCGGAACACGATGTTCGTGGCGCGCAAGGGCTCGTGGAACCGGACCGTCAAGTTCGGCTTCGACGTCGCCAACGTGCGTCCGTCCAAGGACGGCAGGAAGGCGACGGTGAAGCGCTTCATGACCGGATTCCTGGAGGACGCCAAGGCGGGCAAGTTCTGGGGCCGGCCGGCCTACCTGCTGCAGATGCCCGACGGCGCGCTGCTCGTCTCGGACGAGCAGCTGGGCGCGATCTACCGCGTCAGCTACGCCAAGAAGTAGTGCGTTCGTCCTGCAAGGGGCGGTGGGCCTGGCTCACCGCCCTTTTTGTTGCCAACGCGCTGGCGCAATCGCTGCCCGAACGGCTGCGGCTGTGCGAGGCCTGCCACGGGCCCGGCGGCAACTCGGCGACCCCGGGCACGCCTTCGCTCGCGGGGCAGCCGCCGATCTTCCTCGAGAACCAGCTGGTGCTGCTGCGCGAGGGCATGCGCGAGGTGCCGCAGATGGCGGCGGCGGTGCAGGGGCTGAAGGACGCGGAGATCCGGCTCATCGCGCGCCACTACGCCGGACAGAAGCCCGCCGCGCCACAGGGGACACCCGATCCCGCACTGATGAAGCGGGGCGCCGCGCTGGCGCAGAAGCGGCATTGCGCTTCCTGCCACGAGGCGGACTACCGCGGCCGCGAGCAGATGCCGCGGCTGGCGGCGCAGCGCGAGGAATACCTCGAGTACGCGATGAACGGCTACCGCAGGTACACCCGCAAGGGCGGCGACACCCTGATGGCCGCCGCCCTGTACGGGGCCAGCGACGCCGACGTCAAAGTCCTCGCGTACTACCTCTCGCGACTACCGTAGGGGGGGCCATGGGCCCACCCTACGCGGCGGCCTTCGCCGCCGGCCCGGCCTTCGAAATCAGCTCCCTCAGCACGTACGGCAGGATTCCCCCGTGCCGGTAGTAGTCGACCTCGACGGGCGTGTCGATGCGCGACTTGACCTTCAGCTCCCGGCGCGTGCCGTCGGCACCCGTCACCACGAGCGTCAGCTCCTGCTGCGGCCGGATGTCGTCCAGCCCGAGCACGTCGACGGTCTCGTCGCCTTTCAGCCCGAGCGACGGCGCGGAGTCGGAACCCGTGAACTGCAGCGGCAGCACGCCCATGCCGACGAGGTTCGAGCGGTGGATGCGCTCGAAGCTGCGCGCGATCACCGCCTTCACGCCGAGGAGCTGGGTGCCCTTCGCGGCCCAGTCGCGCGATGAGCCGGTGCCGTATTCCTCGCCGCCGAACACCACGGTGGGCGTTCCTTGCGCAATGTAGCGCATGGCGGCGTCGTAGATCGGCATCTCCTCGCGCTGGAATCGCGTCAGCCCGCCTTCCTTGCCGCCCATCATCAGGTTCTTGATGCGCACGTTGGCGAACGTGCCGCGCATCATCACCTCGTGGTTGCCGCGGCGCGCGCCGTAGCTGTTGAAGTCGGCCACCGCCACGTCGTTCTCCTGCAGGTAGATCCCGGCGGGCGAGGTCGGCTTGATCGACCCCGCGGGCGAGATGTGGTCGGTGGTCACCGAGTCGCCGAAGATGCCGAGGATTTTCGCGCCCTTCACGTCGCCCGGCTGTCCCGGCTGCATGTCGAAGTCCTTGAAGAACGGCGGCTCGGCGATGTAGGTGGACTCGGGCCAGTTGTACACCTGCCCCGAGGGCGCGGAAATCTTCTTCCACATCGGGTTGGCCTCGGCGAGGTTGCCGTAGAGGCGCCGGAAGGTCGCCGGATCGGTGGCGTGCTTCAGCAGCGCGAACACTTCCTCGGAGCTCGGCCAGATGTCCCCGAGCCACACGTCCTTGCCGTCCTTGCCCTTGCCGACGGGCTCCTTCATCAGGTCCTTCAGCACCGTGCCGGCGAGCGCATAGGCCACCACCAGCGGCGGGCTGGCGAGGAAGTTGGCCTTGATGTTGGCGTGGATGCGCGCCTCAAAGTTGCGGTTGCCCGAGAGCACCGCGCAACCCACGAGGTCGTTCTTGACGACGGTTTCCTCGATGCCGGGGTCGAGCGGCCCCGCGTTGCCGATGCACGTGGTGCAGCCATAGGCGGCGAGGTTGAAGCCGAGCTTCTCCAGGTAGGGCAGCAGGCCCGCCTTCTCGAGATACTCGGTGACCACGCGCGAGCCGGGCGCGAGCGAGGTCTTGACGTGCTTCTTCACCGTGAGGCCGCGCTCCACCGCCTTCTTCGCGAGCAGGCCCGCCGCGAGCAGCACGCCCGGGTTGGAGGTGTTGGTGCACGAGGTGATCGCCGCGATCAGCACGTCGCCGTGGCCGATTGCGATGGCTCCGGGGTTGCCGGTGCCGCCGTCCTTCACCAGGCCGGAGGTGGGGCGGTTGTCCACCATCTCGACCACGTTGGTGGGCGCGCCGCGCGCGAGGCTGCCGGAATTGGAGGTACCGCCGCCGGAGGCATCACCCGAACCGCGGAACCAGCCATCGAAGCGGCGCGTGAGCTCACCGGCCGGCTTGGCGTAGCCGCTCTCGGCGACCGGCTTCGAGAACAGCGCGCCGAATGCCTGCTTGACGTTGCCGAGCTCGATGCGGTCCTGGGGCCGCTTGGGGCCGGCGAGCGAGGGGGTTACCGTGCCGAGGTCGAGCTGGAGCGTCTGCGAGTAGTCGATGGCGCCTTGCTTCGGGATGCCGAACATGTTCTGCGCGCGCAGGTACGTGCCGAGCGCTTCGACCTGCCCGGCGCTGCGTCCGGTGAAGCGCAGGTAGTCCAGCGTCTTCGCGTCCACCGGGAAAAAGCCCATGGTCGCGCCGTACTCGGGCGCCATGTTGGCGATTGTGGCGCGGTCGGGCACCGACAGGCCCTCTACGCCTTCACCGAAGAATTCCACGAACTTGCCGACCACCTTGGCCTTCCTCAGCATCTCGGTGACGGTGAGCACGAGGTCGGTGGCGGTGACCCCGCCGCGCAGCAGGCCCTTCAGGTGCACGCCGACCACGTCCGGCGTCAGGATGTACACCGGCTGGCCGAGCATGCCGGCCTCGGCCTCGATGCCGCCCACGCCCCAGCCGACCACGCCGATGCCGTTGATCATGGTGGTGTGGCTGTCGGTGCCGACCAGGGTGTCGGGATAGAGCACGCCGTCCTTCGACTGGTGCACGCCCGGCGCCAGGAACTCGAGGTTCACCTGGTGCACGATGCCGATGCCCGGCGGCACGACCTTGAAGGTGTCGAACGCCTGCATGCCCCACTTGAGGAACTGGTAGCGCTCCTGGTTGCGCTTGAACTCGAGCTTCATGTTGAGGTCGAGCGCGTTCTTGGTGCCGTAGTGGTCGACCTGCACGCTGTGGTCGACCACCAGGTCGACCGGCACCAGCGGCTCGATGACCTCGGGATCCTTGCCCATGCCCTTCGCCACGCCGCGCATCGCGGCGAGGTCGCACAGCAGCGGCACGCCGGTGAAATCCTGCAGCACGATGCGCGCCACCACGAAAGGAATCTCCTCGGTGCGCGTCGCGCCGGGCTTCCAGGCGGCGAGCTGGCGGACGTGCTCCTCGGTGACCTTCTTGCCGTCGCAGTTCCGCAGCACCGATTCGAGCACGATGCGGATCGAGACCGGCAGCCGCTCGAGATTCACGCCGAGCGCCTTGCCGAGCTTCGGCAGGGAATAGAACTTGCCGCCCTTGAGGGGCTGCAGGGTGTCGTGCAGGTTGTGCATGTGGGGTTTCCTCATTTCCTACGCAGTTGTACGTCGTACACCAGGCCCTGGTCGTCCTGGCAGCTGCCGCTGCCGGCGGGGCCGGTCACGCCCTTGAAATCGCAGCGCAGGCCGTGCCCGTCCGCCGAGCGCAGCAGCGCCTTGGCCTCGGTGCCGAGCGGGTTGTCGATCACCACCGAAGTACCGATGCCCGAGCGCCGGCTGCCGAAGACCCCGCCCACGACGAAGCCCGTGGCGGGACCCGGGTCGCTGACGACCCAGGTGCCCTCGTAGCTGCGCTCGCCGATGGTGACGCTCACCTGCATCTCGCCACCGGTCTGGCCGCTGGCCTCGCCGTAGTAGACCTGGCCGCTGGTGCGCGGCATCAGCGTGAGCGCGTAGGTCGTCGTGCAACCGGCGAGGAGGGCGGCAGCGGCCGCCGCCAGCAGCCGCGTCATTCACGTCACCATCATGTCGACGAAGTCGCGCACCGGCATGGCTTCCAGCCGGGGCGCATCGAGGCACAGATCGAGGATCGCCTCGCGCTGCCCTTGCGGAAAGCGCCGCGCGAGGTTGGTCTTGAACTTCTCCACCAGGAGCGGCATGCCTTCCTTGCGCCGGCGCTTGTGGCCGATCGGGTACTCGCAGACCACTTCCTTCAGCTTCGAGCCGTCCTTGAATTCGACGGTGAGCGCGTTGGCGATGGAGCGCTTCTTCGGGTCGTGGTAGTCCTTCGTGAAGCGCTTGTCCTCGCGGCAGACGATCTTCCCGCGCAGTGCGTCGATGCGCGGGTCGCTCGCGATGCTGTCTTCGTAGTCGGCGGCCGTCAGGCGCCCGAAGAGGAGGGGCACCGCCACCATGTACTGGATGCAGTGGTCGCGGTCGGCCGGATTGTTCAGGGGGCCTTTCTTGTCGATGATGCGGATCGCGGCCTCGTGCGTGCGAATGCGGATGCGCTTGATGTCATTGATGCGGTCCTTGATCTGCGGATGCAGCTGCATGGCGCATTCGACCGCGGTCTGCGAGTGGAATTCCGCCGGAAAGGAGATCTTGAACAGCACGTTCTCCATGACGTAGCTGCCGAACTTGCGCTGGAACTTGAACGGCTTGCCCTTGAACAGCACGTCGTAGAAGCCCCAGGTCTTCGCCGTGAGCACCGACGGATAGCCCATCTCGCCGGTCCTGGAGATGAGCGCGAGGCGCACCGCGCGCGAGGTGGCGTCGCCCGCGGCCCAGCTCTTGCGCGAGCCGGTGTTGGGCGCGTGGCGGTAGGTGCGCAGGCTTTGGCCGTCCACCCACGCCTGCGACACGGCGTTCACCACCTGGTCGTAGGTGCAGCCCAGCATGTGCGCCACTACCGCGGTGGAGGCGACCTTCACCAGCACCACGTGGTCCAGGCCGACGCGATTGAACGAGTTCTCCAGCGCGATCGCGCCCTGGATCTCGTGCGCCTTGATCATCGCCGTCAGCACGTCGCGCATCGTGACGGCCTGGCCGTTGCGCGACAGCCAGTCGGCGGTGGCAAGGATGCCGCCGAGGTTGTCCGACGGGTGGCCCCACTCGGCGGCGAGCCAGGTGTCGTTGAAATCCAGCCAGCGGATCATGGCGCCGAGGTTGAAGGCGGCCTGCACCGGGTCGAGCTGGAACTTCGTGCCCGGCACCCTGGCGCCGCGCGGCGTCACGGTTTCCGGGTCGATGGGGCCGAGGAGCTTCGTGCACGCCGGGTATTCGAGCGCCTCGAACCCGCAGCCCAGAGTGTCCATCAGGCAGTAGCGCGCCGTGTCGTAGGCCGCGGCGCTCTTCACCTGGTACTTGGTCGCGTAATCCGCGATCAGCTTCAGCACCTTGTCCGGCTTGGGGCGGACGTTCGAAATGTGCGCGGACATCACTCTTTCTCGGACAGGGGCTCGAAGGTGTACTCGCTGCCGCCGGCCTTCGGCGACGGCCGCAGCAGTAGCGGGGCGCTGCGCGTTTCGGGAGTCTTGTCCCACCAGGCGGCGCGTCCTGCCTTCTGCGACTCGATTTCCTCGGGATGCTCCTCCAGGTAGCGGCGCATGAAGCGCGTGTGCTCGGACTCGTAGGGCTTCATTCGCGTTCCTTCAGCGGCACCCACTGGCGGTTCTCGGGGCCGGTGTAATCGGCGCTCGGGCGGATGATCTTGCCGTCGATCCTCTGCTCGATGACGTGCGCTGCCCAGCCGCTGGTGCGCGAGATCACGAACAGCGGGGTGAAGTGCAGCGTCGGCACGCCCATCTTGCTGTAGGACACCGCGCTGAACCAGTCGAGGTTGGCGAACATCTTCTTCTCGGCCGCCATCACCGCTTCGATGCGGTCGGCGATCTGGAACTGCGTCATGTCCTTCGCCTCCCGCGACAGCCGCTCGGCCACCGCCTTGATCACCTTGTTGCGCGGGTCGGCGAGCGTGTACACGGGATGGCCGAAACCGATGACCACCTCCTTGGCGGCGACGCGTCGGCGGATGTCGGCCTCGGCCTCGCCGGCGCTCCTGTAGCGCTGTTGGATCTCGCAGGAAACCTCGTTGGCGCCGCCGTGCTTGGGGCCGCGCAAGGCGCCGATGCCGCCGGTGATGGCGGAGTACATGTCCGAGCCGGTGCCGGTGATCACCCGGCAGGTGAAGGTGCTGGCGTTGAACTCGTGCTCGGCGTACAGCACGAGCGAGGTGTGCATGGCGCGTACGTGCGAAGGCGAGGGCGGCTTGCCGTGCAGCAGGTGCAGGTAGTGCCCGCCGATCGAGTCGTCGTCGGTCTCGGTCTCGATGCGCTTGCCGTGATGCGCGTAGTGGTGCCAGTAGAGCAGCATCGAGCCGAAACTCGCCATCAGCCGGTCGGCGATGGCGCGCGCGCCCTCCACGGCATGCGCCTCGGCTTCCGGCTCGAGCGTGCCGAGCACCGAGCAGCCGGTGCGCAGCACGTCCATCGCGTGCGCGCTCCTCGGCAGCTGTTCCAGCGCGGTCTTCAGCGGCGCGGGCAGGCCGCGCAGCTGCTTCAGTTTCGCCTTGTAGGCGGCGAGCTCGCGCGCGTTGGGCAGCTCCTCGTGCACCAGCAGGTGGGCGACTTCCTCGAACTCGGCCTCGTCGGCGAAGTCGAGGATGTCGTAGCCGCGGTAGTGCAGGTCGTTGCCGGTGCGGCCCACCGTGCACAGGGCGGTGTTGCCGGCGGTCACGCCGGAGAGCGCGACCGACTTCTTCGGCTTAGGAACGTCGGGCGAAGAGCTCATCGAGTTTCTTTTCGTACGCGTGGTAGTCGAGAAAATCGTACAGCTCGTCCCGCGTCTGCATCGCGGCGAGGACGTCCTTCTGCGTGCCGGCGCGCCGCACGGCCTGGTACACGGCGAGCGCCGCCTTGTTCATGGCGCGGAACGCGGACAGCGGGTACAGCGCGATGGCGACGCCGGCCGAGCGCAGCTCGTCGAGCGTGTAGAGCGGCGTGCTGCCGAACTCGGTGATGTTGGCGAGCACCGGCACCCGCACCGCGTCCACGAACCTGCGGTACTGCGCGAGCTCGGTGACCGCTTCCGGGAAGATCATATCGGCGCCGGCCTGCGCGTACCGTACCGCGCGCGCGAGCGCCGCTTCCAGGCCTTCGGCCGCCAGGGCGTCGGTGCGCGCCATGATCGCGAATCGCGGATCGGTGCGCGCGTCCACAGCGGCCTTGATGCGGTCGCACATCTCCTCGGCCGGGACGAGCTCCTTGCCGGGACGATGCCCGCAGCGCTTGGCGCCCACCTGGTCCTCGATGTGCGTCGCCGCGGCGCCGGCCTTGATCAGCGAGCGCACCGTGCGTCCGACATTGAAGGCGCTCGCGCCGAATCCCGTGTCGCAGTCGACGAGCAGCGGCAGCTCGCACACGTCGGTGATGCGGCGCACGTCGATCAGCACGTCGTCGAGATTGGAGATGCCGAGGTCGGGCATGCCGAGCGAGCCGGCGGCGACGCCGCCGCCGGACAGGTAAAGCGCGCGGTAGCCGGTGCGCTGCGCGAGGCGCGCGTGATAAGCGCAGATCGCGCCGATGACCTGGAGCGGCCGCTCCTCCTTCAGCGCCTGCCTGAACTTCGCGCCGGGGCTCATGCGCCGAGGAGGTGCTTCACGCCGTCGCGCTCCTCGTGCAGCTCCTTGAGCGTCGCGACCATGCGCTTGCGGCTGAACTCGGAGACCTCGATGCCTTTCACGATCTCGTGGCGCCCGTCCTTGCAGGTCACGGGATAGCCGTAGAGCACGCCCTCGGCGATGCCGTAGCTGCCGTCAGCAGGCACGCCCATGCTCACCCAGTCGCCCGCCGGCGTGCCGAGCACCCAGCTGCGCATGTGGTCGATGGCGGCATTGGCGGCGCTGGCGGCCGAAGACAGGCCGCGCGCCTCGATGATGGCCGCGCCGCGCTTCTGCACCGTGGGTATGAACGTGCCTTCGAGCCAGGCCGTGTCGTTGATCATCGGCCAGACCTTCCTGCCTTCGCACTCGGCCTGGAACACGTCGGGATACTGCGTCGCGGAGTGGTTACCCCACACCGTCACCTTCTTCACGGCGGCGTTCGGCTTGCCGATCTTCTGCGCGATCTGCGAGACGGCGCGATTGTGGTCGAGGCGCATCATGGCCGTGAACTGCGCGGGCTCGAGGCGCTTCGCGTTCTGCATCGCGATCAGGCAGTTGGTGTTGGCAGGGTTGCCGACCACCAGCACCTTGACGTCGCGCTTGGCGGCCTGGTCGAGCGCCTGGCCCTGCGGCGCGAAGATCTTGCCGTTCGCTTCGAGCAGGTCCTTTCTCTCCATCCCCGGGCCGCGCGGCCGTGCGCCGACGAGTAGCGCGATGTCGGCGTCCTTGAACGCCAGCATCGGGTCGGACGCGGGCTGCATGCCGTGCAGCAGCGGGAAGGCGCAGTCGTCCAGCTCCATCATCACGCCCTTCAGCGCCTTCTGCGCCTTCTCGTCGGGGATCTCGAGCAGCTGCAGGATGACCGGCTGGTCTTTGCCGAGCATGTCGCCGCTCGCAATGCGAAACAGGAGCGAGTAGCCGATCTGGCCGGCGGCGCCGGTGACGGCGACGCGGACGGGCGCTTTGGGCATGTGCAAGGGCTCCGGATGCAAGGCGAAGAGGGCCTGCAATTCTACCGCAGCGCGCGCGCGGAACGCAGTGCACAAAGGGAACTCAATCAATGCGCTACGGCGCTATAATCGATACTGATCGCCCCACGCGCCCGCATCGCACTCCATCCCGACATGGCGAACGCAACGATAAGAAAACCGAGGCCGAAGTACCTGAGCCTCGCCGCGCTGCTGTTCGAGATCCGGCTGCCGCTCGCCGGCTGGGTGTCGATCCTGCACCGGATCAGCGGCTTGCTGCTGTTTCTGGCGGTGGTGTGGCTGCTGTTCATGCTCGACCGCAGCCTCGCCTCCGAGGACGGCTTCGAGGGGATGCGCCGCTACGCGGGTCTGCTGCCCGTCAAGCTCGCGCTGCTCGCGCTGATCTGGGCCTATTGTCATCATTTCTGCGCGGGTATCCGCTTTCTGTTTCTCGACCTCGACAAGGGCGTGGACCAGGCCACCGCGCGCCTGACCAGTGCCCTCGTCATCGCTGCGAGCCTCGCGCTGACCGCGTGGCTGGGGGTTCTGCTTTGGTAGATCGCGTGGTCGTCGGCGCGCATTACGGCCTGCGCGACTGGCTGGCGCAGCGCATCACCGCCGCCATTATGGCCGTGTACACGGTGATCGTGCTGGCGGTGCTGATCGGCGGCGCGCCGATCAGCTACGCGGTGTGGAAGGATCTCTTCGCGCAGGGCTCGATGCGCGTGGCGACGCTGCTGTTCGCCGCCAGCCTCGCGTGGCATGCCTGGGTGGGGATGCGGGACATCCTCATGGACTACGTGAAGCCGGCGGGGGCGCGGCTCACGCTCGAGGTGGCGGTGCTGCTCGTCATTGCCGGGTACCTCGGCTGGACCCTCCAGATCCTGTGGAGATGAGCGTGGCACTTCCCGTACGCCGGTTCGATGCGGTGGTGGTGGGCGCGGGCGGCTCGGGCATGCGCGCGGCGCTGGAACTGGCGCGCGCCGAGCTCAAGGTGGCGGTGCTCACCAAGGTGTTCCCGACGCGCTCGCACACGGTAGCCGCGCAGGGCGGCGTGGCTGCGCCGCTCGCGAACTCGGCCGAGGACAACTGGCACTGGCACATGTACGACACCGTGAAAGGGTCGGACTATCTCGGGGACCAGGATGCGATCGAGTACATGTGCCGGCGCGCGAACGAGGTGGTGGTCGAGCTGGAGCACATGGGCATGCCGTTCGACCGGCTGGAGAACGGCAAGATCTACCAGCGGCCCTTCGGCGGCCACACGCAGGACTACGGCAGTGCCAAGATGGCCATGCGCGCCTGCGCCGCGGCCGATCGCACCGGCCACGCCATGCTGCACACGCTGTACCAGCAGAACGTGCGCGCCAACACCCAGTTCTTCGTGGAATGGATGGCGCTCGACCTGATCCGCGATCCGCAGGACGGCGCGGTGCTCGGCGTCACGGCGCTCGAGATGGAAACCGGCGAGGTCTCGATGTTCCAGGCGAAGGCCACGCTGTTCGCCACCGGCGGCTCGGGGCGCATGTTCCACAGCTCGACCAACGCCTTCGTCAACACCGGCGACGGCCTTGGCATGGCGGCACGCGCCGGGATTCCGCTCCAGGACATGGAGTTCTTCCAGTTCCACCCTACGGGCGTTTACGGTGCTGGGATCCTCATCACAGAGGGCGTACGCGGCGAGGGCGGGTACCTGCTCAACAGGGACGGCGAACGCTTCATGGAGCGCTACGCGCCGAACGCCAAAGACTTGGCCAGCCGCGACGTCGTGTCGCGCGCGATGACCACCGAGATCAAAGAAGGGCGCGGCTGCGGGCCCGACAAAGACCACCTCATGCTGAAACTCGACCACCTCGGGCCCGAGGTGATCAACCACCGCTTGCCCGGAATCCGCGAGATCTCTATCAAGTTCGCCAACACGGACCCGGTGCGCGAACCGATCCCGGTGGTCCCGACCGCGCACTACCAGATGGGCGGCATCCCGGCCAACTACATGGGGCAGGTGGTGGCGCCCGAGGGAGCGAGCGTTGAATCCATCGTCCCGGGCTTTTATGCCGCGGGCGAGTGCTCGTGCGTCTCGGTCCATGGTGGCAATCGCCTCGGCTGCAACTCGTTGCTTGACCTGCTGGTCTTCGGCAAGTCCTCCGGCGAGCAGATCGTGAAGGACCTGCGCTCCCTGCCGCGGCCGCACCGCAATTTGCCGCGGGACGCGGACGAGTTCTCGCGCGCGCGGTTGGCGCGGCTCGAATCGGCGAACTCGGGCGAGCGCGTCGCCGATGTCGCCGTTGATCTGAGGAGGGCGATGCAGGCGCATTGCGGCGTGTTCCGATTCCCGGACGAGCTCACCCAGGGCGTGGAGAAGGTGAAGGTCATCGCCGCGCGCGCGCAGCAGACCTTCATTCAGGACAGGTCCAAGGTGTTCAACACCGCGCGCGTCGAGGCGCTCGAACTGCAAAATCTTGTCGAAGCCGCGCTGGCGACAATTACCGGCGCGCACGCGAGGCAGGAATCGCGCGGCGCCCAGGCGCGCGCGGATTTTCCGGAGCGCGACGACGCGAACTGGATGAAGCACACGCTCTGGTACAAGGAAGGCAACCGCCTGACCTACAAACCGGTGCACCTCAAGCCCCTGTCGGTCGAATCCTTCGAACCGAAGGTGCGCACCTACTAGGACCCGCCGATGAAGCTGTCGATCTACCGCTACGATCCGGACAAGGACGCGAAGCCCTACCTGCAGGACCTCGAGGTCAAGCTCGAGCTTGCGGACCGCATGCTGCTCGATGCGCTCATCAAGGCGAAGGCGCAGGACGACAGCATCGCCTTCCGCCGCTCCTGCCGCGAGGGCGTGTGCGGCTCCGACGCGATCAATATCAACG
>JBBDXL010000014.1:0-47166 GCA_040902335.1 Burkholderiales bacterium
CCGCGCGGCCGCCGAAGCGAGCCGCGCCGCCAGTTGCTCCAGCAGCTGGCGCGATGTTCGCAGTCGCTCGCGCGGATGCACCAGCCGGCGCGAAAGCGCATCCACCATCTGCATCGCGTACTCGATCCGCCGCAGCGCCTCGCGCGACGCGCGCTGCGCCAATTCAGCGACCCGCATGAGCAATTCTTCCCGCGACGGGCTCACCATCTCCGCCGCCGCGGTCGGCGTCGGTGCGCGCCGGTCGGCCGCGAAGTCGGCGATGGTAACGTCGGTCTCGTGACCGACGCCGACGACCACGGGTATCGAGGAGGCGCGAATCGCGCGCGCCACGACTTCCTCGTTGAACTGCCACAGGTCCTCGATCGAGCCGCCGCCGCGCACGAGCAAGAGCACGTCGCACTCGGCGCGCGCGTTCGCCACTGCCAGCATCTGCGCGATCCTCGCCGCCGCGCCTTCGCCCTGCACCGGCACGGGATATACGATCACCGGAATGGAAGGATTGCGGCGTTGCAAGGTCGTCAGCACGTCGCGAAGCGCAGCAGCCTGTCGTGACGTGACGACACCGATCGTCTTCGGGAACGCCGGGATCTCGCGCTTCGCCGCCGGATCGAACAATCCTTCCTTCTCCAGCTGCGCCTTGAGCTTCAGGAAGCGCTCGTAGAGCGGGCCAAGGCCTGCGCGGCGCATGTGCTCGACGTTCAGCTGGAAGCGCCCGCGCGGCTCGTACAGCGTGACCAGCGCCCGGGCCTCGACGCGCATGCCTTCGGCCGGCTCCCAATCCAATGCTGCAGCGCGGCTGCGGAACATGACGCAATCGACCTGCGCCAGCTCGTCCTTGAGCGTGAAATACCAGTGCCCGGAAGAGGCGGGGCGGAAGTTGGAGATCTCGCCGCCGATCCAGGCGAGCGGGAAGCGCCGCTCGAGCGTCTCGCGCACGCTGCGCAGCAGCGCCGAGACGCTCAGCACGGGAGCGGATGCGCGAAATATTTCTTCGTCCACGCGGCAACACTAATGCACAAGCGCCGCCGCGCGTCAAAGCAGCGCGCGGCAATCCCTCACGGAGGCCGATTCTATTCCGTAAGCTGCTGTTTCCGCGCCGGAAAGGATTGATGAAATTTTAATCGCCGCCGACTCGCGAGGACATTCACGGGGGAGGCGGCGCGCTGCCCAGAGAAAATCCACAAACTTATCCACAGGAAATGTGGATAACGCGCGCGCGGCGTTTTTGCTAAAGTGCGCCGACAACAAAACCAAACACCGCGGAGCGCCCACTTTGTTCGCCATCATCCAAGCCGCAGGCTGGCCCATCTGGCCCTTGTTGCTGGCCTCCGTCATCGCTGTGGCGCTCATCATCGAGCGCGCGGTGACGCTGCGCAGCAGCAAGATCATCCCGCCGACGCTGCTCGAGCAGGTGCTCGCGGTGTACCAGCGCCAGGGCGTGAACGAGGACGTGCTCGACAAACTCGCCCAGGACTCGCCGCTGGGCGAAGTGCTGGCGGCGGGCCTCAGGAACCGCACGAGCTCGCGCTACGTGATGAAGGAAGCGGTGGAGGAGGCGGGCCGCACGGTGGCGCACGAACTGGAGCGCTTCCTCACCACGCTCGGCACCATCGCCACGGCGGCGCCGCTGCTCGGGCTGTTTGGCACGGTGATCGGCATGATCGAGATCTTCGGCTCGCAGTCGCCCACCGGCGGCACCAACCCGCAGCAGTTGGCGCACGGCATCTCCATCGCGCTCTACAACACCGCGTTCGGCATCGGCATCGCGATTCCCGCGCTCATCTTCTACCGCCACTTCAGGAACAAGGTGGACGGCTTCGTCGTCGACATGGAGCAGCAGGCCGCAAAGCTGATCGACATCGTGCACGGCGAGCGCACCTGAGCCGGGCATGAACTTCCAGCGCGGCCACGAAAAAGAGCACCTTGAGATCAACCTGGTGCCGATGATCGACGTCATGCTGGTGATCCTGATCTTCCTCATGATCACCACCACCTATTCGAAGTACACCGAGCTGCAGATCAACCTGCCTGCCGCCGACGCCGACAAGCAGCTCGAGCGTGCCGACGAGGTCGCGGTGCTGGTGAATGCGCAGGGCCGGTACGTCGTCAACCGCACGCCGGTCGCCTTCGTCAGCGTCGAGCAGCTCGCGGCCGAGCTGAAGCGCGCGAGCGGCGCGATGCGCGAGCCGGTGGTGGTGGTGAGCGCCGACGCCAATGCCACGCACCAGTCGGTGGTGCGCGTGATGGAGGCGGCGCGCGCCGCCGGCCTGCAGCACATCACCTTCACGACCCAGGCGAGCCGCTAGCCACGCGCCTCCTCACGCCGCTGTGGTACCGGCAGAACCCCGTCAGCTGGCTGCTGTGGCCGCTGAGCCTCGTGTTCCGCGCCGCGGTGTTCCTGCGGCGCGCGCTCTACTGGCTGCGCATCCTGAAGAGCACGCGCGCCGGCGTGCCGGTGATCGCCATCGGCAACCTCACCGTGGGCGGCAGCGGCAAGACGCCGCTCGCCATCCACGTCGCCGAGCTCCTCAAGTCGAAGCGCTGGTCGCCGGCGATCGTCTCGCGCGGCTACGGCGGCACCGTGCGCGCGCCGCGCGGCGTGACGCTCGCCGCCGATCCGGCCGAGGTCGGCGATGAGCCGGTGCTGATGGCGCGCAGGAGCGGCTGCCCGGTGTGGGTGGGCCCCGAGCGCGCGGCGGTGATCGCGGCGCTCAGGCAGGCGCATCCCGATTGCGACGTGGTGATCCTCGACGACGGCCTGCAGCACTACGCCCTGCGGCGCGACATCGAGATCGCGGTGGTGGACGCGCGGGCTTTTGGCAACGGCTTCATGCTGCCGGCGGGGCCGCTGCGCGAGCCGAAGACGCGCCTGTGGAGCGTGGACGCCGTGATCGCGCACGGCACCGACAAGGTCAAGGGCTTCGCCATGCGCCTCGAGGGCGACGAGGTGCACCGCGCCACCGACGCGCGCGAGCGCCGCGCGCTACAATCCTTCGCCGGGCAGCGCGTGCACGCGGTCGCCGGCATCGGCGACCCGAAGCGCTTCTTCCTGCACCTGGCAAATCTCGGCGTCAAGGTGGTGCCGCACCCGTTTCCGGATCACCACCCGTTTCGCGCGAAGGATCTCGAGTTCGGCGACGGCGCGCCGGTGCTGATGACCGAAAAGGACGCGGTAAAATGCAAGCGCTTCGCAAGACCGCAGCACTGGATCCTGCCGGTGCGCGCGGCACCCGACCCGGCATTCGACGCGTGGCTGCAAAGGAGGCTCGGTGAGCTCGGCCATAGACCCAAGGCTGCTTGAAATCCTGGTGTGCCCGCTGTGCAAGGGGCCGCTCGTGTACCGCAAGGCTGAAGGCGAGCTGGTGTGCAAGCCCGACCGCCTCGCCTACCCGGTGAAGGACGGCATCCCGGTGATGCTCGAAGACGACGCGCGCAAGCTCGATCCGTCAGAAGAGATCGCGTGAGCGGCTTCGCGGTCCTGATCCCCGCGCGCTTCGCCTCCACCCGCTTTCCCGGCAAACCGCTCGCCGACCTCGCCGGCAAGCCGATGGTGGTGCGCGTGTGCGAGCGCGCGCGGGAGAGCGGCGCCGCGCCGGTGTGCGTGGCCACCGACGATGAGCGCATCGCGCAAGCCGTGCGCGCGCATGGGTTCGAGGCGCGCATGACGCGCGCCGACCATGCTTCGGGCACCGAGCGCATCGCGGAAGCCGCGGCGCAGCTCGGGCTCGCCGACGGCGCGATCGTGGTCAACGTCCAGGGCGACGAGCCGCTCATCGCGCCGCGGCTCATCGCGCGGGTGGCCGCGGCGCTCGAGGCGCGGCCCGACGCGAGCGTGGCCACCGCCTGCCACCCGATGCGCGATGCGCAGGCGTTCGCCAATCCGAACGTGGTGAAGGCGGTGCTCGACGCGCGCGGCGATGCGCTCTATTTCAGCCGCGCCGGCATTCCCTTTCCACGGGAGGGCGGCACGCCCAGCGCCTACCGCCATGTGGGCATCTACGCCTACCGCGTCGCGTTCCTGCGCCGCTACGCCGGGCTCGAGCCCGCGCCGCTCGAGGCCATCGAGCAGCTCGAGCAGCTGCGCGTGCTCTGGCACGGCCTGCGCATCGCCACCGTGATCGAGGAAGGCGCGATCCCGCCCGGGGTGGATACCCCGGCCGATCTCGAAGCTGTGCTAAAACTCCTGCAATGAGACTCGTCCTGCTCGGGCCACCGGGTGCGGGCAAGGGGACGCAAGCCGCCTTCATCACCGGGAAATACGGCATCCCGCAGGTGTCCACGGGCGACATGCTGCGCGCGGCGGCCAAGGCGGGCACGCCGCTCGGCCTCGCGGCGCAGAAGGTCATGGACGCGGGCCATCTGGTGGCTGACGACATCATCATTGCGCTGGTGAAAGAGCGGCTGCGGGCGCCCGATCGCGCGCGGGGGTACCTGTTCGACGGTTTTCCGCGCACCGTCGGCCAGGCCGAGGCGATGAAGGCGGCGGGCGTCGCAGTCGACCATGTGCTGGAGATCGACGTGCCCGAGGACGAGATCGTGCTGCGCATGAGCGGGCGGCGCGTGCATCCGGCCTCCGGGCGCAGCTATCACGTGAAGTTCAACCCGCCGCGCATGCCGGACCGCGACGACGTCACCGGCGAGCCGCTCATCCAGCGCGAGGATGACCGCGAGGAGACCGTGAGGAAGCGCCTGGAGGTGTACCGCAGGCAGACGCGGCCGCTGGTGGACTACTACACCCGCTGGGCGGACTCGGGCGATGCGCGCGCGCCGCGCTACCACCGCATCTCGGGGCTCGGCAGCATCGAGCAGATCCGCGCCCGGGCTTTCGCCGCGCTCGGCTAGCCTGCTAGAATCGCGGCCTTTCCGGGGAGAACAAGCATGATTGGCGGACTCACCTTCGCGCTCGCATGCGCACTGTTGGCGATCGTGTACGGCGTGTGGCAGAGCGCGCAGATCCTCAAGCTTCCCGACGGCAACGAGCGCATGCGCGAGATCTCCGCCGCGGTGCGCGAAGGCGCGGTGGCCTACCTGTGGCGCCAGTACAAGACCATCGCCATGGTCGGCGCGGTGCTGTTTCTCGCCATCGGCTTCACGCCGCAGCTGGGCTGGACCACCGCCTGGGGATTCCTGCTCGGCGCCGTGCTCTCGGGTGCCTGCGGCATCATCGGCATGAACATCTCGGTGCGCGCCAACGTGCGCACCGCGGAAGCCGCGCGCGTCGGCCTCAACGAGGCGCTGCAGGTCGCCTTCAAGGGCGGCGCCGTCACCGGGCTGCTCGTCGTCGGCCTGGGGCTTCTGGGCGTGGCGGGCCTGTTCGCGCTGCTCTATGCCAACGCGCTGAAGAAGGACGACCTGGTGCACATCATCCAGCCGCTGGTCGGCCTCGCCTTCGGCGGCTCGCTGATCTCGATCTTCGCGCGTCTCGGCGGCGGCATCTTCACCAAGGGCGCGGACGTCGGCGCCGACCTCGTCGGCAAGGTGGAAGCCGGCATTCCGGAGGACGACCCGCGCAATCCCGCGGTCATCGCCGACAACGTTGGCGATAATGTGGGTGATTGCGCCGGCATGGCCGCCGACCTGTTCGAGACCTACGCCGTGACCATCGTCGCGACGATGCTCCTCGGCGCGCTCATGCTGAAGACGTCGGCGGCGGTGATCTATCCGCTCGCCATCGGCGGCTTCGCCATCATCGCCTCGGTCATCGGCACCTGGTTCGTGAAGGCCAAGCCCGGCGACAAGAACGTGATGCCCGCGCTCTACAAGGGTCTCGCCTGGGCGGGCGGCATCGCGCTCATCGCGTTCTGGCCGATCACCCATGTGGTGATGGGCGAACTGCTGAAGACGACCCAGTTCGACATCGGCGGCACGATGAAGACCATCGGCGTGTGGCACCTCTACGGCACCGCCGCGGTCGGCATGGCGCTCACCGGCTTTCTGGTCTGGATCACCGAGTACTACACCGGCACGCAGTTCAAGCCGGTGCAGCACGTGGCCGAGGCCTCCAACACCGGGCATGCCACCAATATCATCGCGGGGCTGGGCGTGTCGATGAAGTCCACCGCCTGGCCGGTGCTCGCGGTGTGCGTGGCGATCATCGTTTCGTACGCGCTGGCGGGCCTGTACGGCATCGCCATCGCCGCCACCTCGATGCTCTCCATGGCGGGCATCATCGTGGCGCTGGATGCCTACGGGCCGATTACCGACAACGCGGGCGGCATCGCCGAGATGGCCAACCTGCCCGACTCGGTGCGCGCCATCACCGATCCCCTGGATGCGGTCGGCAACACCACCAAGGCGGTGACCAAGGGCTACGCCATCGGCTCCGCGGGCCTTGCGGCGCTGGTGCTGTTCGCCGACTACACGCACGCGCTGAAAGCCGGAGGCGTCACGGTGACCTTCGACCTGTCCAACCACATGGTGATCGTGGGCCTGTTCATCGGCGGACTGGTGCCCTACCTCTTCGGCGCCATGGCGATGGAAGCCGTGGGACGCGCGGCCGGCGCGGTGGTGGTGGAAGTGCGCCGCCAGTTCAAGGAGATCCCGGGCATCATGGCGGGCACGGCCAAGCCCGAGTACGGGGTGGCGGTCGACATGCTGACGCGCGCGGCGATCAAGGAGATGATGATCCCGTCGCTGCTGCCGGTGCTGGTGCCGATCCTCGTCGGCCTGCTCCTCGGGCCGCAGGCGCTCGGCGGCGTGCTGATGGGCACCATCGTCACGGGGTTGTTCGTCGCCATCTCCATGTGCACCGGGGGCGGCGCCTGGGACAACGCCAAGAAGTACATCGAGGACGGCCACCACGGCGGCAAGGGCTCGGACGCGCACAAGGCCGCGGTCACCGGCGACACGGTGGGCGATCCCTACAAGGACACCGCCGGTCCCGCGGTCAACCCGCTCATCAAGATCATCAACATCGTGGCGCTGCTCGTCGTACCCTTGATGGTGTGAGCGGGCACCCGTCCCTGGTGCAAAGGGCCGCTTGTGCGGCCCTTTTCTTTTTCTGCGCCGGCGCCGCGGCGCAGCTCGCCGCGCCGGAGGTGGAAAGCGAGCGCGTCGAGCGCGAAGCGGCGTACGCCAAGTGTTTCATGGTCGCCGCCGCCGACCCGCGCGCGGTGGACGCGGGCCTCGAGATGCTGCGCGCGGGCGGCAGCGCGGCGGACGCGGCGATTGCCGTACAGCTGGTGCTCGGGCTCGTCGAGCCGCAGTCCTCGGGGCTCGGGGGCGGCGCGTTCGTGCTGCATTGGTCGGAGAAGGAACGCCGCGTGCGCAGCTATGACGGCCGCGAAACCGCGCCGGCGGCGGCGCGCCCCGAGCGGTTTCTCGACCGGCACGGCAATCCCGAGCAGTTCATGGCCGCGGTGATGAGCGGACGCTCGGTCGGCGTGCCGGGGGTGCCGCGGCTGCTGGAAGTGCTGCATCGCGAGCATGGGCGATTGCCCTGGGCGCGCCTGTTCGAGCCGGCGTTCCGGCTGGCGCAGAAGGGCTTCACGAAAACCAGGCGCCTTACGCGCGTGCTCGAGCGCGAGCCGCAGATGCAGCCGTTCTTCGCCGGCGCGCGCATCGTCAACCTCGAGTACGCGGCGACGCTGCGCGCGATCGCGGCGCAGGGCGCCGACGCGTTTTACCGCGGCGCGATCGCAGCGGATATCGTGCGGGCGGTGGCTGCGGACCTGACGCTCGCGGATCTCGCCGGCTATCGCGTGATCGAGCGCTCGCCGGTGTGCGGACAGTACCGCGGCTTTCGCATCTGCGGCATGGGGCCGCCGAGCTCGGGCGCGAGCGGCGTATTGCAGATTCTCGGCATATTGGAACGCACGGAATTCGCGCGCGTGGCGCCGGGCTCCGCGGCGGCGGTGCACCTGTTCAGCGAAGCGGCGCGACTCGCCTACGGCGACCGTGCGCGCTACGTCGGCGACCCGGATTTCCATCCGGTGCCGGTCGCGCGCATGCTCGCGCCCGCGTATCTCGAGTCGCGCGCGCGCCAGATCGGCGAGCGCTCGATGGGCTTCGCGCTCCCCGGCACGCTCGATCCCGAGACGCCGGGCACCAGCCACCTCTCGGTGGTGGATGGTGACGGCAACGCGGTGGCGATGACCACTTCGATCGAGATGGGCTTCGGCAGCCGCATCCTCGTGCGCGGCTTTCTCCTCAACAACCAGCTCACCGACTTCAGCTTCCGGCCCGAGTTTCTCGGCCGGCCGGCGGTGAATCGCGTCCAGGGCGGCAAGCGCCCGCGCAGCTCGATGGCGCCGACCCTGGTGTTCGAGCGCGACGGGCGCCTCAGGATGGCGCTCGGCTCGCCGGGCGGCCTGGCGATCATCAACTTCGTGGCGAAGACGCTGGTGGCGACGCTCGACTGGGGCATGGACATCCAGGCCGCGATCTCGGCGCCGAACTTCGGCAGCACCAACGGGCCGACGTTTCTCGAGCGCGGCACCGCATACGAGGCGCTGGGCGATGCGCTCGCCGAACGCGGGCACGTGCTCAACTTCGCGCGGCTGACGAGCGGCCTGCACGGCATCGAGCGCGTGCCGGGCGGCTGGCGCGGCGGCGCCGATCCGCGCCGCGCGGGAATGGCTGCGGGGGACTAAGCGGCGGCTGCAAAACAATTCCCCGGCGCACATGAATAGGGGATACCCACGGCCATGGCGCGCGCCTACGATGTGCCGGCATGGGCAGCTCCAGTTCGACGGCGGGGAATAGGCTTGCGGCCGACGTTTAAGCGATGCGTAAGCGGCCGGTGAGCCGTCGGTCAGCGGCTTCCTCCGATCATGGTGGCGAGGGCGGCAAGCGCCGCCCGCGCACCAGAAAAGGAGGAACACGCATGCTGACGCCCCGCGAAATACAGGTGCTGCGCCTGCTCTCCTGCGGCTGCAGCTACGCCAAGATCGGCGCGCAGCTCGGGGTCAGCGCGCACACGGTGACCAGCCACGTCAAGAACGCCTACCGCAAGCTCGACGTGCATACGGCCGCCGCCGCGGTCATGCGGGCGGTGGAGTTGCGCCTGCTCGGGCAGAACTAGCGGTTGCCGCATTGCAGCACTGCTGTAAGCGATAAGTAACACCGCAGCCAGCGCTGCCGGGAGCAGAATTCCCCCGACCGCCATGGCTACCGCCGCCCATCGCCGCCGCGCGCCGCTCGGCAAGACCACCCGGCCGCTGCTGTCGGAGATCCTGCCGCGCGAGCGCGTGTTCGGGCTGCTCGACGAAGCGAGCGACATGCCGCTCACCTGGGTGTCGGGCCCGCCCGGAAGCGGCAAGACCACGGCCGTGGCGAGCTGGCTCGACCACGCGCCGCAGCGCTGTCTCTGGTACCAGGTCGACGAAGGCGACGCCGATCCGGCGACGTTCTTCTACTACCTCGGCCTGGCGGTCGCGGACCTGGAGGGCGCGGAGCACCCCTCGCTGCCGCTGCTCACGCCCGAGTACCACGCCGGGCTGCAGGCATTCTCGCGCCGCTACGCGCAGGAGCTCTACGCGCGCCTCAAGCCGCCCTTCGTCATCGTCTTCGACGGCTACCACGAGGTGCCCGCGTCCTCGCCGCTGCATGAGGCGATCCGCGAGGCGCTGCGCGAGCTGCCGCCCGGCGGCCGCGCCATCGTCGTCAGCCGCACCGACCCGCCGTCGACGCTCGCGCGGCTGCGCGCCAACCGCCAGCTCGCGCACGTCGGCTGGGAGGAGTTGCGGCTGACGCGCGAGGAGACGATGAGCGTCGCCGCGCAGCGCCGCCCGGAGCTCGCGGCCGACGCGCTCGCGGGGCTCTACGACAAGACGCAGGGCTGGGCGGCGGGACTGGTGCTGCTGCTCGAGCAGGCGCGCATGGGCGTGCCGATCGCCGACGCGCCGGACTTCGCCACGCGCCAGCTGGTGTTCGACTACCTGGCGGGCGAGATCCTGCAGAAGTCGGATGCGCGCACGCAGGAGTTCCTGCTGCAGACCGCGCACCTGCCGCAGATGACGGCCGCGCTCGCGCAGGAGCTGAGCGGCGACGCGGCCGCCGGCGAGACGCTCGCGCGGCTGCACCGGGAGAACTACTTCGTCGCGCTGCGCGAGGCGCACGCCGAGCCCGTATACCAATACCATCCCATGTTCCGCGAATTCCTGCTGGCGCGCGCGCAGGAAGCCTATCCCAAGGACCGCCGCCGCCAGCTGCAGAAGGACGCCGCGGCGCTGATGGAGGGCGCGGGCCAGATCGAAGAGGCGGTGGCGCTCGCGCGCGACGCGCACGACTGGGAGGCGATGGCGCGGCTCATCGAGCGTCACGCGGGCGCCATGTTCGCGCAGGGGCGCGCGGAGACGCTGGTGCACTGGGTCGAGGAGCTGTCTCCCGAAGTGCAGCATGCGCATCCGTGGACCGTGTACTGGGCGGCGTCCTGCCAGGCGCAGCGCGCGCCGCGCGAGGGGCGCCTCGGATTCGAGCGCGCCTACGAGCTGTTCCGCACGCTCGCCGCGCCGGACCCGGCGGGCATGGTCCTCGCCTGCTCGGGTGCGATGGACGCGATCCTTTACGAGCTGGACGATTTCTCCCTGCTCGACCGCTGGATCGCGGTGCTCGACGGCATGGCGGGCGCCGGCATGCGACTGCCGTCGGCGGAGGCCGAGGCGCGGGTGGCGTGCAGCATGTTCTTCGCGCTCACGCTGCGCCAGCCGCAGCGCCGCGACATCGAGCAGTGGATCCAGCGCGCCATCGCCGCCTCGCAGCAGGTGCCGGACCCGAACCTGAAGATGTTCGTCGGCCTGCTCGCCGCGCTGACGCTGATGTGGACGGGCGTCTTCGTGCGCGCGCACGGCCTGATCGAGGCCATGCGCCGGCTCGCCGCCGGGCCGGGAGTGACGCCGTTCTCGCTCCTGACGCTGAAGAACGTCGAGACGATTTATCACATGCTGATGGCCGAATCCGAGCCCTGCCTCGCCGCCATGCGCGAGGGCCAGGAGATCGCGCGCGCCACCGGCATCCATACCTGGAGCCTGCAGTTGCTGGTCAACGGCTACGGCGGCGCGCTCGGCGGCGGCGACCTCGAAGCCGCGGCGCCGCTCGCGCGCCAGCTCGAGTCGCAGGCGAGCGGCGCGGGCCGCTTCAACCTGTGCCTGACCCATCATTTCCTGGCCTGGGAGGCGGCGCTGCGCAAGGACCTGATGCGCGCGCTGCAGCAGCAGAAGCTCGCGCTGCGCATGGCGATCGAGGTGGGCTGCCCGTTTCTCGAGGTGCTCGCGCGCCTGGCGCTGGCGCAGGTGCTCGCCGAGTGCGGCGACGAACGGAAATGCGTTTCGCACCTCACGCAGATGCGCGCCATCGCGCGCGACATCGACAGCCGCCACCTCGAGTACACCTGCCTGCTCGGCTTCGCCGGCATCGCGCTCGAGCACGGCCGCCAGCACCCGGGGCTGAACGCGCTGCGCCGCGGCTTCGCGCTGGGGCGCGAGCACGGCTACCAGCACTTCCTGTGGTGGCGGCCGGCCGCCGTCGCGCGCCTGTGCGAGCACGCGCTCGCCGCCGGCGTCGAAACCGAGTACGCAAAGAGCCTGGTCAAGCGCCGCACGCTCGCGCCCGAGCGCCCGCCGCTGCAGGTGCCCGATTGGCCGTGGCACTTTCGCGTGCACACGCTGGGCGGCTTCCGGCTGCTGCGCCACGGCGAACCGCTCGCCGTGGCGGGCGGCAAGGCGCAGCGCCGGCCGCTCGAGCTGCTCAAGGTGCTGATCGCGCTCGGCGGCGAGCGCGTGGCCGAGGAGCTGATCACCGACGCCATGTGGCCGCGCATCGACGGCGATTCGGCGCACCGCTCCTTCACCAGCACGCTGCACCGGCTCAGGAAGCTCCTCGGCGAGGACCGCGCCCTGCTGCTGCACGAGGGCAAGCTTTCGCTCGACGCGCGCTTCGTCTGGGTCGATGCCTGGGCTTACGAAAGGCTGCTGGGCGAGCTGGAGGGACTGCTCAGGCCAGGGCGCGCGCCGGCCCCGCGCGAGCTCGCCGAGCGGCTGGGCGCGCGGCTGCTGGAGCTGTACCGCGGCCCGTTCCTCGCCGGCGAGGCCGACGAGCCCTGGAGCCTGCGGCCGCGCGAAAGATGGCGCGGCCGCTTCGCCCGCGCGCTCGCCGAGCTGGGCCGGTACTGGGAAGCGGCGGGCGAGCAGTCGCGCGCCAGGGAGCTGCTCGAGCGCAGCCAGGACACGGCGGCAATAAGCGATCGGTAATCCACCCGTAGCCTGCAAGTACGCGAACCCCTCCGATCATGGGTGCACAGGCGGGCATCGCCTGGACCATGAAGGAGTGAACATGAAAACCGCAGCACGCATCACCGCCGCACTGGCGTTCTCGGCGCTTTCCGGCTGCTATGTCGTGCAGGGGCCGGACGGGCAGTTCTGGCACGTGATCCCGGGACAGGCCCAGGGCAGTCCCCTGCCGCCGCCCGCCGCGGGCGGGCCGGCGATGCCGGTGTCGCTTCCCGTGCGCCTGTACCCGGCGAACGAGGAGGCCACACGCACCGGCGTACTCACCGGCACTGTGGTCAACATGATGACGGGCAAGGGCCGCTTCCAGCTCACCTACCAGGGCGAGACGCTCAGCGGCGAGGCGACGCGCGTCGACGGCGACCAGCGCCGCGGCGTGGCGAGCGCCTACGGCCCGACCGGCATGTTCATGAGCTGCGAATACCAGATGAATTCGCCGCGCCAGGGCGCCGGCACCTGCACGCTATCGAACGGCGCCAAGTATCAGGTGCACATCGGCAGCTGAGCGGCGGGCTGCAGGCCGGGAAGGCTGCGCAGCCACGTCAGCTGGCGCTTGGCGAGCTGGCGCGTCGCCGCGATGCCCTTCTCGCGCAACTCGTCCCGGCCGTACGCGCCGTCCAGATACGACCAGACCTGGCGGTAGCCCACGCAACGCATGCTCGGCAGGCCACCGTGCAGGGCGTAGCGCCGGCGCAGGTCCGCGACTTCTTCCACCAGTCCGTCGGCCAGCATGCGATCGAAGCGCTCGGCGATGCGGCGGTGCAGTTCGGCACGGTCCTCGGGAATCAGCGCGTAGGCCTTCAACCGGAAAGGCAGGCCCGGGTCCGCGGCCTTCTGCAGCTCGGAAATCGGCCGGCCGGCAAGCTCCCAGACTTCGAGCGCGCGCTGGATGCGTTGCGCGTCGTTCGGCGAGAGCCGGGCGGCGGTCGCGGGATCGATGCGGGCGAGCTCGGCATGTAGTGCGGGCCAGCCCTGGCGCGCAGCGCGCGCGTCGATTTTCGCGCGCAGGTCCGGCGCGGCCGGTGGCAGGGCGTCGATGCCCTGAGCTAGCGCCCTGTAGTAGAGCATCGTGCCGCCGACGAGCAGAGGGACCTTCCCCCGCCTTTGAATTTCCTCGATCGCGCGGACCGCGTCCGCGCGAAACCGGCCTGCGGAATAGCTCTGCGTCGGCTCGATCAGATCGATCAAATGATGGGGAATCCGGTTGCGCTCCGCCGTCGTGGGCTTGGCGGTACCGATGTCCAACCCGCGGTATACCTGCCCGGAGTCCATGCTCACGATCTCGACCGGGTGGCGCGCCGCGAGCTCGAGGGCGAGGCGCGACTTGCCGCTCGCCGTGGGGCCGAGCAGGGCGTAGGCCGTTCTAGCGGCCACGCAGGAAGAGCTTGTCCAGGTCGCCGAGCGTGAGCTGATACCAGGTGGGGCGGCCATGGTTGCAGCTGCCCGAGCGCTCGGTCGCCTCCATCTCGCGCAGTAGCGCGTTCATTTCCGGCACCGACAGCAGCCGATTGGCGCGCACGGCGGCGTGGCAGGCCATGGTGGCGAGCAGCTCGTTCTGCCGCGCGGCGAGCACCTGCGCCGCGCCGAATTCGCGCAGCTCGGCGAGGAGCGAGCGCGCGAGCGCCGGCACGTCGCCGCCCGCGAGCAGCGCCGGCGCCGCGCGCACCGCGAGCTCGTTCGGGCCCGCGACGCTCAATTCGAGCCCCAGCTTTTCCAGCGCGTCGCGGTTCTCCTCCGCCGTGGCGACGTCCAGCGCCTCGGCGCGGAACACCGCCGGCACCAGCAGGCTCTGGCGCTCGATCGCGCCCGCGTCCAGACCGAGCTTCATCTTCTCCATCAGGATGCGCTCGTGCGCCGCATGCATGTCCACCAGCACCAGGCCTGCCTCGTTCTGCGCGAGGATGTAGACGCCGTGCAGCTGGGCGAGGGCGTAGCCGAGGGGCGGCGCCTTCTGCGAAGCGGGCAACGGCGCGGGCGCCGGCCGGTAGTCCATCGCCGGCTCGTGCATCGCGAGCGCGGCCTGAATCGCCGGCCCCGGCGCCGAGACGCTGGCGTAGCTCACCGGCGCGTCGGCCGCCGACGGCGCGAGCGCGCGCGAGAGCGCGTGGAACACGAACTGGTGCATGCCGCGCGCGTCGCGAAAGCGCACCTCGGTCTTCGCCGGGTGCACGTTGACGTCGACGCCGCGCGGATCGAGCTCGAGAAACAGCACGAACGCCGGCTGGCGCTCGCCGTGCAGGGTGTCGCGATAGGCCTCGCGCACGGCGTGCGCGAGGAGGCGGTCGCGCACGTAGCGCCCGTTGACGAAGAAGACCTGCGCGTCGGCGCGATTGCGCGCCGCCTGCGGCGTGCCGGCGAGGCCGTGCAGGCGCAAGGGTCCGGCCTGTGCGTCGACTGGCACCGAGGCGGCGGCGAAATCGGCGCCGAGCAGGGCCGCCGCACGCGCCGCCAGCGCCTGCGGCTTGAGGTGCGCCGAAACGCGGTCGTTGTGTCTGAGCGTGAAGGCGAGTTCCGGGCGCGCGAGCGCGATGCGCCGGAACACTTCGTCGCAGTGGCCGAACTCGGTCGCTTCGGTGCGCAGGAACTTGCGCCGCGCTGGCGTGTTGAAGTACAGGTCCTGCACCGCGACGGTGGTGCCGGGGGCGCGCGCCGCCGGCCGTGGCTCGCGCGGCGCCCCGCCCTCGGCGGCGAGCGACCAGGCGTGCGCGGCGTCAGGCGTGCGCGACACCAGTTCCACGCGCGCCACCGCGGCGATCGAGGCCAGCGCCTCGCCGCGAAAGCCCATCGTCGCCACGGCCTCGAGATCCTCGAGCGAGCCGATCTTGCTGGTGGCGTGGCGCGCGAACGCGAGGCCGAGGTCCTCGTGCGCGATGCCCGCGCCATCGTCGTCCACCTGCACGCGCTTCGTGCCGCCCGCATCGAGCGTCACCTGCAGCTCGGCCGCGCCCGCGTCGAGACTGTTCTCGAGCAGCTCCTTGAGCACCGAGGCCGGCCGCTCCACCACTTCGCCCGCCGCGATCTGGCTGATGAGCAGCTCGGGCAGCTCGCGGATGTTGCGCATGCGCGGAGTATATAGAATCGGGTCATGGAGCTCGTCGCCACGCTGTGGGATTTCGTCGTGCGGCTCGACGTGCACCTGGCGGCGTTCATCGCGCAGCACGGGGTATGGGTGTACGCGCTGCTGTTCGTCGTCGTGTTCTGCGAAACGGGACTGGTGGTGACGCCGTTCCTGCCCGGGGATTCGCTGCTGTTCGTGGTGGGCACGCTGGCCGCCGCGGGCGGCATGGACATCGGCGTGGTGATGGCGCTGCTGGTCACCGCGGCGCTGTGCGGCGACAACGTGAATTACTGGATCGGGCGTTGGGCGGGGCCGAAGGTGTTTCGCGCCGAGGATTCGCGCTGGTTCAATCGCAAGCACCTCGATCGCACGCACGCGTTCTACGAGCGCCACGGCGGCAAGGCGATCATCATCGCGCGCTTCGTGCCGATCGTGCGCACCTACGTGCCCTTCGTCGCCGGCATCGGCGCCATGCCCTATGCGCGTTATCTCGCCTTCTGCGTAGCGGGCGCGCTGCTGTGGGTGGTGTCGCTCAGCCTCGCCGGCTACTGGTTCGGCAATATCCCGCTGGTGAAGGACAACCTCGCCGTGGTGATCGTGGTCATCGTCGCCGTCTCGGTGATGCCGATCGCGGTCGAGTTCCTGCGCGCGCAGGCGCGGCGCGCGGCGCCCTGATTCAGTTCCGCGCCAGCGGGCCCTGCGGGCGCGGCGGGTTCTTGGCGAAGTAGCGCTTGATGCCCGCCAGCATGGCGCGCGCCACTCTGTCCTGGTGGCGCTCATCCTTCAGCCGCGCTTCCTCCTGCGGATTGGAGATGAACGCGGTCTCGACCAGGATCGAGGGCACGTCGGGGGCCTTGAGCACGGCGAAGCCGGCGCGCTCGACCTGCGCCTTGTGCAGGGCATTGACGTTGCCGAGCTCGGAGAGCACCGCGCCTGCGAGCTTCATGCTGTGATCGTTGGTCGCCGTCTGCGACAGGTCGACCAGCACCTGCTTGAGGTAGGGATCGCGCGTGTCGAGGCTGACGCCGCCGATCAGGTCGGAGTCGTTTTCCTGCTGCGCCAGCCAACGCGCCGCGTCCGAGGTCGGGCGCTGCGACAGCGTGAACACGGAAGAGCCGCGCGCGTGCGGCCGGATGAAGGCGTCGGCGTGCACCGAGACGAACAGGTCCGCCTTCACCGCGCGCGCCTTTTCCACGCGCGCCTGCAGCGACAGGTAGTAGTCGCCGTCGCGCGTGAGCACCGCGCGCATGTCCGGCTCGGCGTCGATCAGGGCCTTGAGTCGCTTCGCGATCAGCAGGTTGACGTCTTTTTCCAGCGTGCCGCGGCGCCCGCGCGCCCCCGGGTCCTCGCCGCCGTGCCCGGCGTCGATCACCACGGTGGCCAGGCGCACCACGGACCGCGGGCTCGCCTCCCCGCCGCGCGCGGCGGGCGCGGCAAGCTGGCCGTTCAGCTCGAGGAGCGCGACCAGCGGATCGGGCGGCACGAGCGGATAGAGGTCCAGCACGAGGCGGTGGCCGTATTGGGCGATCGGCTTCAGCGCGAACACCTGCGGCCGCACTTCCGCCTTCAGGTCGAGCACCACGCGCGTCACGCCCGGGCGGTTGAGCCCGACGCGCAGCACCGAGATGTACGGATCCTCGGCGGCGACCTTGGACTGCAGCTCGGCGATCAGCCCGGCGGAGTCCTCGGCGTTGAGATCGAGCACCAGGCGCTCGGGGTTCTTCAGCGCGAACATGCTGTAGTCGAGCGCCTCGCGCGACTCGAAAGTGACGCGCGTGTAGTCGCGCGCCGGCCAGATGCGCGTGGCGATGACCTGCGCCTGCGCGGCGGCTAGGTGGCCGAGGAGAAGCGCAGCCGCGAGCGCACCAGCCAGTCCTCGCCGCCAGGCGTGCCCGCGCTCAGCCAGGCGCGCCGCCCGCTGCCGGCGATCTCCAGCCGTACGGCGAGATCGGGGGACGGCAACAGCCCGCCCGCACGCTCCGGCCATTCGACGATGCAGGCCGTCTGCGCGTTGAAGTACTCCCTGAATCCCGAGTCCAGCCATTCGCTCCGATCTTTGAAACGATAAAAATCAAAGTGATACAAGTTTAATCTTGAAACGACATAAAGTTCAACTAGGGGATAGGTGGGGCTTTTCACCCGCCCGGTGTGACCTAGTTCACGCAAGAGCCCCCGAACCACGGTGGTTTTCCCCGAGCCGAGCTCGCCCGAGAGGTGCAAAACGCGGCCCGGCGCGATGCCGGCGGCGAGCGCGGCGCCCAGGCGCAGCGTGGCCGCTTCGTCTGCGAGCTCGAGGCTAGACTCGGGACCCATGGACTACGGCGCGCTCGCTGCGCAGATCAAGCAATGGGGCGGGGAACTTGGGTTCCAGGCGGTGGGGATCGCGGATACCGACCTCGCGGCCGCGGAAAACCGGCTCGGCGAGTGGCTCGGCAAGGGCTGGCACGGCGAGATGGATTATATGGCGCGCCATGGCACGCTCCGCGCGCGCGCGGCAGAGCTCGTGCCGGGCACGGTGCGCGTCATCAGCTGCCGCATGGACTACGCGCCCTCGCTGGAGGAAGACGAAGACGATCCGCTGCGCGCCAGCATCTCGCGCTACGCGCGCGGGCGCGACTACCACAAGGTGTTGCGCGGGCGTTTGCAGAAGCTGTGCGACCGGATCGGGGCCGCGGCGGGCCCGTTCGGGCACCGCGTGTTCGCCGACTCCGCGCCCGTGATGGAGGTGGAGCTCGCGGTGAAAGCGGGCATCGGCTGGCGCGGCAAGCACACCCTGCTCTTGTCGCGCGAGGCGGGCTCGTGGTTCTTCCTCGGCGAGGTGTACACGAGCCTGCCGCTGCCTGCGGATGCGCCTGCGGGCGAGCATTGCGGTACCTGCACGAAGTGCATCGACGTCTGCCCGACGCAGGCGATCCGCGGGCCCTACCAGCTCGATGCGCGGCGCTGCATCTCGTATCTCACCATCGAGCTGAAAGGGAGCATTCCGGAGGAGTTGCGGCCGCTCGTCGGCAACCGCGTCTACGGCTGCGACGATTGCCAGGCGGTGTGCCCGTGGAACTCGTTCGCGCGGCCGAGCGCGGAGCCGGACTTCGCGGTGAGGAACGGGCTGGATCGAGCTTCGCTCGTAGAGCTGTTCGCCTGGAGCGAGGAAGAGTTTGACGCGCGCATGGCGGGCTCGCCGATCCGGCGCATCGGCTACGAGCGCTGGCTGCGGAACCTCGCCGTCGGACTCGGCAACGCGCCCACGACGCCCGAAGTGACGGCGGCGCTGCGCGCGCGCGCCAATCATCCGTCGGCGCTCGTGCGCGAGCACGTGTCGTGGGCGCTTTCCCGTCATGAGTGAGTGGGTCGAGGATCGACTGTTGCCGGGCTTCGAGGTGAAAACGCTCGAGTTTCCCGACGACTACGACGGGCGCGCGGTGGCGACGCTGGTGCGCCTGCCCGCGGCATCGGTGCTCGCTTTCCCCGGTGGGCTGCACGACCTGGTGCTCTCGCGGCGCGAGGTGCGCGACGCGGTGTTCGGCGCGCTTTTTGCCTGGGCGGGCCGAGCCGCGGTGTGAGCGGCCGGGGTGGTGGGGCGAGCTACGGGAATCGGGGCCTGAACCGGTTTGACTGGTAGTCTCCGTGCCCCATGATGCAGGAAGTCAACCACCAGCCGACGCGCGCCATCGTGGCGGCGGTGCAGCTGCCCGGCGTGAGCGACGTCGAGTTCGAGGCCTCGCTCGCCGAGCTGCGTCAGCTCGCGAAGACGCTGGGCTTCGAAGTCGTCGGCATGCTGACGCAACAGCGCGCCAGTTTCGATTCGACGGCGTACCTCGGTCTGGGCAAGCGCCAGGAGCTGCGCAGCCTGGTGCAGGACGGCGCCGACATCGTTCTCGTCGACCACGAGGTCTCCCCCTCGCAGGCGCACAACCTGGCGAAGGAAATCGCCTGCGAGGTGATGGACCGCACCATGGTGATCCTCGAGATCTTCCACCGGCACGCGCGCTCCCGCGCCGCGCGCGCGCAGGTCGAGATCGCGCGCCTCGGCTACATGGCGCCGCGCCTGCGCGAAGCCGCCAAGCTCGCCGGCCCGCAGAGCCGCGAGCGCAGCGGCGTCGGCGGCCGCGCCGGCGGCGAGTCGCAGAGCGAGCTCGACCGGCGCAAGGTCCGCGACCGCATCGCCGAGCTGCAGAAGGAGCTCGACGCGATGCACCTCGAGCGCCGGACGCAGCGCGCTCGGCGGCAGGAGCGCCCGGGGCTCGCGCGCGTGGCGCTCGTCGGCTACACCAACGCGGGCAAGTCCACCCTGATGCGCGCGCTGACGGGCAGCGAGGCCCTGGTCGCCGACAAGCTCTTCGCCACGCTCGACACCACCGTGCGCGCCCTGCACCCGGAGGGCGTGCCGCGGATACTGGTCAGCGACACGGTCGGCTTCATCAAGAACCTGCCGCACGGGCTGGTCGCCTCGTTCAAGTCGACGCTCGACGAAGCGCTCGAGGCCTCGCTGCTGGTGCACGTCGTCGATGCGAGCGATCCCGGGTTCGAGCGCCAGCTCGCGGTGACCGACGAAGTGCTCGACGAGATCGGCGCGAAGGACGTGCCGCGCCTCCTGGTGTTCAACAAGATCGACCGCGGCGGCGACGAAGCGGCGCTGCGCGCCCGCTACCCCGGGTGCATCGTGATCAGCGCGCGGCGCGAGGGCGAGGTGGAGAAACTGCGCGAGGCGATCGTCGCATTCTTCCAGCGGGGTCTCGTCGAGGCCGAGCTGTTCCTGCCCTGGGCGGCACAGAAGCTGCGGGGGGAGATCTTCGAGCACTGCGAGGTGCTGGATGAGCGCGCCGGCGGCGAGGGTGTGTTCCTGCGGGTGCGCGGCGAGCCCGAGGCCGTGAAGCGCCTGCGCGAGCAGCTGGCGCTTTGATCCATTACGGCTGAACGCACTCAGGCGCGCGCGCGCGGCGGCGCGAGCCGCAGCATGAGGTAGCCGACGGCGAGAATCAGCACGGCGAACAGGGCGATCGTGGCGACGCGCGAGGACTGGGCGAGAAAATGCAGCGTGCCGCTCTCCAGGCCTACGAACGCCAGGCCGAGCACGGGAATGATGGGTGCCCCGCAGCCCGAGACGCTGCACGCGCCGGTGGAGAGCCCGAAGAGCGTGGCCGCGGCGCCCGCGATGCCTCCCCGGCGCAGCCCCCGCGCCCCGCCGGAGGCGAGATCGCGATAGCGGCGCCACAGGGTGAAGTAGAGCCCGAACAGCGCCGAAACGAGCAGGATGCGCCCGGCGCCGGCGACGTCGACGGCGAAACCCCACTCGGCGCCGCCGTAGCTGCTGCCGGCCGAGAACCAGAACAGCGCCAGGTCCGGCAGCTTCGCGAGCTTCTCGCCGAGCGTCGCCTCGTCCGAGGCGAGGTATTCGGGCAGGCGCTTGAGCCAGGGGTTGAAGCTGTAGTAGTCGAGCGGCTTGCGCACCGCCGACAGGATCGCGACCGGCGCGAGCACGTTGAGCGCGGCGACCGCGAGCGTCACCGACGCGAATACGCCGGGATGCGCGGCCAATGCCGCCCCGGCGCCCCGCAACGCTGCGGCAGGCTCAATCCTTGCTGCCAGCACCGCGCGATCGTAGCATGGCGTCCACTGATGAGAGCCTTCATTCTCGCCGCGGGTTTCGCGTTCCTCGGCGCCGCGCGCGCCGGGCACGAGTTTCCGTTCTATCCGTCGTTCTATCCGCAGGAGATCACGGTCGAAGCGCTCGATGCGCGCGCGGCCGCGCAGCGGCTGGCGAAGGGCACGCTGCACGCCTACGCGGGAGCCGAAATCGCCGCGCCGCTCGAGCCGGCCAAGACCGGCAGCGTCGCCTCGCTCGGCGGCTATGTGGTCGCGACGTTCGAGCGCGACGGCTGCGCTGCCGCGCGCGGCATGAAGGACGCGCTTGGGGAAGGCGCGGTCTGGCACCCGTATCCGGTCACCCCCTTTCACGCCGACTACCTGCACCATGCCGATCGCGCCGAGGCCGCGCGCGCCGCGACCGCGGCGCAGAAGAAGGGGGCCGGAAAAGTCGAGATCGTCGACGTGGGCGCGCTGATGGCCAAAGCGAGCGTGCGCTACAACGGCTGGTCCGGACCGCCGTGGATCCGGCAGGGCTGGTTTCACGCCTATCTCCTGCTCGCTCCCGCGGCGCCGGACGCCCGCATCGAGAATGCGGCGCGGCGCCTGATGCGCGGCGAGCAGCGCAGCCTCGAGGAGCGCATCGATCTCGAGCGCGGTCTCGTCGAAATGCTGCAGGCCCGCTGCGAGCGCGTCGTGCTCGGCTATACGGTGCGGCGCGAGCACTACGGCGTGGAATATTCGGCCGGGGTGGAAAACGTGGGGTACGACGCGCTCGAGGGCCTCGCAGCGTCGATTTTCCCGCGTACCGTCAAGCTGCGCGACTTTCCCTGGAACGGCTGGCTCAACGTCGCGGCGCCGGCGCCGCCGGCCAGCGCGTGGAATCCCCTGTCCGGCGGATTCGGCGACGCTTTCGGCCGCCTCGTGTGGTCGGCGCTCGCCGATCCCGCGTTCCTGCCTGCGCCGCACGGCGGCGGCTGGATCGAGAACCGCGTCAGCGCCAGGATCGAGAAGCGTCGGGAACCATTCGCGGTCCCCGAGGACGCGCAGTTTACGGCCGGACGCGGCCGCAAGGCCGACTTGCGCATCGTCTACCGCGTGCGCAACTCGAGCTTCCACGACGGCACGTCGATGAGCATCGCCGACCTGGCTTATGCGTACGCATTCGCGGCGAATCTGGGCAGGGTGCCGGACCGGCTGAGAGGCGTGCGCCTGCTGCGCGTGGAGACCAAAACGCTCGCCTTCGGCGAAGACAAGCTGAGCTACGAGGAGCCGGTAATCGAGGTCTACCTCGACGGCGCCGCGGGCGGCGATGCGGCGACCGTGGCGCCGCCGTGGACCACCTTGCCCTGGCATCTGCTCGCGCTGTTCGAGGAGGGCGCCCGCCGCGGCCATTTCACGCTTGCGGATTTCGATCCGGTGCGCGACGCCGCGCTGGTGCGGCGCCTTGCCGGGATTGCCCGAGAGCTCGAGGAGCGCGCGTACGTCCCACCCGCGCTCGCGACGTACGTGAGCGCGCAGCAAGCCCGAACCCGCTACCGCCAACTGCGCGCGTTCCATGGCGCGCACGGCCATTGGCTCGTCACCAACGGTCCTTACCTCCTCAGCCGCTGGGACGGGACGAAGGCGGTGCTCGGCGCGTTTCGCGATCCGAGCTATCCGATGGGACTCGGCGGCTTCAATGCCTACGCCGTGCCGCTCAAGGCGCACATCGCGCGCATCGAGCGGCGCCCCTACGGTGCGGAGGTTTACGCCGAAGCCGAGTGGCTCGAGCGCCTCGGGCGCGAAGTGCGGATCGTGCGCGGCTCGTTCGCGCAAAGGCTTGCCGAGCGGCTCTCCGGCGCGGGCGCGCTGCCGGCGCCGGTCTGCCGCTACCTGCTGGTGCGTCCGGACGGCACGGTCGGCACCGCCGGCGAGGTGCGCGGCGGGGCCGGGGGGAGCTGCCGCATCGAGCTGAAGGGCTCCGGCCGGCTCGTGGTTGCCGCCGTGCTCGAAGAGGCCGCGGCCAACGCGCCGATCAGAATCGTGCCGTGGGGCGACTAGATCGGGCGTACACTATTCGCAGCGTGTGCCATCACTGACGGAGGAGGAGTCATGGATAAGGATCTAATGCAGGAGCGCCGCGGTTTCCTGAAGCAGTTCGGCGCGACGCTGGGGGCGGCGGGCCTCGGCGCAGCGGGGGTCGGGACCGCCAATGCCGCGACCAAACCCAAAGGCAGCATCCCCGCCAAACCGGTGAAGGTCGGCCACATCACGTTTCTGACCGGCGCGGCCGAGCTGCTGGGCGGCCCGGGCCAGCGCGGACACATCCTCGCCCAGGAGGAGATCAACGCCCAGGGCGGGCTGCTCGGCAAGCGCAAGATCGAGACCATCTTCGCCGATGAAGCCGCCGGCACCGACGCGAACGTGAAGGAACTGCGGCGCATGAAGCTGTCGGAGAACATCGATCTGTTCACGGGCGTCATCTCGAGCGGCAACACCCCGGCGCTCGGCCCGGTGGCCGAGGAGCTGAGGGTGCTCACGCTGTTCAACGACGGCTGCACCGATTTCCTGTTCGACAAGGCGGTGCCCAACCCGAAGTACACCTTCCGGGTCACCAACATCCAGTCCGCGGACGGCGTCACGGCGGCCGTCGGCGCCGCGACGCACTGGCCGAAGGTGCGCAAGATCGCCTCGATCCAGCCCGATTACAGTTACGGCCGCAACGTGTTCGAGCACTTCGTGCTCGCGCTGGGCAAGCTGCTGCCCGGCATCGAGGTGGTTTCCGAGTCCTGGCCGAAACTGGGCACCACGGACTTCACGTCGCACATCACGAAGATCCTCTCCAACAAGCCCGATCTGCTGGTCGCCGGCGTGTGGGGCGGCGACTACGTCGCGTTCTACAAGCAGGCGCTGCGCTATGGCCTGTTCGACAAGATGAAGGTCGCCACCACGCTCGCCTTCGGCGGCTACCCGCACGCCATCGGCAAGGATCACCCCGAGGGCGTGCTCGCCGGCGTGCACGCGAACTATCACTTCCTCTATCCCTCCGCCGAGCGCTGGCCGATCAACAAGGGCTTCGTCGAGCGCTACTACCGGCGCTGGAAGGAGTACCCCAGCTTCGAGTCCGACGGCGCCTACATCGCGCTCTACCTGTACAAGCAGGCGGTCGAGAAGGCGAACCAGCTCGTCGGCGGCTGGCCCGAGGACGAGGCGATCATCGCCATGCTCGAAGGCGCGAGCATCGATTCGCCGGCCGGCTACCTCCATATCCGCGCGGACAATCATCAGGGCTACAAGGACGCGGTGACGGGCCTGAGCAAGCACCTGCCGGGGTACGATTTCCCGGTCTGGGATGCCGCGAGCATCGTTTCGATCCCGATCCGCAGCATCACCGCGCCGCCCGACTGGCCGAAGCCGGGCCAAGGGCACAACGAGTCCACGGCCGCGGCCGACTGGATCAAGAAGACCTGGCCGACAGCGAAGGCGTGACGCGCTAGCCCTGCACGCGACGCCGGGGCGGTCCGCGAAGACGGGCTGCTGCGGCGCTGCGTGCGCAAGAAGAAGACGGAACCGATGGATATCGTCGCGCTCCAGGTCCTGAATTCGCTGTCCTACGCCGCGGTGCTGTTCCTCATCGCCGCCGGGCTGAGCCTCATCTTCGGGGTGATGGGGATCGTCAACATGGCGCATGGCAGCTTCTACGCGCTGGGCGCCTACGTCACCGCCTGGTCGGTGGCCGCGGCGGCGGCCGCGTTGCCGCCGGCCGCGCTGTTCGTCCTGCTGCCGCTCGGGGCGATGGCAGTCGCGGTCGTGGGGCTGGCGATCGAGCCGACGCTGCTGCGGCGCTTCTACCGGCGGCCGGAGGAATACCAGTTGCTCGTGACCTTCGGCCTGCTGCTGGTGCTCGAGGACCTCATCCGGCTGGTGTGGGGCGGCGCGCCGCTCACGGCGAACCGGCTCGTGGATTCCCTGGGGCTGATCCAGGTCGGGGAGCTGCCCTATCCCGTCTACAACCTGGTGATGATCGGGGTCGGCGCCGCCGCGGCGCTCGCCCTGTGGGCGTTCGTGTACCGGACGAAGTTCGGCGTGCTGCTGCGCGCCACCGCGCAGGACCGGCGCATGGCCGCGGCGCTCGGCATCGACGTCGGGCGGATCTACTCGCTCGCGTTCGGGCTCGGGTGCTTCATGGCCGGGCTCGCCGGGGCGATCGTCGTGCCGAGCCAGGCCGCGGTGCTCGGCATGGGCGTGGAAGTGCTCGTCGTGTCGTTCGTCGTCGTGGTGATCGGCGGCCTGGGCAGCCTCGAGGGCGCGCTGGTCGGCGCGCTGATCGTGAGCGCCCTGAGAACGGTCACCATCCAGTTCTGGGAGGAAATCGAGCTCGCCGCGCTGTACCTGATCGCCGCGATCGTGCTGCTGATCCGGCCGACGGGCCTGTTCGGGAAGAAGGCGTGAGCGCGCCGCCCGTCCCCTCGCTCGTGCGCCGGGCCGCGGCCGCCGCGGCGGTGCTCGCCGCGCTGCTCGTCGTTCCCGCCGTCGCGGGCACCTACCAGACGCAGCTCCTCACCTACGGCCTGACGCTGGCGATCGCCGCGCTCGGCTTCAACCTGCTGCTCGGCTACACCGGGCTGCTGTCGTTCGGGCACTCGGCCTACTTCGGCGCGGGCGCCTACGCGGTGGCGCTCATGATGCGCTACCTCGGAGTCTCGTCGATGGAGCTGTTCATGCTGGGCGGGATCGCGTTCTCCGCCGCGATCGCGGCGCTGTTCGGGATCGTGTGCGTGCGCCACACGCGCATCTTCTTCGCCATCCTGACGCTCGCGCTGTCGCAGGTCCTGTGGACGCTCGCCTACAAGTTCTTCTGGATCACCGGCGGCACCGACGGGCTGCGCGTGCCGTTCTCCAAGGTTACCCTGCTGGGCGGCCTGATCGGCTTCCCCGGGGCGGACGCCTTCGAGAAGTTCATCACCTACTACTACTACTACGTGCTCGCGGCGTTCTGCGTCTGCGTGACGCTGATGTGGCTGATCGTGCATTCCCCGTTCGGCAAGACGCTGCAGGCGATCCGCGACAACGAGACCCGCGCCCGCTTTCTCGGCGTGCGCATCTGGCGCTACCGCTGGCTGGCGTTCCTCGTGTCGGGGATCTTCACCGGCCTGGCGGGAAGCCTCTGGGTGCCGCTCAACGGCCTCACCACCCCCGACGTCCTGTACTGGCCGCAGTCCGGCAAGTTCGTGTTCTTCGCCGTGCTCGGCGGATTCCGCAATTTCACCGGCCCGATGGTCGGGGCCGTGATCTTCAATTACCTCGAGGTCTACGCGGTGGCGGTCACCGAATACTGGCAGCTCACGCTGGGGGTGATCCTGATCGCCCTGGTGACGTTCCTGCCGGCGGGCATCGTGGGCGCGGCGGCGCGGCTCGTGGACAGGCTCAAGCGCCGGCGGGGCGCTGCGTCATGAGCCTGCTGCGCACCGAGCGCCTGAGGAAGCGTTTCGGCGAAACGCGCGCCGTGGACGACGTCGATTTCAGCGTCAACGAAGGCGAGTTCCTGTCGCTGGTCGGCACCAACGGCGCGGGCAAGACCACGCTGGTCAACCTGATCAGCGCGTTCCTGTCGCCCGACAGCGGCAGGATCTTCATCGCCGACCGGGACATCACCTATGCGCCGGTGGACGAGCGCATCCGCGCGGGGATCGCGCGCAGCTTCCAGCTCGTGAACCTGTTCGACGATCTGTCCGTGCTCGACAACGTGGCGCTCGCGATCTTCGCCCGCGAGGGCAAGAGCAGGCGGATTTTCAGGCTCGCGGAGCGCGATGTCGCGGTCACGCAGGAGGCCATCGAGCTGCTCGGCCAGTTCGGCCTCGGCGGCAAGGCCGAGGGGCTCGCGGGCGGGCTGGCGCAGGGCGAGCGCAAGCTCCTCGACGTGGCGGTGGCCTACGCGCTGCGCCCCAAGCTGCTGTTTCTCGACGAGCCGACCAGCGGGGTCAGCACGCGCGACAAGACGCAGATCATGGACACGGTGTCCTCGGTGGTGCGCGCGGGCGGCGTCACCGCCGTGGTCGTCGAGCACGACATGGACGTGGTGTTCAAGTACTCCGATCGCGTGGTCGTGATGCACGAGGGCCGGTTCCTCGCCGACGGTCCGCCCGAGGCGATCCGCAACAACGCCGACGTGGCCAAGTATCTGCTCGGGACCGACGCCGATGCTTGAAGTGAAGGGCATCGACGCGTTCCGCGGCCCCGCGCACATCCTGCACAAGGTCTCGCTGAGCGTGCACGAAGGCGAGGTGGTCTGCCTGGTCGGCCGCAACGGCGCCGGCAAGACCACGACCCTGGAAAGCATCATGGGCTTCCTGCCGGTGAAGTCCGGCCGGATCCTGTTCCACGGCGAGGAGGTGAGTTCGCTTCCCGTGCACAAGCGCGCGCTGCGCGGCATGGGCTACGCGCCCGAGGGCAGCGAGATCTTCCCCGAGCTGACGGTGGCGGAAAACATGATGATCAGCCGGTGGATGTCGGCGAAGGCGCGCCGCAGGCTGGAGGTGCTCGCGGACGGCAACATCGAGGAGCGGGTATACGCGGTGTTCCCCGAGGTGCGCGAGCTGCTGCAGCGCCAGGGCATGAACCTGAGCGGCGGCCAGCGCAAGATGGTCGCCATCGCGCGCGGCATGGCGCTTGCCCCGACCCTGCTGCTGCTGGACGAGGCGTTCGAGGGGCTCGCGCCGGTCGTCGTCAAGCGCTTCCGCGAGGCGGTGCTCAAGATCGAGGACCTGGGCATCTCGCTGCTGATCGCCGAGTCGAACCTGGTCAACGCGGCGCGCATCGCGGACCGGCTCTACGCCATCGACCGCGGCGAGATCATCTTCGAGGGCAAGCCGCAGCAGGCGCTCGAGGACGCGAATGTCATGAAGGCGCTGCGCGGCTGAGGGGCGGCACGAGCCGCAGCGTGACTCATTGCAGGAGGCCGCACATCGTAGATTGTTGACAATCTACAAAGAGTTGAGCCAAACTGCGGGCCGTACTCTCTATGCGCCGAACTCCGAACAAGCGCCCGGTCCCGGCCAGCGAGGCAAGCGCTGCCTTCGAGCTCTTACGGCAAGAGTCGCTCAATTCGCTCGTGCAGCGGGAGATCGAGCGCAGGATCCTGGCGGGAGAGCTGATGCCCGGTGCCAAGCTCAACGAGGCCCTGCTGGCCGCCGAGATGGGGATATCCCGCGGGCCCGTGCGCGAGGCGTTCCGGGCGCTAGAGCAAGCGGGGCTCCTGTACACGGAGAAGAACCGGGGGGTTTTCGTGCGCCAGGTCTCGCTCGAGGAGGCGGACGAAATCTTCGAGGTGCGCGCCGCGCTCGAGGCGCAGATCGGTCGTCTGGCTGCCGCGCGCATCGTTCCGGAGCAGTTGCAGCGCCTGCGCAGCGTCATCAAGCGCATGCACGCCGCCAGCCGCGGCCGCGACGCCGACGCGTACTTCCCCCTCAACATCGAATTCCACGAGGCGCTCGCCGAAGTAGCAGGCAACCGTGCGCTTGCCGCGAATTACCGCCGCGTGGTCAACGAGCTCAATCTTTACCGGCGCGAGACGCTCGCGCGCAACGCGGACATCATTCCCGTCTCGACCCAGGAGCATGAGGCCATTGTCGATGCGATGGCCAAGGGCGACGCGGCGCTCGCCGAGCGCTTGCTCTACGAGCATGTGATGAACAGCCGGGCGCGCCTGCACCTCGCGCTGGAAAGCGCGCCCGCGCGCCGCACCAAGGCCGCGCGCGAGGCGGCGTAATGGTCGAGCGGATCTAGGCCTGGTTCATGTTGTTCAACACAGGAAGGAGAACGCCATGGGACGCAGAAACTTTCTGAAATCGGCAGGTGTGGGACTTGCTGCCGGCGTCACGATGACGCCGACGTTGGCCCGAGCCCAGCAGGCGCAGTTCCGGTGGAAGTTGCAGAGCGCCAACCCCGCCGGGAGCCCGCACAACATCCTGTTGAACAGATTCGCATCCAACGTGGACAAAATGTCGGGAGGACGACTGAGGATCGAGATACTCGCGACCGGGGCCATCGTCAACCCCAACGAAATCCTGGATGCCACCAATAAGGGAGTCGTAGATGCCGGGCAGTGGTGGACCCATTACGCGACCGGCAAACATCCCGCCGGCGGTCTCTTCAGCTCCCCGCTCGGCGGTTCCGGCAGCGGGCTCGACCAGATGGCGCATCTCGCGTGGTATCTGCGGGGGGGTGGGCGCGAACTCTACGTCGAATATTATACGAAGATGCTCAAGGCGGACGTGATGCCTTTCCTGTACGCGCCGGATGGGCCCGAGGCCTTCGGATGGTTCAAGAAACCGGTCACCTCGGTGGCCGAGTTCACGAAGCTGAGGTTCCGCATTTCTTCCGGTCTGCCCAGCGACGTCCTCAAGGACATGGGCGGAATCCCGATGAACCTCGGCGCGGCTGAGCTCATCCCGGCGGCGGAGAGAGGCATACTCGACGGCGTCGAGTGGATCAATCCCGCCAACGACCTGAAGGTGGGGCTCTACGATGTTTTCAAGTACTACTCGATCCAGGGCCTCCACCAGGCCATCGACATTGCGGACGTCATCATCAACGGCAAGAAATGGCGCGAACTGCCGGCGGATATACAGGCGATCATGGAGGTGGCGCTGACGACCTCGATATTCGACGCCATCGTGTATTTCGTGCACGAAAACGCCAAAGCACTTCAGGTGCTGGTAAAGGAAAAAGGGGTAACGATGTTCGATGCTCCGGCGGATTACGCGCCTGCCTGGATCAAGTCGGCCAAGAAGGTGCTGGCGGAGTTCGAGAAAAAGGACGCCTTCTTCAAGAAGGTGATGGAGTCGCAGAGGGCTTTTGCGGGTGTCGTGGTCCCGTACACGAGAGAGACTTCCAAGTTGTCCACCCTGATCAGCGGAGCCGCGGGGTGAAGTAAGCAGGGTGCGGGCGGACGGATGGCGGATCAGGTATCCGCCATCTGCCCCTAAGCCCGGGCGCTGGGCTTCCGCTGTCGCAACGTATCGACGTTTATGCGCGCCGCGGGCCCACGACCGGGATCGACCTTGCGGCAACCACGCCACGGAGCCAGGGGACGATGGACGCGATCGATCATATAACCAGGATCATTGACCGAATCAGTATATGGTCGGGGAAAATCGTCTCGTGGCTGATCTTCCCGATGTTCTTGGTGCTGGTTTGGGAAGTGGTAGTCCGTAAAGTTTACCATCCCACGATTTGGGCCAACGACATTGCGACCATGGCTTATGGCGCGCACTTTTCGTTAACGGCGGCATACGCGTTGTATCTTCAGAAGCACATCCGCACCGATTTCTTTTACCAGCATCTCTCACTGCGCACACAGGTGCGCCTGGATATCGCCCAGTACCTGCTTTTCTTTCTCCCCGGGCTGGCGATGTTTTTCTGGTTGAGCTGGGATTTCGCCGCCGAGTCCTGGGACTTGAAGGAACAGCTCATGACCACCTGGAGGCCCCCCGCGTACTGGTACAAGACGGTGATCCCCCTGACCGCGGTCTTGCTCCTGATCCAGGGCGTTTCGGAAGTCCTCAAGTGTTTCAAGACGCTGCGAACAGGGATCGATTATCGCCACGGGGCTCCGCCCAGTGAACTGGCGTGAAGCGGTCGTTATGCGCGCGGGGAATGCATGACTTTGGAAATTCTGGGTCTGGTTCTTGTCGCGCTCCTCTTCGTCGTGATCCTGGCAGGGTTTCCCATCTCCTTCACCCTGATCTTCCTGGCCATGGCGTTCGGTTACATCGGCCTCGGCGATCGGGTGTTCTACCTGATGACGTATCAGTACTTCTCGACCATGATGGAAACCACTCTCGCTGCCGTGGCCCTTTTTACCTTCATGGGCTACGTGCTGGAGAATGCCGGTCTGATGTCGCGGCTCTTCCATGCGGTGCAGCTCCTTTGCGGCCGCATGCATGGCTCGTTGTATCTGGGGACCATTTTCACGGCTACGCTGTTCGCGGCCGCGACCGGGATCGTCGGCGCGGCCGTCACGATCATCGGCCTGATGGCGGGCCCCGTAATGCAAAGGAAGGGCTATGACACGGCGCTTTCCGCCGGGACCATCTGCGCCGGCGGGACGCTGGGCATCCTTATCCCTCCCAGCGTGATGCTGGTGGTCATGGGGGCGACGTTTCAGATCTCCATTGCGCGGCTGTATGCGGCCGCGTTGCTACCTGGGCTGTTGCTCGCCTTCCTGTATATCGGGTACACGATGACGCGGACGTACCTTAACCCCAAGCTGGGTCCGCCGCTGCCCCGCGAAGAACTCAACGTCAGCACCGGTTATCTGATACGTGAGTTTCTTATTGGTCTGTTTCCGCCGGTCGTTCTTATTCTGGCCACTTTGGGTAGCATCATTTCAGGGTGGGCCACGCCGACGGAAGGGGCGGCGCTGGGTTCCGCGGGCGCGATTGCGGTCACGGCCGCGCACGGGCGGCTGACCTTTCGCGCCTTGAAGGACGCCACGTTCCGCACCGCCCAGACGACCAGCATGGTGATGATACTGCTCGCGGCCTCCACGGTCATGGGGGCGGTCTTTTCCGCCTTTGGGACACCCCAGTTCCTTGCCGACACTTTGCTGTCCTGGAACATTCCTCTCGGGTACCTGATCCTGAGCATCCTGGTCGTTGTTTTTATTTTGGGGTGGCCTCTGGAATGGGTGCCGATCGTGGTCATCATCGTGCCGATCTTCCTCCCGCTGCTCTTTGCGCTGAAGGTCGACATGATCTGGTTCAGCATCCTGGTGGCTGTCACGCTGCAGACGTGTTGGCTGTCGCCGCCGGTGGCGTTGTCCGCCTACTACCTGAAGGGAGTGGTGCCCGAGTGGACCCTGTGGGACATCTACAAGGGCATGATGCCCTTCATGGGTTTGCAGGCGGTTGCTGTGCTGATCCTGTATTTTTTCCCGCAGATCGTTACGGCACTCCCCAATCTCTGGTATCGGTGACCGAAACTCCACTTGTTTCATAGCGATTTCTATACGCAGACAGGATGATCGTGACGACGAACAGCGAAAGAGCAGTGGTGCAGGTGAATGGCATTCAATACCGCTGGCCCCAGTGCCCCGTGGTGGTGGTGTGCATTGACGGCGGCGATCCCGCCTACATTCAGCAGGGTCTCCAGGAAGGTTACATTCCGAACATCGCGCGTTTCATGAAGCAGGGCTTCAGTGTCATCGCCGACGGCACGGTGCCGAGCTTCACCTGCCCCAACAACATGTCGATCATCACCGGCACGCCGGCCTCGAAGCATGGGATCTCCGGAAACTTCTACCTCGACACGAGGACCGGCCAGGCGGTGGTCATGACGGGGCCGGAGCTGCTTCGCGCCGATACCATCCTCGCGCGCTTCGCCGAGGCGGGCGCCAAGGTCGTTGCCATCACCGCCAAGGACAAGCTGCGCAAGCAACTGGGCAAGAACCTCGATGTCTCCAGGGGCAACGTCAACTTTTCCTCCGAGAAGGCCGACCAGTGCACGCTGGCCGAAAACGGTATCGAGGACGCGCTCGAGCTCGTTGGCAGCCCGCAGCCGCATATGTATTCGGCCGACCTGTCGCTGTTCGTCCTCGACGCCGGAATCAAGATCCTCGAGCGGCAACGCCCGAATCTCATCTACCTGTCGTTGACCGACTATATTCAGCACAAGCACGCGCCGGCCGAAGAGGAGGCCAAGCGCTTCTACCGGGATCTCGACGAGCGGTTTGGCAGGCTGGCCGCTCTGGGCGCGGTGGTGGCGCTGACCGCCGATCACGGCATGAACGACAAGGCGGATGCGGAAGGCAGGCCCAATGTGATCTGGCTGCAGGATATCCTCGATCGGGAATTTGGTAAGGGCGACACCAGGGTGATCTGCCCGATCACCGATGCCTTCGTCGCTCACCACGGCGCGCTCGGCGGATTCGTGCGCGTGTGGTGCCGCGGCAAGGCGACGCCGAAGAAGATCATCGATGCGATCAGAGGCATCGACGGATTGGAGTCGGTGCTCGACAAGGATACGGCGTGCAAGGTGCACAGCCTGCCGCCCGACCGCGAGGGTGACGTGGTTGTCATTTCGACAGCGCGCGTGTGCATCGGCGCCTCCGCGGCGGATCATGATCTATCCGGCCTCGAGGGGCATCGCCTGCGCACGCACGGCGGCGTGTCCGAGGCGAAAGTCCCGTTCATACTCAGCGCGCCGCTCAACGACGAGTACCGGCTGAAGGGGAGCGCCGCGACGCCGAAGAGCTATCAGATTTTCGATTTCGCGATGAACGGGGCGATGCCGTCATGAAGCGGGAAGCTGTCATCGCGGCGTCCGGCCGGCTCGCCGTCTACGACGCCCCGAATAAACCGTTCGAGATCCGCAGGTTTCCGCTGCGAGCGCCGCGCGCTGGCGAGGTCCTCGTCAAGATCCGCATGTCCACGATCTGCCGGTCCGACATCCACTCGTACCTGGGCCACCGGCCCAATCCCTGCCCGGGGGTGCTCGGCCACGAGATCATCGGCAATATCGTTGCGCTGGGTGAAGGCATCACACACGACATGCGCGGAGCGCCGCTTGTGCCTGGCGACCGCATCACGTGGAGCGAGTATTTCATTCCGGGCCCGAATTACTACACGGAGGTGCTCGATCTGCCGCAGAAATCACCCGGCGTCGAAAAGTATGGCCACATGGCGGTGACGACCGAGCCCCACCACCACGGCGGCTTCGGCGAGTACTGCTACGTCCTGCCGCAATCCTGGATCCTGAAGCTCCCCGCCGAGCTCACCGACGAGGAGGCCACACCGATCAACTGCGGCGTTGCAACCATGATCTGCGTATCCGAACGGGCGGAGATCGGCATGGGCGATGCAGTAGTGGTGCAGGGGCTGGGGCTGCTCGGCCTGTACGGCGCCGCGATCGCCAAGGCGCGCGGCGCGCGCCTCGTAATCGGGCTCGACACGGTCGCGGCACGGCGCGAGATGTCGACGCGCTTCGGGGTAGATCACGCATTCGATCCTGCCGCGCTGAGCGAGGCCGCACTGGTGAAGACGGTGAAGACGCTTTGCCGCCCCGAAGGGGCAGACGCGGTGATCGAGGTTTGCGGCTACCCGGAGGTGATTCCCGTGGGCATTCAGCTGCTGCGCACCGGCGGGCGCTACGTGCTGGGCGGCGTCGTAAACCCGGAATCATTCGTGCGCGTCGACGTGAACCTGCTGTTGCGCAAGCTCATCACGCTGCGCGGCGTGCACAACTACCATCCACGTAACCTGGTCGAGGCGCTCGATTTCGTCTGTGCCAACCACAAGCGCTTCCCGTTCCACGACCTGGTGGATGGCAAGTACAGGCTCGACGAAGTCGGCAAGGCGATGAAGGACGCTGAAGACCGGCGCGTGCTGCGCGCCGCCATCGTACCCGGGTAATCCTGTTCCGCTTTTTTCTCGAGGCTTGAGACGCAAATGAACAAGATGCAAGCGCCCGCAATCGCCGAACCCGATCTCGCGTTCAAGGCGCGGGGGCTTTATTTCGGCGGGAAGTGGGAAGCGCCAGCCGCCGGGCACGCGTTCGCCTCGATCAACCCTTCCACCGGTCGACGGCTCGCCGAGGTTCCGTATGCCGACGCGAACGATGTCGACCGCGCCGTGAAAGCTGCAGCAAAGGGGTTCGCCGAGTGGCGCAAGGTCGGCATCAAGGAACGCGCGAAGTGCCTCGAAGCACTCGCGCGGAGCATTCGCGAGCGCGCGAAGGAGCTCGCGCTGATGGATGCCGTCGACTCGGGGAACGCCCTGAAGGGCATGGAAGACGACATGCGCTGGGCCGCCGACAGTCTCGAATACTTTGCCGGGCTCATCACCGAGATCAAGGGAGAGACGAGCTCGCAGAGCCCGCGCCATCTCAACCTCACGCGCCGCCAGCCCTACGGCGTGGTCGCCAAGCTGAACGCGTTCAACCACCCGTTCCGCTTCTGTGCCGAGAAGGCAGCGGCGCCGCTGGCGGCCGGCAACTGCGTCGTGATCAAAAGCTCCGAGCAGGCGCCGCTTTCGAGCTTTAGGCTGGCGGAGCTTTGCGACGGCATCTTCCCTCCCGGTGTGGTCAACATCGTGGCTGGCGACGGGAAGACCGGGGCCGCGCTGGTGAGCCACCCCATGGTTTCACGCATCGCCTTCATCGGATCGGTGGACACCGGTCGCTTGGTCGCGCGCAGCGCAGGTGAAGGCCTGAAGCGGGTCAGCCTCGAGCTTGGCGGCAAGAACCCGATCATCATCTTCCCGGACGCCGATCCGGAAAAAGCCGCATCGGCGGCGATCAAAGGGATGAACATGAACCGCCAAGGACAATCCTGCAGCTCGACTTCGCGAGTGTTCGTGCACGAGTCGCTGCGCCGCGCAGTTGCCGAGGAAATCGTCCGCCTGGCCGAAGCCCTGTCGGTCGGCTTTCCTTGGATCGCGAGCAACGAGGTCGGACCGGTCGTGTCGCTGCGACAGTTCGAACGCGTCATGGGATTCATCGATTCGGGCAAGCGGGAGGGAGCGCAGTTGCTCGCCGGAGGCGACAAGCCGAGCGACCCGCAGCTCCAGGGCGGATATTTCATCCGGCCGACGGTTTTCGACAACGTGCGCCAGGACATGCGTATTGCCAGCGAGGAAATCTTCGGGCCGGTGATGTCGATCCTGCCCTGGAACGATGCGGAGGACATGCTCGCCAAGGTCAACAGCCTGCAGTACGGACTGACAGCGGCCATCGTGACCAACCAGCTGGACCGCGCGATGGAAACCGCGGAACGCGTGGATGCGGGTTACGTCTGGATCAACGGCAGCGGGCGTTATCTCGGAGCGCCCTATGGCGGCTGGAAGTCAAGCGGCCTCGGCGTGGAGGAGAGCTTCGACGAGCTTCTCAGCTACACGCAGCTCAAGAACATTCATTTGCGATGGTAACAACTCCGGAGGGCAAAGATGAACTTCAGCTACCGACGCCGCTACCGCGGACCGATCGAGGCGGTGCTGCTCGACTGGGCAGGCACCACCATGGACTTCGGCTGCATGGCGCCGGCAGTGGTGTTCGTGGAGGTATTCCGGCGCAAGCAGGTGCCGATCACCATCGAGGAGGCGCGCGCGCCCATGGGTGCGCACAAGCGCGTGCACATCCAGCGCATCAGCGAGCTCGATTCGGTGCGCCGGCGCTGGCAGGAGACCCATGGACGGCCGCCGAACGACGACGACGTGAGCGCGATGTTCGCCGAGTTCGTGCCGCTGCAGCTCGAGTGCCTGTCCACCTACTCGACGCTCATCCCGGGGACCCTGGAAGCGGTCGCCGCGCTGCGCTCGCGCGGCATCAAGATCGGCTCGACCACGGGCTATCTCACCGAAATGATGAAGATCAACCAGGCCGACGCGAAGCGCCAGGGCTACGAACCGGACGCTACCGTCTGCGCGGCCGACGTGCCGGCCGGGCGACCGCTTCCCTATATGTGCCTGCAGAACGTGATCAAGCTCGGCGTGAGCACGGTGCAGGCCTGCGTGAAGATCGACGACACCATCCCCGGCATCGAGGAGGGGTTGAACGCGGCCATGTGGACCATCGGGCTCGCCGTAAGCGGCAATGAAGTTGGAATGACGCTTGAGCAGTGGCGCGCGCTCCCGGACGCGGAGCAGCGCGCGAAGCGGGACCGCGCTCGTACCCGCATGTGGCAATGCGGCGCACACCACGTGGTGGACACGATCGCGGACATCATGCCGTGCATCGACGACATTCAGGCGCGCATCCGGCGGGAGGAGGCGCCCTGACTGCCTGATCGTCGAGGAGGCGCCCACCACAGCGTGAGGAGCGTGGCGAGCGTCCAGGCGAGGTAGGCAATCGTGAAGACCCACTCCGGCGCGCGGTAGTAGAGGAAATACCGCACCCAGCGGTCGACGAACGATTCGCCGCCCCCGCCGCCGCGCAGCGCGTCCTCCCAGACGGTGAGCGGACAGGTCATGCCGACGACCGCCTCCAGCGCTACGAACCCGATCGCTCCGAGGTGCAAGTAACGAAACCACGGATTGCGCACCCACGCCCAGGACGCGAGCGCCCCGATCCAGGTCAGCAGCAGCCCGCCGGCGATGAAGACGACAATCGCGAAGTGAAGGACGAGAAGGAGATCAGCCGCGCTCACGCGGTCTCGCCGGATCCGCGATCCACTCGCTCCACGAGCCGGCGTACAGGCGCGCGCCCTTCAACCCGGCCACTTCCATCGCCAGCAGGTTGTGGCAGGCGGCGACGCCGGAGCCGCACGAATTCACGACTTCCGCGGGCGTGCGCCCACCGAGCACCGCCTCGAACTCCTTACGCAGCTCCACCGGGCTCTTGTGCACGCCCTCGGACGTGAGGTTGTCGCTGTTGAACCGATTCAGGGATCCCGGAATGCGTCCGGCCTCGGCATCGATGGGCTCGGCTTCGCCGCGCCAGCGCGCCGGTGCACGTGCATCCAGCACCAATTCCTTCCCCAGATGTCTCTCGACGTACGACACGTCCACCGCCATGTCGGCACGCACGCGGCCAGGATACGTGGTTGCCTGAAACTTCGGCACGTCCGCCGTCACCGGTCGGCTTTCCTTCACCCACTTGGCAAGACCGCCGTCGAGCACCGCTACAGACTCATGCCCCACCCAGCGCAGCATCCACCACAAGCGGGCCGCCATGGCACCGGGGCCGCCGTCGTAGCACACGACCGTATCCGAGCTCTTGAGCCCCTGCGCGCCGAGCCACGCGATGAAGGCTTGCGGATCGGGCAGCGGATGCCGGCCGTTCTTCCCGGTTTTCGGCGCCGAGAGATCGCGATCGAGGTGCGCGAAGAGCGCGCCGGGGACGTGGCCTTCACGGTACTGCTGCTCGCCGAGCTCGGGCTTGCCGAGGTCATGCCGGCAGTCGAACACGCGCCACCCGGGATGCCGGACGAGCTCGCCCGTCGCAACCAGCGTGCTCAGCGACCCAGCTTGCGCCTCAGCCATTCGTGGAAATGTACCATCGTGTCCTCCATCGGCGACTGGTACGGGCCCGCGTCGTCCAGGCCCTGCGCCCACAGCGCGTGCCGGCCGCGGTCCATGCGCCGGCAGATGTCGTTGTCTTCGAGCGCCGTCTCGACGTAGGCGGCCTGCTGCGCCGCGACGAACTCGCGCTCGAACAGCGCGATCTCCTCGGGGTAGTAGAACTCCACCACATTGGTGGTGCGCATGGGCGAGCGCGGGATCAGCTGGCTGACCACGAGCACATTCGGGTACCACTCCATCATCAGCCCGGGAAAGTACGTCATCCACAGCGCCCCTTGCCTCGGCGTACGGCCCGCCAGCTGCTGGAGGCACGCATCGTGCCACTTGCGGTACACGGGCGTTCCCGGCCGGCCGAACGCGGCTTTCGCCTGCACGACCTGTACCGACCAGTCCTCGCCGTAGTCCACGCGGAAGTTGTTGCAGTCGGCGAAGTTGCCCAGCCCCGGGTGGAACGGATCGACGTGGTACACCTCGAGGTATACCTCGATGAACGTCTTCCAGTTGATGTCGTACTCGTCCACCATCACGCGATCGAGCACGTAGCCGGAAAAATCCCAGTCGGTCACGGGCATGTCCGCGAGCGCGCGCCGCGCATCGGCCGGGCCGGCGAACAGCAGGCCCTGCCAGCGGGCGAGCGGACTCGAGTGCAGCTTGACGCAGGGGCTCGCGGCGAAATGCGGCGCGCCGAGGAGCTCGCCCTCGAGATCGTAGGTCCAGCGGTGCACGGGGCAGACGATGTTCCGGGCATTGCCCCGCCCTTCGAGCATGATCGACTGCCGGTGGCGGCACACGTTGGAGAGCAGCGCCACGCCGGCGGGATTTCTCACCAGCATCTGCGCGTGGTCCATCCAGGCGAGGGTGTGGTAGTCGCCGACCTTGGGCACCATCAGCTCGTGGCCGACGTAGTGCGCGCCCGCGTCGAACAGCAAGCGCTTCTCCTCGGCGAAAACCTCGGGGTCGAGGTACCACGAGACCGGAAGCTGGCAATTTGCCCGCTTCAGCTGGTGCAGACTCGGCAGGTCGGACATGGCTCCGGAACTCGAAAAAATGGCGCGCATTCTACCCCAGGGAAGGTTTGACCGGGAAAGCGCCGGTCGGCTAAGTTCACGCCATGGCAAAGCCCGCCGCCGAGGCCACTTTCGAGAAAGCGCTCGCCGAGCTGGAGAAGCTGGTCGCCCAGATGGAAGGCGGCAAGCTCTCGCTCGAGCAGGCGCTGGAAGCGCACAAGCGCGGGCTGGAGCTGGCGCGCTTCTGCCAGGAGCGGCTGGAGGCGGCCCAGCGCCAGGTGAAGGTGCTCGAGGGCGAGGTGCTGAAGAAGCTCGCAGTGGAACCCGAGCCCGGTGACGGCGCCTGACCCGGGGTTCGCGGCCTGGATGGGCGGTATCCAGGCGCGAATGGAAGCGGTCCTCGCGCGACTCCTGCCCGCGGCGCGGCTGGCGCCGGCGCGGCTGCACGAAGCCATGCGGTACGCGGTGCTCGAAGGCGGCAAGCGCGTGCGCCCGCTCCTGACTTTCGCCGCGGGCGAGGTCGCCGGGGCGAAGGCCGAGCGGCTCGAGGTGGCGGCCGCGGCGGTCGAGCTGATCCACGCCTACTCGCTGGTGCACGACGACCTGCCGTGCATGGACGACGACGTGCTCCGCCGCGGCAAGCCCACGGTGCACGTGGAATTCGACGAGGCGACCGCGCTACTGGCGGGCGACGCCCTGCAGTCGCTCGCCTTCCAGCTGCTAGCCGAGTATGCGCTCGCGGACGAGCCGCGCGCGCAGCTCGAGATGGTGCGGCTGCTCGCGGCGGCCGCGGGCTCGCGCGGCATGGCGGGCGGGCAGCAGATCGACCTCGCCGCGACCGGCAAGGCGCTCAGCGTGCCCGAGCTCGAAGCCATGCACATCCACAAGACCGGGGCGCTGATCCGCGCCGCGGTGCTGCTCGGCGCGTCCTGCGGCGGCGCGGCCGACGCGATGCTCCGCGAGCGCCTCGACCAGTACGCGAAGACCGTGGGGCTCGCGTTCCAGGTGGTGGACGACGTGCTCGACGAAGAGGCCTCCAGCGCGACGCTGGGCAAGACCGCGGGCAAGGACGCGCGCGCCGCCAAGCCCACCTACGTGTCGGTGATGGGCCTGGCGCGCGCGCGGGAATTGGCGCAGGAACTCAGGCACAATGCGCATGAAGCGCTGGCGCCGCTCGGCGCGGGCGCGCGGCGCCTGCGCGAGCTCGCCGATTTCATCGTGCTGAGGAAATTCTAGGCGTGGCCACCCTGACCGAAGCGCTGCCCGCCGGCGGCTACAATCCCTCGATGTTCGAGCTGCTGAAGACCATCGACGACCCGGCGCAGCTGCGCGCGCTCGGGCGCAAGGACCTGCACCGGCTGGCCGAGGAGCTGCGCGCGTTCGTGCTCGAATCGGTGGCCAAGACGGGCGGCCACCTGTCGTCGAATCTCGGCACCGTCGAGCTCACCATCGCGCTGCACAAGGTGTTCGAGACCCCCGCGGACCGCATCGTGTGGGACGTCGGCCACCAGACCTATCCGCACAAGATCCTCACCGGCCGGCGCGAGGCGATGGCGCGGCTGCGGATGATCGACGGCATCTCGGGATTCCCGCGCCGCAGCGAGTCGCCCTACGACACTTTCGGTACCGCGCATTCGTCGACCTCGATCTCGGCGGCGCTCGGCATGGCGGTGGCGGCGAAGGCGAAGGGCGAGCAGCGCAAGTGCGTGGCGGTGATCGGCGACGGCGCCCTGTCGGCGGGCATGGCCTTCGAGGCCATGAACAACGCCGGCGCCATGGACGTGGACCTGCTCGTGATCCTGAACGACAACGAGATGTCGATCTCGCCGCCGGTGGGCGCGCTCACCAACTACCTGGCGCGGCTGCTCTCGGGGCGCATGTATTCGACGGCGCGGCGCGCGAGCGAGCACGTCCTGAAGCGCGTCGGCGTGTGGGAGCTCGCGCGACGCACCGAGGAGCACGTGAAGGGCATGGTCACGCCCTCGACGCTGTTCGAGGAGTTCGGCTTCAACTACATCGGCCCGATCGACGGCCACGACCTCGACACCCTGATCGCCACCCTGACCAACATCCGCAAGCTGCAGGGGCCGCAGTTCCTGCACATCGTCACGCGCAAAGGCCAGGGCTACAAGCTCGCCGAGGACGACCCGATCGCCTACCACGGGCCGAGCAAGTTCGATCCGGCCGAGGGCATCAAGCAGGCGGCCACGCCGCCGAAGCCCACCTACAGCCAGATGTTCGGCGACTGGCTGTGCGACATGGCGGCGGCCGATGAGCGCCTCGTGGCGATCACGCCGGCGATGCGCGAGGGCTCGGGCATGGTGCGGTACTCCGAGAAATTCCCGCAGCGCTATTTCGACGTCGGCATCGCCGAACAGCATTCGGTCAGCTTCGCCGCCGGCATGGCCTGCGAAGGGCTGCGGCCAGTGGTGGCGATCTACTCGACGTTCCTGCAGCGCGGCTACGACCAGCTGATCCACGACGTCGCTATCCAGAAGCTGCCGGTGACCTTCGCGCTCGACCGCGGCGGCCTGGTGGGCGGCGACGGCGCCACGCACAACGGCGCCTTCGATTTTGCCTACCTGCGCACGGTGCCCAACCTCACGGTGATGGCGCCGGCGGATGCGGCGGAGTGCCGCAGGATGCTCACCACGGCATTCCGGCTCGGCGCGCCGGCGGCGGTGCGCTATCCGCGCGGTGCGGCACTCGGCGAGGCGGGCAGCGGGTTCGAGACCGTGCCGGTGGGCAGGGGCGAGCTGCGCCGCAGCGGCCGGCGCATCGCCATCCTCGCCTTCGGTTCCATGCTGAAGCCCGCGCTCGAGGCGGCTGAGGCGCTCGATGCCTCGGTGGCCAACATGCGCTTCGTGAAGCCGCTCGATGCCGAGCTCGTGCAGCAACTCGCGCAGGCGCACGAGCTGCTGGTCACCGTAGAGGAGCACCAGATCATGGCAGGCGCGGGCGGCGCCGTCTGCGAAACGCTCGCGGGCCTGGGCATCGAGAAGCGCGTGCTGCTGCTCGGCTTGCCGGACCGCTTCATCGACCACGGCGATCCGGCAAAGCTCCTCTCGTCGGTAGGGTTGGATGCCCCCGGCATCGAGAAGGCGATCCGCGCCGTATTATCCGAGTAATTTACTCGGGAGTTATAATGGCGCCATGAAAGCCAAGGATCTGCACAACATCCCGGACGTGCAGAACGCGCCCGACTCGCGCAAGCTCGCCATCGACAAGGTCGGCATCAAGGCCATCCGCCACCCGATCCAGATCATGCAGCGCGCGGGCGGGGTGCAGCACACCATCGCCAGCTTCAACATGTACGTGGGCCTGCCGCACCACTTCAAGGGCACGCACATGTCGCGCTTCGTGGAGATCCTGAGCGCGCACGAGCGCGAGATCACGGTGGACTCGTTCCAGGTGATGGTGAAGGAGATGGTGGCCAAGCTCGAGGCCGAGGAAGGCGTGGTCGAGATGACCTTCCCGTACTTCATCGAGAAGAGCGCTCCCGTGTCGCGCGTCAAGAGCCTCATGGACTACGAGGTGAGCTTCGTCTCGCAAATCGCAGGCGGCAAGCAGTGCTTCGCCATGAAGGTGCTGGTGCCGGTGACCAGCCTGTGCCCGTGCTCGAAGCGCATCGCGGACTACGGCGCGCACAACCAGCGCTCGCACGTCACTGTGACGGCGCACACCGGCGAGTTCGTCTGGATCGAGGAGCTCGTCGACCTGGTGGAGAAGCAGGCCTCGAGCGAGCTCTACGGCCTCCTGAAGCGCCCGGACGAGAAGCACGTCACCGAGCGCGCCTACGACAACCCGAAGTTCGTCGAGGACATGGTGCGCGACGTCGCCGCGCTGCTCAACCTCGACGAGCGCATCACCCGGTTCGTGGTCGAGTCGGAGAACTTCGAGTCGATCCACAACCATTCCGCCTACGCCCTCATCGAGCGCGACAAGACAGCTGGCTAGCTGCGTGCTGGCCTGGCTCGGCATGAGCGCCGCCGTGGCCCAGGACTTCGACGCGCGGCGCGCGCGCATGATCGAGGAGGTCGACGCCATGTACGCGGCGACGCGCGCCGAAACCGGCATTGCCGCGATGTCGCCGCCGGTGCGCGCGGCGCTCTCGCGCGTCGAGCGCCACCGCTTCGTGCCCGCGAGCCAGCGCGATGCTGCCTACGGCAATCATCCGCTGCCGATCGGCGCCGGGCAGACGATCTCGCAGCCCTACATCGTGGCGCTGTCCACCGACCTCGTGGCGCCGCGCCCCGGGCACACGGTGCTCGAAGTCGGCACCGGCTCGGGCTATCAGGCGGCGGTGCTGGCCGAGATCGTGGCGCAGGTCTACACGATCGAGCTGATCGGGGACCTGGGGCGCACCGCGGCGGCGCGGCTCGCCGCCGCGGGCTACGCGAATGTCGAGGTGCGCATCGGCGACGGCTACGCCGGCTGGCCGGAAAAGGCGCCGTTCGACGGCATCGTGGTGACCGCGGCTGCGCCGCAGGTGCCGCAGGCGCTCGTCGACCAGCTGAAGCCGGGCGGGCGCCTCGTGATCCCGGTGGGCGCGAGCCACGCCGTGCAGGAGCTCCGCGTGCTCACCAGGCGCGCCGACGGCGGCGTCGACGAGCGGCGCGTGCTGCCCGTCAGGTTCGTGCCGCTGGTGCCGGGAAAGTAGCGCCCGGCTAGTAGCGCCGCGTGAGGGTCATCAGCTGGCCCTCGTTCCTCATCTCCACGCGGCTGAGGAAGCTCATGCCGAGCAGAGCGATGTCCAGTCCCTGCTCGATGACGACGCCGTCCACCGCGTTGATCTCGATCGCGCCCAGGCGCACGCTTTCGAAGCGCACGCGGTGCACGGGCACGACGCCCGCCGCGGTCTTGATGAGCGCGACCGGACCCTTGCGGTAGTCCAGTCCGAGGCGCTCCGCGTCGCTCGCCGGCAGCGCCACCACCGTCGCGCCGGTGTCGACGACGAAGCGCACGGGCACGCCGTTGACCGCGCCGTCGGTGAGGAAGTGCCCGTGCGTGTCGGCCGAGAGCGTCACGCTCTGGCGCGTGTCGCCGCCGCCGGTGCTGTAGTGCTGGCCGCGCGCCAGCGTGCGCCGGATGCCCGCCACCTCGATGACGGCGCGGTCGCGCTCCACCGCGATCACGCCCACGCCCGCGGCTTCGCGGCCGACGCGCACGGTGCGCGGCTCGCCGCCGTCGATCACCAGGATCGCCGCCTTGTCGCCGAAGGTGCCGACCAGCTGCACGTCCGTCGCCGCGGCGCCGCCAGCCGCGAGCGCCAGCGCGAGCGCACTACAATGCCGTACGATGAAACCGGTTGCCATATTCCGTCACGCTCCCAGCGAAGGTCCGGGCCATTGTGCCAGCTATCTCGAGCGCAAGGCGATCGATTGGCGGCTCGTGCCGCTCGACGAGGGACGCTCGGTGCCGCGCAGCGCGCGCGGCTTCGCGGGCCTCGTGTTCATGGGCGGGCCGATGAGCGTGAACGACGAACTGCCGTGGATTATTCCGGCGCTCGGCCTCATCGCCGACGCCGTGCGCCAGGACGTGCCGGTCCTCGGGCATTGCCTGGGTGGCCAGCTGATGGCGCGCGCCTTCGGCGGCGAGGTGCGCGCCGCGCCGGTGAAGGAGATCGGCTGGGGCGAGGTGAGCACGGCGGACAACGCCCTGGCGCGCGACTGGCTCGGGCCCGTGCAGGCGTTCGAGGCGTTCCACTGGCACGGGGAGACGTTCTCCATCCCGCCCGGCGGCACGCGCGTGCTCGAGAACGCGCACTGCGCCAACCAGGCGTTCGCGCTCGGACGCCACTTCGGCATGCAGTGCCACGTCGAGATGACGCCGGAGATGATCGCCGGCTGGGTGCGTGGCGGCGCCGCGGAAATCGCGCAATCGCGGGGCTCGCCCGGGGTGCAGGCGCCCGCGGAAATCGAGCGCGACCTGGAGCGGCGCGTGGCCGCGCTGCACGCGGTCGCCGAGCGCATCTACGATCGCTGGATCGAGGGTCTGCCCAGGTCGTAGGGTGGGCCAACGGCCCACCGTACGGGTCAGTCGCGGAAATTGATGTATTGCAAGGGCTGGTCGGTCACCGATTGCCGGACCAGCTGAATCGCCGCCTGCAGGTCGTCCTTCTTCCCGCCCGCAACGCGCACCAGGTCGCCCTGGATCGAGGCCTGCACCTTCAGCTTCGCGTCCTTGAGGGTCTTCTGGATTCTCTTTGCCTTTTCCTGCGCGATGCCGACTTTCACGGTCACCAGGCGCTTCGCCTTGTCGCCGGCGGCCTTCTCCACGGCGCCGAGCTCGAGGCTGCGCACGTCGATCACGCGCTTCGCCATCCTCTGGCGCAGCACATCGATGACCTGCCCGAGCTTGTATTCGTCGTCGGCGAACACCGTGAGCGCCATCTCCGCCTGCTCGATGCGCGCGTCCGAGCCCTTGAAATCGAAGCGGTTCTGGATTTCCTTGTTGGCCTGCTCGACCGCGTTCTTCACTTCCTGGGTGTTGACCTGCGAGACGATGTCGAAAGAGGGCATAGGGGCTGGATTTTACGCGCGTGCGCCGCGCAGGTAGACGGGCCGCCCCGCGAGTCTGGCGGGCGCACCGGCGAGCGCCTCGCCGAAGGCGTCTTCGGCGCGCGCGAACGTTTCTTCCGCGGGGAACGGCAGCGCCGGCCCATGCGCGTAGGTCAGCGCCACGATCTCGCCGTCCGGGCGGCGGAAGGCAAAGCGGTAGCGGCCGTGGCGCTCGCCGCTGCGCGCCGGCAGGCGCGCCCCGATGAAGGTGCTCGTACCGAGCACGCGCAGGAAGTTCTGCAGCAGCGCATAGGCCGGACGCGGCCGCAGCGCCGCCGGGTCGGTATCGTCCACCAGGCCGAAGCCGCGCGCGGCGAGGCGCCACCAGTAAACGCGCTCGACCATCCCCGAGCCGAGCGCGAGGCACAGGTAGCGCAGCAGATAGTCCGCGTACTCGTCCTCGCTCACGCCCGGGTCGTCCGCGTGCCGCCACGGCGGGAAGTAGGGCGCATGGATGGGCGCATGAGCGCCCGTGCCGCGCAGCGGCCAGTTCACTTCCGATACGACGAAACGGTCCGCGCAGTGCGGCGTGGCGCGCGCCAGGGCGCGGCCGAGGGCGAACTTTTCCGGTGCGCCGAAGCCGTTCTGCGGGTTCTCGGGCGCGCCGCGCCGGTCGACGTACAGGTGATGCGAAAGCGCCGCGAGCGGCACGCCGCGCGGCCATTCGCGCAGCGCCGGAAACGCGACCGGATACTCGAAGTCGATCAGCGCGGGCCCCATGAAGCGCAGCGCGGCAAATCGCGCCTGCAGCTCCGCGAGCGGCGCATAGAGCGGGCGCAGGTCCTCGAAGCCCCAGATGCCCCACTTGACGCGGTTGACGGCATGGCCGACTTCGACCGCCTCGACCACGCCCGCCACGTCTTCCAGCGCCTCGAACGCGAAGCGTCGCCACGAGTCGGGCTCGCGCACCGCGCGCCGGTCCTGCACCAGCGCGACGCTGACCGCATGCCCGGCGCGATGCAGGGCGTGCACGAGCTCGGCGCGCCAGCGCCGCGTCGCGCTCGTGTCGTGGTGATAGAAGCGCACCAGCGCGGGCAGCGCACCCAACCCGGCGAGCAGCGCGAGCTCGCGCTCGAGCGTACGCGGCGTGGGTTCGAGCGCCATGCCGATGCGTCCCGAGAAATCGACCGGCTGCGCGTAGGCGAGCGGCAGGAGACCGCGGTACTCGCGCCAGGCGCGCGGCGCGCCGCGCAGCGCGTCGGCGATCACGCGCGTATAGCGCGAGCGCGGGAAGTTGCGCACGCGGTCGCGGCGCAGCAGCGCGCTGATCGGCTGCGCGGTGTCGGCGTCCCAGATCCACAGCTCGCGCGGCGCCGGGTAGTGGCGCGCGGGCGCCTCGACGCCGCGCGCGCCGCGCCATCGCCGCAGCGCGGAGAGCGCACGGCGCTTGAGGACCTGCAGGCCGTAGAGCCGCCGGTACCTGCGGTCCCAGGCGAGCAGCGCTCGCGGCGGCACGCCGCGCCAGTACATCTCCGCGAGCATCTGCAGCAGGTCAGAGGGCAGCTCGAGGCGCGACAGGTCGCGCGCGCGCTGGCGCAGGCCGAGCGCGGGCCGGATGCGGCCGCGATTCAGGTCCACCACCATGAAACCGGACCAGCGGGCAGCGCCTTCGGGGCGCAGCAGCACGTTCTGGTTGCCGAGATCGTTGTGCAGGAACCTCGCATCGTGCATGGCGCGGATGCCCGCCGCGACGCACTCCAGCAGGCAGACGAATCGGGCCGCGAGCGGCGGGCGCTC
>JBBDXL010000014.1:47266-51103 GCA_040902335.1 Burkholderiales bacterium
CGGATATTGCGGTTGCGCCCCTCGGCGATCAGGTGCGCATCGGGCGCGGCCAGCACTTGCGGCAGCCTGGCGAGGCACGCCAGCAGGTCGGGCGCGCGGTAGGGCGCCGCAATCTCGCCGGCGTAGGGCCCGGCGACGACGCGCGCCTCCGCGCTAGCGGGCATTCAGGCGCTGGAGCTCGCCGGTCCAGCGCTGCGTCATGTCGAGCAGCCAGGCGGCGTCGGCCGCGTCGTTGTAGCCGGAGTACACCGATACCGTCAGCGCCTTGCCGCGCAGCAGGAGCTGCGTGGTCGTGAATACGAGGTACTGCGGCGTATCGCCGTAGCGCGGCGGCAGGCGCGAGCCCATGAGCAGGGATGCCGCCAGCGGCTCGCGGCGCAGCACGCGCAGCAGGTTGGCGCGCCCTACGGCCTGCGCGCTCAGGAACGGCTTGATGTCCTCGGGCTGCGCCGGCTCGCCCAGGGCGCGCGCCGCTTCCGCGGTGAAGTCGCGAAACTGGCTCAGGCCGACGCTGTCGCGCTCCAGCGCGCGCGGCGTGGCGAGCAGCAGGTAGCGGTGCAGCGCCGGCGCGTCGCCCTGGCTGAAAAGGCGCAGGTCGGCGTCGGTGAGCGCGAACAGCAGGATGCGGTTGGAGGCGGAGGTGAGGCTCTCGGCGAGCTCGCGCAGCCGCGGCGAGGCCAGGTCGAGCGTGTCGGCGAAGCCCGGCGGCGCATCGAGCACCATGCGCGTCTCCCCCAGGTGCACGGCGAACGGCGCGGCGGCGCAGTTGACCGACAGGGCAGCGAGCAGCGACAGGGTGAGGGCGCGCACGGCCGCCATTCTATCCACCATCACGTATCATCCCTAGTTTTCGGAGAGCAGGAACTTGGCCACGATCCTCAGCACGCTGCCGAAAGGCGACAAGGTCGGCATCGCGTTTTCGGGCGGTCTGGACACGAGCGCCGCGGTGCACTGGATGCGCGCCAAGGGCGCGATCCCGTACGCCTACACGGCCCACCTCGGCCAGCCCGACGAGTCCGACTACGCCGAGATTCCGAAGAAGGCGCTCGCCTATGGGGCCAAAGTCGCTCGGCTGGTCGAATGCCGGCCGCAGCTCGTCGCCGAGGGCATCGCGGCGATCCAGTGCGGTGCGTTCCATATCTCGACCGGCGGCACGACCTACTTCAACACCACGCCGCTCGGCCGCGCGGTCACCGGGACGATGCTCGTCATTGCCATGCGCGAGGACGCGGTCGGCATCTGGAGCGACGGCAGCACCTTCAAGGGCAACGACATCGAGCGCTTCTACCGCTACGGCCTGCTCGCGAACCCCGCCTTGCGCATCTACAAGCCCTGGCTCGACCAGAAATTCATCGACGAGCTGGGCGGCCGCAAGGAGATGTCCGCGTACATGGCGCAGGCGGGCTTCGACTACAGAATGAGCGCCGAGAAGGCGTACTCGACGGATTCGAACCTCCTTGGCGCCACGCACGAGGCGAAGGACCTCGAGTTCCTCGACAAGGGCATGGCCATCGTCAAGCCGATCATGGGCGTCGCTTTCTGGCGCGAGGACGTGGCGGTGAAGACCGAGAAGGTGTCGGTGCGCTTCGAGCAAGGCATGCCGGTGGCGCTCAACGGCCAGCAGTTCGCGGACGCGGTTGCGCTGCTGACCCAGGCCAACGCCATCGGCGGGCGGCACGGCCTGGGCATGAGCGACCAGATCGAGAACCGCATCATCGAGGCCAAGAGCCGCGGCATCTACGAGGCGCCGGGCATGGCGCTCCTGCACGTCGCCTACGAGCGCCTGGTCACCGGCATCCACAACGAGGACACGATCGAGCAGTACCGGACGAACGGCCGGCGCCTCGGGCGGCTGCTGTACCAGGGGCGCTGGTTCGATCCGCAGACCCTGATGCTGCGCGAGACCGCGCAGCGCTGGGTGGCGAAGGCGGTGACGGGCGAAGTGACGCTGGAACTGCGCCGGGGCAACGACTACACGATCCTCGATACGAAGAGCCCGAACCTCAGCTACAAGCCCGAGCGGCTGACGATGGAGAAGGGCGAAGCGTTCTTCACGCCCGCGGACCGCATCGGGCAGCTGACGATGCGCAACCTCGACATCGCGGACACGCGGGAGAAGCTGCGCGTGTATGGCGAGGCGGGATTGCTCGGCGCGGGCGGCGCGGGCGGCGTGCCGCTGCTCGGCGGCGACGTGCAGGACAAGGCGAAAGGGCGCTAGCCGGGCCGCCCCGCGGCGCTGCTACGCTCTGCGGCCATGGCGGAGGATAGCAGGCATGAGGAAAGCGCGTTCGTCTGGCCAGGCGTGAACAGGCTTGCGCCGGGCGCCGTGCGCCGCTGGATGGCGGCGGCCTGCCGCGACTTCGCCGCTGCGCCCGCGCCCAGCCTGTTCTACGGCGTCGTACTGGCCCTGATGGGCTTCTTCCTGACGCAGTACTTCGGCGGCGCGGTCGGCATCGCGCTGAGCACCGGATTCCTGCTCGTCGGGCCCTTCCTCGCCATCGGCCTGTACGACATCAGCCGCCGCCGGGAGGCCGGCGAGGCGGTGCGCCTCGGCCCGACGCTCGTGGCCTGGAAGGGCAACTTTCCGGCGATCAGCTTCTACGCGCTGGCCCTGACGCTGCTGCTCGCCGTCTGGATCCGCGTCTCGGTCGTCGTGGTCGCCCTGTTCTTCCCGGACGGGCGCATCGACTGGGCTGCGCCGGAGGTCTGGACGTTCGCCGCCGCCTATGCCGCCGCCGGCGCGGGCTTGGCGCTGTTCGTGTTTGCGACCGCGGCGCTGTCGCTGCCGATGCTCCTCGACCGCCGCGACATGGACACCATCAGCGCCGCGATCGTGAGCTTCAACGCCCTGCGCGGCAATCCAGCCCAGATGCTGGCCTGGGCGGCGACGATCGTCGTCCTGACGGCCGCCGGATTCGCGACGATGTTCGTCGGCCTGGCGATCGCGCTCCCGCTCGTCGGCCACATGGCCTGGCATGCCTATCGCGAAACCATCGCGCCGTACGGGCGCTAGGCGCGGCGCCTAGCGCTTCGCGCGGGTCTTGTTCAACTTTCCCAGCAGCAAAAACTCGATCAGCGCCTTCTGCGTGTGCAGGCGATTTTCCGCTTCGTCCCACACCACGCTGCTCGGCCCGTCGATCACCTCGGCGGCCACCTCCTCGCCGCGATGCGCGGGCAGGCAGTGCATGAACAGAGCGTCCTTGCGCGCCGCCTTCATCATCTCGGCGTCGACCTGCCAGTCCTGGAAATCGCGGCGGCGTGCGTCGTTCTCGGCTTCGAAACCCATGCTGGTCCAGACGTCGGTCGTCACCAGGTCGGCGTTCTTCGCCGCGTCCATCGGATCGCGGAACTCCTCGTAATGGTCGGTGCCGTACAGCCCCGCGCGCTCCGGCTCCACCTCGTAGCCGGGCGGCGTCGAGACGTGCACGTTGAAATCCAGGACCTCGGCCGCCTGCAGCCAGGTGTTGCACACGTTGTTCGAGTCGCCGATCCAGGCCACGGTCTTGCCGCGGATCGGGCCGCGCTGCTCGACGAAGGTGAAGATGTCGCCGAGCAGCTGGCAGGGGTGGTATTCGTTGGTGAGGCCGTTGATCACCGGCACGCGCGAGTTCGCGGCGAAGCGCTCGAGGATCGCCTGCTCGAAGGTGCGGATCATGACGATGTCGCACATGCGCGAGATGACCTGCGCCGCGTCCTCCACCGGCTCGCCGCGCCCGAGCTGCGAGTCGCGCGTCAAGAGGAAGATCGCCGCGCCGCCCAGCTGGTGCATGCCGGCCTCGAAGGACAGCCGCGTGCGCGTGGACTGCTTCTCGAAGATCATCACCAGGGTGCGGTCTT
>JBBDXL010000015.1:0-3369 GCA_040902335.1 Burkholderiales bacterium
CTCCAGGCCGTCATAGGCCGCCGAGATCTGCAGCGGCTGGGTGCCGCGCGTCAGTTCCTCGAAACGCCGCGTTTCCCGCAGCACGCCCTCGATCGTCGCGTCGTCGTATGCCGGCTCATGGTGGAACAGCACGAGGTGCTTGACGCGCGCCATCTGGCAAAGCTCGACGCCGATAATGTTGCTGGAGTGCCCCCAGTCCGCCTTGACCGAAATGGCGTCGGCGAGGGAGTACATGGCGTCGAACACCACCAGGTCGGCGCCGTGGAAGAAGCGCACGAAGCGCTCCGTCTGGGCGCGGTTCTCCAGCTTGTGCTCGGAGTCGGTCGTATACACCACGACCTTGCCGCCCACCTCGAAACGGTAGCCGTAGGATTCCCCCGAATGCATCTGCGCCGTCGGCGTCACCTGGACGCCGGAAATCTCGTGCGTGCGCCCTGGTGCGAGCTTCACGAACTCGATGTCGGCGGCGAGCTGGGAGAATTCGACCGGGAAGCAGGGAGGTGCCTGCTGCAAACGGAACGCCTGCTCGATCACCTCGTGGCAGCCGTGGATGCGGATGTGCGTCCCCGGGACGTATGCCGGCCCGAAGAACGGGAAGCCCATGATGTGGTCCCAATGCACGTGCGACATGAATACGTTCACGGTCGCCGGCTTGCCGGACTGGCGCGCCAACACGTGCGCGCCGAAGGGGCGCGCCCCGCTGCCCATATCGCACGCCAGGTACTCCCGGGCGCCGGTTTCCAGCTCGACGCAAGGCGAGTGGCCGCCGAAGGTGTGCGTCAGGGCAAAATCCAGATGCTTGACGGCGAAATCGTGCGCCTCGCCCACCGATACGAAGCGCCGGCCTTCGGCCCGGAACAGCGCCTCCGCGACCTTGTCACGGATGTCCGCAGAGGTCAGCGCGACGGGGATCGAGCCGCGCGTGCCCCAGAAGCGGACGCGCACCCGCGCTATCCCCGGTCGAACGCGGCTGCGGCGGTGGGCGACAGCGCGGCGAGCGCGTCGCGCACCTTCGGGAAGGCCTCGAACACGAGGTTGAAGCGCGCGATCTGGAAAATCTCGGCGACCACCGGCTGCATCGCCGCGATCACGATGCGGTTGTGCTGCGCCTTGGCCTGCTTCGCGGCGAGCATGAAGCAGCGCAGGCCCGCGCTGGAGACGTATTCCAGCCCGGAGAGGTCGAGGACGATGGACATGCCGTCCTTTGCCGAGCGCTCGAGGTGGGGTGCCAGCTCCTCGCGAAAGGCTTCGCAATTGTCGTGGTCCAAGCGTCCGGCAGGCGCGAGCACCAAGGCATTGTCATAGTGGCGATGCGTGAGGGGCATGCAATGTCCTTCTGGGGGCCTATTGTCTGCAAAGCCGGCGCCTACGGCAACCGCTAGAATCGAATTGATGCGCGCCGACGACGCCAATCGCGTGCACCGGGCCGCACGCTGGCTCGTGCGGCAGCACCTGGAGCGGACTCCCTCCCGCCCCATGCCGGCTGCGCTCGCGCCGAGCGGCATAGAGGAGGCGTACGCGGTGCAGGACACCTTCGTATGCCTTAAGTCGCGCGCCTGCGGTGACGTCGCAGGCCACAAGATCGCCCTGACGACGCCGCGCATGCGGGCCATGGTCGGGCTGGATGCGCCGCTTGCCGGGTGCCTGCACGCGCGCCAGGTGGTGCGCGGCCCCGCGTCCGTGCGCGCGGTGGACTATGGCCGCCTGCTGGTCGAGTTCGAAATCGCAGTGCGCATGAAGATGGACCTGCCGGCACAAGGCGCCCCGTACACGATTGAAGGAGCGTCCAGCGCGGTGGGCGCCGTCATGCCGGCACTGGAGCTGGCCGATGACCGTGGCGCGGACTACACGACGCTGTCGGCGCGTGGCCTGGAGCTGGCGGCGGACAACGCATGGAACGAAGGCGCCGTGCTCGGGGAGCCAAGCACCGAATGGCGCCGCATCGACCTCGCCGCCATCGTCGGGGTGGCTTTCGTGAACGGCCAGGTCGTGGGGGAGGGACGCGGCGCCGACACCATGGGACATCCGTTCGCTGCCCTGGCCTGGGTGGCAAACCACCTCGCGCGCCGGGGCCACGGATTGCGCAGCGGCGACATCGTGATCACCGGCAGTCTTGTGACTTCCAAGTTTCCGCGGGCCCGCGACCGGATTCGCTTCGAGGCGGGCGCGCTCGGGTCGGTGCAGCTGCAGGTGACCTGAACGGGCTAGAGCAGCTTCTTCAGCTCGTGCTTCTGGATCTTGCCGAGGGCGTTCTTCGGCAGCGCGTCCGCGAATACCACCCGGCGCGGATGCTTGTAGCGCGCCCGGCGAAGCGCGGCCTGAGCTCCTCGGCGAGCGCGAGCAGGGCCTTTTGCTTGCCGTTCAGGGAATAGTTCGAGCCGGCGACGGCGTAGCGGGGATCGGATTGCGGCAGTCGGGCATCGATCGGCCTCCTCAGAGCTTGCGGCGCTCGAGAAATTGCGCGAGCGTCGTGTTGAAAGGGTCCGGCTGATCCATGGGCCCGAGATGCCCGCAGCCCTCCAGCAGGACGAACTCGGCGCCCGGGATCTTCTGCGCCATGCGCTCCATCACCGCCGCCGGGGTGACCCGGTCGTCGCCGCCTGCCACCAGTAGCGTCGGCACGCGGATGTGTTCGAGCTGCTCGCGCCGGTCGAACGTGGTGAGGAGCCGCACCGCCTTGCGGTAGGTCTCGGGAGGCACGGCGGCCATGACGCGCTCCGCGAGCGCCAGTCCGCCCGGTTCCGAGCGGCTGCCGCGCATGGCGGGCATCAGCCGCGCAGCGATCTCCGCCATGGTCTTGCCGTCGTCGAGCGGCGCGATGCGCGCGGCGATGAACTGGCGCGCGAAGTCGCTGCCGCTGCCGCCGAAGGCCGCGCTGGTGAAGCACAGCACCAGCGCGCAGACGCATTCCGGAAAGCGCGCGTAGGCTTCCTGCGCAACGAAGCCGCCCATGCTGTGACCGACGAGAATCGCCGGCTCCTTGCCGATGTGCCGTTTGAGCACCGTCGCCACCTGCTCCAGATCGTAGGGATCCACGGGCTGGGTGCCGCCGTATCCGGGCTGGTCCCAGGCAAGCGCGCGGTAGCCGCGTGCGGCGAAGTAGGGGAGCTGCCGATCCCAGGCGGCGTGGCCGCCGCCCACCCCGTGCAGGAACAGCAGCGGGCTCACGTGGCGAGCTTGCCCTCGCGCACCACCGCTTCGCCGTCGAGCTCCACCGTGCAGCGCCGGAAAGGCAGGTCGAAGTGCCCGAGCGTATGCCGGCCGGCGACCTCGTTGGCCCCCGTGGAGTACAGGAAATTGCCGGCGAAGGCGCGCTGCTCCGTGCCGTTCACGTCGGCGCGGTCGTACATCACCAGCGCTTCCCAGCGC
>JBBDXL010000015.1:3469-8813 GCA_040902335.1 Burkholderiales bacterium
CGCGAAGACCTCCGCAAAAAGGTCGATCCACTTGCCTTCGATCCGGTCGGGGGTCATGACGGCGACATCGTAATAGAATCCGACACATGAAGATCTTCGACCTGGAATGCGGGGCGGGCCATCGGTTCGAGGGCTGGTTTGCCTCGGCCGAGGAATTCGCCGCGCAGCGCTCCCGAGGCCTGGTGGGCTGCCCATCATGCGGGGCGCAGGAAGTGGATCGTGTTCCTTCTGCAACCCGGTTCAATACCGGGGCGCCCCAGCCTGTCACGCGGGACGAAAATCCGCAGGACCCCCTGGCGCTGGCGCAGAAGCTCTACTCGCGCATGCTGGATGAGCTTCTGACGCGCTCCGAGGACGTGGGGACGGAGTTCCCCGCCGAAGCCCGGCGCATTCATTATCGCGAAGCCCCTGCGCGGACGATTCGCGGCCAGGCGAGTCAGGAAGAGCACGAAGAGCTGATCGAGGAAGGGATCTCGGTCCTGAGGGTGCCGATCCCGCCCGCCAAGGGTTGGAATTGACGGCCTGGCTTAGGTGTTAGTTCATCATTGTGCATTATGTTAAATCTAGTCACACTATTCCACTTTGCACGATCGCATTCCCGCCTTCAGTCTCCCCTGCTCACTTTCTAGGCATCGCCGCCAGCATCTCAGCTGCGAACAGGCGCGGATTCAACGGGTGGCGCGCAAGCGCCCGGTTTCGCCCCATCAGCCTCGCGTAGCGCAACCACGCATCGCCGTCCCGGGAGCCTGCCGTGCTCCCGTACTTAGCGCGGCCGCAGTAGGTCGCGAACGCCATATCGAGCGCGTGCCTTTGCAGGACCTCGGCCAGCTCTTCGAGCTGCTCGCGGTCATTGACCGCTCCCAGGGCGTCGAAGTCACCCGCCTCAAGGGCCAGGCGGCGACGCGCAATCGTGGCGCCAGCCTCGCTCGCGTACCGCAGGGCCCGCAATGGCGACCCGGACGCAAATGCCAGCCAGGAAGCGGCATCGCGCGTTCCCTGGCTTTCCAGCCAGTCGAGCGACGCCGCTGCGGCCGGTATGGGTACGGGCACGGACACGCAGCGGCTGCGAATCGTGGCCAGGAGGCGTGCCGGCCTGTGCGAGACAAGGATGAACTGCGCGCGTCCGGGCGGCTCCTCGAGCGCCTTCAGCAACGCGTTTGCGGCGTTCGGATTCATGGCCTCCCCAGGGTGAATCAACGCCACGCGGGGACCGGCGCGGTGGGATTTCAGATTGAGGAAATCGTCCAGAGCGCGGATCTGATCGACTTTGATCTCCATGCTCGGCTTGGTCGCCCGACCGGGTGCCGGCTCCTCCGCATCGCCGCCGGACGCCGATTGACGCGCGAGCGCGTCGGGCTCCACCCACCTGAAGTCAGGATGGTTGCCCGCGGCAAACCAGCGGCATCCTGCGCACTCGCCACACGGTTCGCCTGCGGCGTTCGCGGATTCGCACAGGAGGCTCTGCGCGAAACGTTCCGCCAATTGGAGCTTGCCGATGCCCTGAGCACCATGGATCAGAAGCGCGTGCGGCATTCGCTCCCGCTTCGATCGCAGCGCCTTCCAGGGCTCTATCTGCCAAGGATAAAACATATTAATCATAGATCTGAAATCTCTTCCTCTACTACTTTCTTAATTTTCTCCGGAGACCCGCTGGCGTCTATGACGCGGATGCGCTCGGGGTCCGTGCGCGCGAGCGCGAAATAGGCCTGACGCACGCGCTCGAAGAAATCGCGGTCTTCGCGCTCGAACCGGTCGGGGCTGCGCGCCGCGCGGTTCAGGCGTTCCCGGCTTACCTCGTAGGGGCAATCGAAGACCAGGGTGCGATCGGGGAGCAGCCCGTCATGCGACACCTGCGCGAGATGGGCGATCAGCTCCGCGGCCACGCCCTTCCCGCCCCCCTGGTAGGCGAAAGTGGCGTCGGTGAAGCGATCGCATAGCACCCAGTCGCCCGCAGCCAGCGCCGGGCCGATCACGCGCTGCACGTGATCGGCGCGCGCCGCGAACAGGAGCATGGTCTCGGCGATCGGGTCCATCGGCTCGGCGAGCACCAGCTCGCGCAAGCGCTCGGCAAGCGGCGTGCCGCCCGGCTCGCGGGTCACCAGCACCTTGCGGCCCGGCGCGCGCAGCCGCTCGGCGATCCACGCCACGTGCGTGGATTTGCCGGCGCCGTCCACGCCTTCCAGCGTCACGAAGCGGCCGCGCGTCATTTCCTTCTCGGTTGCAGCTGGTATTTTGACACCGCGCGATTGTGCTCCTCGAGGCTGCGCGAGAACTGGCTGGAGCCGTCGCCGCGCGACACGTAGTACAGGGCCTTGGTCTGCGCGGGGCGCAGCGCCGCGCGCAGCGAGGCGAGTCCCGGGAGCGCGATCGGCGTGGGCGGCAGGCCGGGACGCGTGTACGAGTTGTACGGCCCGTCGGTATTCAGGTGCACGCGCTTCAGGTTGCCGTCGAACTCCTTGCCCAGCCCGTAGATCACGGTCGGATCGGCTTGCAGGGCCATGCGGATGCGCAGCCGATTGACCAGCACGCCGGCAATCTGGTCGCGCTCCTGCGGTCGGCCGGTCTCCTTTTCGACGATGGACGCCATGACGAGCGCTTCGTACGGCGTCTTGTAGGGAACGTCCGCGGCGCGCTGCGCCCACTCCTCGGCCAGGTGGCGCTGCATGGCCCGATAGGCCCGGCGCAGCACGGCGAGGTCGCTCGAGCTGCGCGCGAACAGGTAGGTGTCGGGAAAGAACAGACCTTCGGGATGAACTTCCTTGGCGTCGACGCGCGCCAGCAGCTCGGCGTCGCTCAGGCCCTCCGTGTCGTGGTTCAGGAACGGGCTCGCGTCGAGCGCGGCGCGCAGCTGGCCGAAGTTCCAGCCCTCGATGATGCGCAATTCCGCCTGCATGACGGCCCCGCGCGTCAGCTTGTCGAGCAGTTCCGCGCGACTGGTCGGCGCCGTGACCTCGTAATTGCCGGCTTTGATCGCCCCTGCGCGGCCGGTGACGCGGGCGTAGATCTCGAAATGCAGCGGTTGCACATCCAGCCCGGCCTTTTCCAGCAATCGCGCCGTGGCGCGCAGGCCGCTTCCTGCCGGGATTTCGAACTCAAGGGGCAGGCTGGCGGCCGGCATGGGCACATGCACATACCACGCGCCGTATGCCCATAGCGCGAGCGCGGCGAGAATCGCGAGCGACCGCAGGGCACGCAGCGAGCGAGGGACGGAAAACGGCATAAAATCGGTTCGAGCATTCTACGATGGACGCCAAGGTTTCCTACTTCGCCGCGGAGCTGCAGCGGCTCGGATTGCTGTCGTGTTCGGGCGACGAGGCGCGGGACTTTCTGCACGCGCAATTGACGAGCGACATCGCCGCGCTCGCGGCCGGCGAGGTGCGCATCGCAGGGTGGTGCTCGGCCAAAGGTCGCCTGCTCGCCACCCTTCTCGTCGTGCCGCAGGGCGGCGAGTTTCTGCTGCAGCTGCCGCGCGAGATCGCGCCGGCGGTGGCGAAGCGCCTGTCGATGTTCATCCTGCGCGCCAAGGTGAAGCTTGCCGATGCGAGCGCGGCCTGGGCGCAGTTCGGCCTCTGGGGTGGCGGCGCCGCAGCGCGGCTCGCGGCGCTGGGATTCGCCGTACCGCAGGGGCCGATGCGCACGACACACGCGCAAGACGGCATCGTCGTTCAGGTCGCGGCACAGCGCTTTCTGGTCCTCGTACCCGCGGCACAGCGCGCACACATTGCCGTGATCGCCAACGCACCCGACGAGGACGCCTGGGCGCTGGAAGAAATTCGCGCCGGTCGGGCGCAGGTGCTGCTGGCGACGCAGGACCAGTTCGTGCCACAGATGGTCAACCTCGAGCGCCTGGGGGCGGTGGATTTCAAGAAAGGCTGCTACCCCGGCCAGGAAATCGTGGCGCGCATGCAGTACCGCGGCGTGCTCAAGCGGCGCATGGTGCGCGCGCGCGTGACGGCGTCGGCCGCGGCGGGCGATGAACTGTTCGCGGATCACCTGCCCGGCCAGGCGAGCGGTATGGTGGTCAATGCGGCGGCGGCGCCCGCAGGCGGCAGCGAACTGCTGGCCGTAGCGCAGATCAGCGCGCTGGAGAGCGCACAGCCGCTGCGGTTGCGCTCGGCGGACGGCCCGGCGCTCGAGCTGCTCCCCCTGCCCTACGCGTGACCAGCTACTACGTCTACTACCGGGTCGATGCGAGCCGGTTGCCCGCGCTGCGTCAGGAGGTCGAGCGTCTGTTCGAAACGATCGAAGGCGCGACCGGCGTGCGCGGCCGCTGGCTGCGGCGCCGCGACGAGCCGACCACGTACATGGAGGTCTACGAAAACGTGAGCGATGAGCGCACGTTCGAAGCGCTGCTCGAGCGCGAAGCCGCCGGGCTCGGGCTGCAGCGCCATGTCGAGCGCTTCGTATGTGCCTGATCCTCGTCGGCTGGCGCGTGCATGCGGAATATCCTCTCGTCGTCGCCGCCAACCGCGACGAGTTCCACGACCGGCCGGCGAGCCGCGCCGCGTTCTGGGACGACAAGCCCGAGGTGCTCGCCGGCCGCGACCTGCAGGCGCGAGGCACGTGGATGGGGGTTTCGCGCGGCGGACGCTTTGCTGCGGTCACCAATTACCGCGGCGGCACGGAACCCGGCGCCGCCGAATCGCGCGGCGCCCTGGTGACGCGCTATCTCGACGGCGTGGACGTGCCGCAGCTGGCGGAGCGCAAGTCGGCCTACAGCGGTTTCAACCTGCTGGCGGCGGACGGTGCGGAGCTTTGGTGGCTGTCGAATCGCGACGGCGCGCCGCGCCGCCTCGCGCCGGGCTGGTACGGCCTCGGCAACCTGCTGCTCGACTCGCCCGAAGTCGAGGACCACAAGACCCGCTTTCGGGCGAGCCCGCCATCGCTCGAGCCTTTGTTCGAGATTCTCGAGCCGGCGCGCATCGTCGACGAGCGCTACGGCACGCGCTGCTCGAGCGTGCTGCTGCAGGGCGCCGAGACGCGCTTTGCCGAACGCGCGTTCGCCAGCGATGGCGCCGAGGACACCACGCTGCGCTACGAGTTCAGCACGCGCCGCATTTCCTGATGCGGGATGCCGGCTTCCTCGAAAATAGCGCCCACCTCGCGAAACCCGTGCTTGCGGTAGAAGCCGAGCGCGTGCGTCTGCGCCGATAGCACGACCTGTTTCATTCCGCGCCGGCGCGCTTCCGCCACGAGGCAGGCGAGGATCGCGCCGCCTACGCCGCCAGCCCGGTTTTCCTTCAACACCGCCATGCGCCCGATGTGGCCGTCGGGCAGGAGCCGGCCGGTTCCCACCGCCCTGTCGTCCACGTAGGCGAGCGCGTGCACGCACGCCGCGTCCATG
>JBBDXL010000016.1:0-8775 GCA_040902335.1 Burkholderiales bacterium
AAAAAACACGAGATCGTTTTGAACTGCGGGGGCGCTGGGACGACGTTCGCGTCGTCGCCTGCCGGTGGAAATGTTGCTCTGACCCCCTTTCTTACGGCGGCGTCGGCACCGCCATGCCTTTCTGCACCGCCGGCCGCGCGTTGATCTTGTCGAACCAGCGCTTCACCGCCGGGAAGTCGTTCAAATCCACCTTGTGCCACTCGAAGCGCGCCACCCAGGGGAAAGTGGCGATGTCGGCGATGCAGTACTCGTCGGCCAGATACTCGGCGTCGCTCAAGCGCGTCTGCAGCACGCCGTACAAACGCCGCGTCTCGTCGGTGTAGCGCTTGATGCCGTAGGGCACCTGCTCCTTGGCATTGCGAATAAAGTGGTGCGCCTGGCCGAACATCGGCCCGACGCCGCCCATCTGGAACATGAGCCACTGCAGGCAGACAAGGCGCGTGCGGGGATCGCGCGGCATGAACTTGCCGGTTTTCTCCGCGAGGTAGATGAGGATCGCGCCGGATTCGAACAGCGGCAGCGGCTTGCCGTCGGGACCCTCGCTGTCGACGATCGCCGGGATGCGGTTGTTGGGATTCAAGGCGAGGAATTCGGGCGTGAACTGCTCGCCCTTGCCGATGTTGATCGGGTGCACGCGGTACGGCAGCGCGCATTCCTCCAGCATGATGGAGACCTTGCGGCCGTTCGGCGTGCTCCAGGTGTAGAGGTCGATCACGGGCGGGTCCCGGCAAAGCGCGCGAGTGTATCCTGTCGGCGCCGATGATCAAGTGGCTGCTGACGATCTTCATCGCGCTCGCCGTGCTCGCGGCCGCGACGCCCTGGCTGCAGCGCCTGGGCGTGGGGCGGCTGCCCGGGGATCTGAAGTTCAGCGTGCGCGGGCGCGCCTACTACGTGCCGCTCGCGAGCACGGTCCTTTTCTGCCTCGTGGCCTGGGCGATCGGCCGGCTGATCTAGGCGCCCGGGACGGCCCCGCGCCGCAGAACCTCGAGCAGGCGCGCGATCTCCTTGTCGTCGTCCCACGCGATCCCCGGCGCGACCAGCGTGCGCGTGGCGAAGTATCCGAGGGCGAACGACAGCACCATGCGCGCGAGCGCCTCGGCCTCCAGGTCGGCGCGCAGCTCGCCGCGGGCCTGGAAGCGCGCGACCGCTGTCACCAGCCCGCCCCAGAGCTCGCGCTTCCACAGCGGCGCGAAGCGCCGGCGCGCAGCCTCGCTCGTCAGCAGCGCGACGAGCACCATGCGCAGCGCATGCGGGTGCGCCTGCGCCGCAGCGAGCCGCTGCCGCAGGAGCGTCTCGAACCAGGCGGCGAAGGGCGCCGCGCTCGCCGGCGGCGGCGTGGCCGCCGCGAGCAGCGCCGGCTGCAGCGCGCGGGCGAGCAGCGTCTCCTTGTCCGGGAAGTGCTTGAAGAGCGTGCGCTCGGTGACCTTCGCGGCGCGCGCGATCTCGGCGGTGCGCGTGCCCGCGTAGCCGCGCTCGGCGAACAGCTGCTCCGCGGCCGCGAGAATCTTGAGTTCAGTATCCACTATACTAAAGTATAGTAACTACTTTACTCGTGTGCCAGCGCCTTCGCAATCGCCGCTGCGCGCGCCTGCGCCACCCGCGCGCCGATGTCGTGCGCCGACTCGCGCGCGATGGCGCCTGCATCGACCGCGGCCGCGGCGGCGAACGCCTGCTCCACCCGCTTCAGGTCCGCCGCGGGCTCGGCCAGCCGCACCGCATCGAGCATCTGCGCGAAGCGCTCGGGCCGGCGGATGGCGTCCGCGCGCTTGAGCAGCTCGAGCAGCTCGCGCGGCTCGCGCGCCGCGAGCAGCGGCCGGCAGCGGCTCGCGATCAGGGCGAGCTCCAGATCCTCGTTGGGCGCGCGCAGGCGCTCGCACAGCGAGCGCACGGCCTGCTCCTCGAGGCCCCAGGCGAGCACCGCGCAGCGCACCGGCAGCGGCGCGTTGGCGCGCGCCGCGCGCTCGAGCGCCGCGCGCTCGTTCTTCAGCTCCGGCAGCAGCCGCTGGGCGAGGCCGCACTCGGCGAGCACCTCGAGCATGCGCGCGGGGTGCGTCGTCATCAGGCCGCGCGAAAACTCCTGCCACACGCGCTCGGCGACGAGGTGGTCGGCCTCGCCCGAATCCACCATGCGCCGCATGAGCGCCTGGGTCTCGGGCGCGATGCGAAAGCCCAGGCGCGCGACGAACCGCGCCACGCGCAGGATCCTCACCGGATCCTCCTCGAACGCTTCGCTCACGTGCCGCAGGATGCCTTCGCGCAGGTCCTTCTCGCCGCCGTAAGGATCGATAAGGCGCCCGGACTCGTCCTGCGCCATGGCGTTGATGGTGAGATCGCGCCGCGCGAGGTCGGCTTCCAGCGTGACGTCGGGCGCGCTGTACACGGTGAAGCCTCGGTAGCCGCGCCCGCTTTTTCTCTCGGTGCGCGCGAGTGCGTATTCCTCGTGCGTCTCGGGATGCAGGAACACCGGAAAGTCCCTGCCCACCGGCCGGAAGCCCGCACGCACCATGTCTTCCGGGGTGGCGCCCACCACGACCCAGTCGCGATCGGCGACCGGCAGGCCGAGCAGCTCGTCGCGCACCACCCCGCCGACGACGTACTTCTTCACGCGGTCTGTTCGAACTGGGGCAGCGTCTCCGTTTCGCGCCCGGCGTCGCGCATCCATTCCTGCAGCGTGGGCAGCGCGAGCACGGCATCGGCGTAGGCGCGGCACACGGGCGGCAGCTCGACCTCGTAGGTGCGAAAGCGCAGCACCACCGGCGCGTACATGGCGTCCGCGGCGCAAAACGGGCCGAAGAGGAACGGGCCGCGGGCTTCGCCCCAGATCTCGACGATGCGCGCGATCTCCGCCAGCACCTCGGGCGTGCGTCCCTTGCCGGGATGGCGCTTGCGCACGTTCATGCTCATGTGCTGGCGCAGGTCGGGAAAGCCCGAATGCATCTCGGCCGACACCGAGCGGGCGCGGGCGCGAAGCGTCGCCTCGGCCGGCCACAGCCCCGGATGACGCTCGGCGAGGAATTCGAGTATCGCGAGCGAGTCCCACACGCGCAGCTCGCCGTCCACCAGGCAGGGCACCTTGCCCGCAGGCGAGTACTGCAGGAGCTCGCGCTTGGAATCCGGCCCGTAGAGCGGGACGCGCTTCTCCTCGAACGGGATGCCGAGCACCTTCATCGCCAGCCAGGGCCGCAGCGACCAGGACGAGTAGTTCTTGTTGCCGATGAGCAGCAGCATGCCGGCGCTCAGCGCACTGCCAGCCACGCCGGCGCCACCGCCTCCAGCGCCGCAGGCTCGATGCCGAAAGGAAACGCGCCGTCGCACACGCTCGGCACCCGCATCGAGTAGTAGTTGTCGCGCGTCATCAGCTTCACCGGCAGGAGCTCCATCATGCGCGCCTGCAGGTACGACAGGCGATCGCCCAGGCCGATGACGAGGCGCCGCCGCCCCGTGATGCGGCATACCGTCTGCACCAGCTCGCGCAGCGTGTACTGGCGCGGGCCGCACAGGGTGTAGCGCCGGCCGTGCGCCTCGCGCACATCGAGCGCGGCGACGAACGCCTGGGCGACGTCGCCGACGTACACCGGCTGGAAGCGCGCCTCGGGGCAGGCGAGCGCCAGCACCGGCAGGAAGCGCGCCAGCTGCGCGAACAGGTTGAGGAACGAATCCTCCGGCCCGAAGATCACCGAGGGCTGGAACACCGTCACCGCGAGGTCCTCGGCGGCGAGCGCCGCGCGCTCGCCGATGCCCTTGGAGCGCAGGTACTCCGACGGCCCCCGCGGGTCGGCGCCGAGCGCGCTCATGTGCAGCAGCCGCTTTGCCCCCGCGGCGCGGCAGGCGCCCACCACCGCCTGCGCCAGCTCCACGTGCACGCGCGCGAAGTCGGGGCCGTAGTCGTTCGGGCCGCGCTCGTCGCGCCGGCCGCGCCGGCTGTGCAGCACGCCGACCAGGTTCACCACCGCGTCCTTGCCGGCGGCGAGCCGCTCGAGCTCGCCCGGGCGGCCGACGTCGGCCTCGAGCACCTCCACCGTGGGCAGGGGCAGAAGGTGCTTGGCGCGCTCGCGCCGGCGCGTCGGCACGGTGACGCGCGCGCCGCGCCTGGCGAGCGCCGCCACTAGGTGCCGGCCGACGAATCCCGCGCCGCCGACGACGAGGATGTCGTCGTGGCGCACGCTCAGTCCGGCTCCTCGGCGAGCGCGGCCGCGGCGGCGGCGCCGCGCCCGGCGATGATCCCCAGGCGCTGCTTGAGGGGGGTGCTGCGCCCCTCCAGCAGCAGCGCGTAATGCACCGTGTTCGCCATCACGCGCTTCACGTACTCGCGCGTCTCGTCGAACGGGATCGACTCGATGAAGATCGCGCCCTCGAGCGCCTGCGCCGGCTGCCAGCGCAGCGCGCGGTTCGGCCCGGCGTTGTAGGCCGTCGAGGCGAGCACCGGGTGGCCGGTGCGCGCGAGCACGTGCTGCAGGTAGCGCGCACCGAGCGAGACGTTGGTTTCCACCTCGGCGACGCGCTTCGGCGAGTAGCCCTTGTCGCCGATGCGCCGCGCCACCCAGCGCGCGGTGTGCGGCAGGATCTGCATCAGGCCGGCGGCCCCGGAGCCCGAGCGCGCCTCGGCGATGAAGCGGCTCTCCTGGCGCACCGTGCCGAGCACCCAGGCCTCCTCGAGGCCGTAGGCGCCTGCGTACTCGCGGAACACGTCGCGAAACGGCGCGGGGTAGCGCATGCGGTAGTCGTGCAGCAGCTCGGTGCGGCTGGCGGTGCCGATGGCGCGGTCGAAGACCGCGGCGCGCCGCGCCAGCTCGGCCGCCGCGAGCAGGCGCCGGTCGTCCATGTGGCGCACCGCGAACATCCATTCGCGCGTCGCCTCGGTGCGCAGTCCCAGGCGGTAGAGCTCGAGCGCGCGCGCCAGCTCGGTGTTGGCGCGCGCCTCGTCCACCTCGGCTTCGCTCGCCTCGTGGTGCGGCAGCGGGATGCTCGCCTCGCCGCCCAGCTCCTCGGTGGCGAGCACGCTGTAATACAACGGCTGCCCGGCGATCCTCAGGTACTGCTCGCGCGCGCCCTCGGCATCGCCGAGCGCATCGCGCGCGCGTCCGCGCCAGTAGGTCCAGGCCAGATCGAGGCTCGCCTGCGGCGACATCGGCTCGATGGCGTCGAGCACCGCCTGCCAGCGTCCCGCGCGCAGCGCCGCGCGCGCTTTCCAGGCGAGCTGCGTGTCCTCGAGCGGCGCGGCGCCGGCGCGCGCGTACCAGTCGAGCGCCTCGTCGCGGTGCTCGAACGCAGCGAGCGTGGCGATGCGCGCCCACAGGTACTCGCGCTCGGCCTGCGGCAGGCGCGCACCGGCGCCCTCGCGCAGCGCCAGCGCGGCGGCGTCGAGGTCGCTGCGCGCCAGGCGCAGCAGCGCGAACACCAGCATCTCGCGCGGCGCGCGCGGCTCGAGGTCGCGCGGCGCGCGTGCGGTGAGCTGCCGCGGCGCGGTCAGCGCCTGCGCCAGCAGCCGCTCGTCGGGCCGCGCCGCCGCCGGCAGATCCTCCAGCGTGCGCCGCGCCGCCGTGACGTAGCCGTAGTAAAGCTGCAGCCGCGCGCGCTGCCAGATGCGCTCCTCGTCCACCGCGCCGCGCGCGAGCAGCTCGCCGACGAGCTTCTGGCAGCCCTCGGGCAGCTCGCGCGGCTCGAGCCACAGCGCGCGCGCCTCGATCGCCGCCGGCGCGTCGCCGCGCGCCAGGCGCGCGCGCCACGCGTGGCAGCGGATCTCCGGCTCGTCCTGCACCAGCGGCCCCAGCTCGCGCTCGAAGCTGCGCCAGTCTTCGCGCCGGCCGAGCTCTTTCAGCCAGTCGGTGCGCAGCTGGTCGCCGAGATAGGTGTGCGCATGGCGCGCGAGATAGCGCCCCACGTCCTCCGCGGCCGCGTCCTCGATGCGCAGCTTCTGGCGCCAGTACTCGACCCAGGGCTCGAGCGTGTGGCCCGCGAGCGAACGCGCGTGGCGCTCGAGGCGGTCGGGGTCGCCCGCGCGGAAAGCGTCGTACGCCCCGAGAACGGCATCGTCGTTTCCTTGCGCGCCGCCGGCCGCGAACGCGGCGCTGGCGAGTGCTATATTCAGGAAACGCCTATAAATCATGCACTAAGAATAGCATGCGGATGACGCCGACAAGCGTGCAAACTTGGCGCAAAACCGAGCGCGAGCGGCTCATCGCGGCGCGCGTGGCGCTTTCCCCGGACACGCTCGAGGCCTGGCGCCGCCAGATCGATGCGCACCTCGAGCGGGGGTTCCCAGGACTCGCCGGCGCGGCGCTCGCGTTCTGTTGGCCGATCCGCAACGAATACGACGCGCGCCACCTGGCGCGACGGCTGCGCGAGTCGGGCGCGGTGACGGCGCTGCCGGTGGTGGTGGCGCCGAGATCGCCGCTCGCCTTCCGCGAGTGGCACCCGGGCGTCGAGCTGGCGAAGGGGCCGCTCGGCATTCCCTATCCCGTAGGCTCGCCGCATGTAGCGCCGCGCGCGGTGCTCCTGCCGATGAACGGCTGGGACGCGCAAGGCTATCGCCTGGGCTACGGCGGCGGCTTCTTCGACCGCACGCTCGCCGCGCTGCAGGAAAAGCCCCTGGTGATCGGCGTCGCCTACGAGCAGGCGCGCATGGAGACGATCCACCCGCAGTCCTGGGACGTGCCCATGGACTACGTGGTGACCGAGCGCGGCGTGTACCGGCGCGACGCGGGCGAGCTTGCCTTTCTCGGTGCGCCCGAGCCGCAGAGCGCGCTCGCCTCGCCGGTGTGCTACGCCGACGAGCGCATCGTGCGCGGCGACTAGGGGGCCGCGGCCGGCTTCTCCGCCGCCCACGCGGCCGCCGCCTGGCGCTGCGTCCAGCGCTGGCGCATGGCGAGCGCTTCCAGCACGTCTCTCACCTCGCCGATGCGCTGCGGCCGGTCGTCGCGGTTTTTCTCCAGGCACGCGGTAACCAGCAGCTCGAGCGCCTCCGGGATCGGCTGCGCGGCCACCTGCGAGAGCCGCGGCGGCACCTCGTTCAGCACCTTGCTGGTGAGCGCGAGGTCGTCTTCGGTCTCGAACATGCGCCGGCCGCTCAGCACGAAGAAGGCGACCGCGCCGACGGCGTAGATGTCGGCGCGCGCGTCGACGTCGGCCGGATCGCGCAGGCGCTCGGGCGCCATGTACAGCGGCGTGCCGAGGATGCGCAGCGTGCGCGTGATGGTCTGATCGTCGCCGCCGGCCATGTTCTTTACCAGGCCGAAGTCGAGGATCTTCACGAAGTCGTACTCGCCGCCGTAGCGGCACACCATGATGTTGGTCGGGCTCACGTCCCGGTGCACCATGCCCTTGCCGTGCGCCTCGGCGAGGCCGGCGCACACCTGACGCATGAGGTGCAGCACGCGCGCCACCGGCATCGGGCCGTTCTGCAGCACCAGCTTGCCGATGGTCTCGCCTTCCAGGTACTCCATGGCGTAGTACATATTGCCGTCGGCGGAGTGCCCGTAGTCGTAGATCTCCACCATGTTGGGGTGGGAGAGCTGGCTCGCGAGCTGCGCCTCGCGCTCGAAGCGCGCCACCATCTCGTCGGTGGCGCGCGTCGGCTTCAGGAGCTTCACCGCGGTGGGGCGCTTGAGCAGATCGTGGCGCGCGGCGTAGACGTTGCCGACGCCGCCTTCGCCGATCCTCTCGCCGAGCAGGTACGCGCCCACGCGCCGCTGCTCGACTTCGCTTCGGAGCTTCGCGGCCGAGAACCAGGCGGCGAGCGCCACGAGCACCGCGACGACGAGCGCGCCGAAGACGGTTCCGAACACCGTGCCGAGCACATCGAGCGGCGCGTAAGCCTCCTCGGCGCCCATCTCGACGGCGACGCCCATGTCGTATTCCGGCAGCCAGCGCCAGACGCCCACCACCTGGGCGCCGTGGTAGGCCGCGTACGGCTCGAGCAGCATGCCGCCCGCTGCGACGGCCGCGGACCCGTCGCGCACCGCGGCGGCGAGCTGCGTCAGTTCGCCTTCGGCGGCGCCCGGCGGGCGCAGCACCTGCGCGAGTGCCGCGCCCGCGGGCGCGAAGCGGCCCTGCGACAGCATGACGCCGCGGCGATCGAACGCGAACACCTCGTCGGTGGCGCCGCTCCTCGCGGCGGCGAGGATGGCGGCGAACTGCTCGTGCGCGTACAGCCCGACGCCGAGCGCCGCGATGGTGCGCCCGGCCTCGTTCTGCAGCGGCGTCTCGATCCAGACCAGCGCGCGCGCGAGCGGCGGCGCGGGCGGCGGCTTGGCGAGCCGCTCGGTGTCGTTGCGCGGCCGCACGAAGCGCGTCTCGCCGCGGAACACCGGCGCCAGACCCTGCTCGAAAGCGAGCGCGCTCACCGCCAGACCGCAGTACTCGCGGAACTTCGAGGCGATGATGCGCCCGTCGCGGTCGACGACGTTGAACGCCACCGCGCCGCTGCCGGCGAGCGCGTCGTCCAGCTGCTCGACGAGCGGCCGGCGCTCGGGCGCGCTGCAGTAGCGCTCGGGCGTCGTGCCCGCCTGCGTGGCGAGCTCGGCGAGCGCGCGCACGCGCGCGCGCACCTGCGGATCGCGCGCCAGGCGCCGCGCGCCGAGCTTCTGGTCCTCGATCCAGACTTCGAGCGTCTTCGCCTGCGCCTCGAGCACCGACTTCAGCGCCGCCGCGCGCGACTCGCGCAGCGAGCGTTCCACGGCGTTGTAGGTCCACGAGCCGATGGCGGTGAGCGCCAGCACGCTCGCCGCGAGCGCGAGCGCGAACCACAGGCGCTGGCGCGCGCGCCGCGCGTGCGCC
>JBBDXL010000017.1:0-8662 GCA_040902335.1 Burkholderiales bacterium
TTCCTCAAGGCCCTGAAGGGCGTCGCCGATCCGGAGAAGAAGCGCAAGATCATCGGCCGGTTGTTCGTCGAGGTGTTCCAGCGGGAGGCGAACAAGCTCAAGGGCGCGAAATGGCTCGCCCAGGGCACCATCTACCCGGACGTGATCGAGTCGGCGGGCGCGAAGACCAAGAAGGCCGTCACCATCAAGTCGCACCACAACGTCGGCGGCCTGCCGAAGTCCCTGAAGCTCAAGCTGCTGGAACCCCTGCGCGAGCTGTTCAAGGACGAAGTGCGTGAGCTGGGTCTGGCGCTCGGGCTGCCGCGCGAGATGGTGTTCCGCCATCCGTTCCCCGGCCCGGGACTGGGCGTGCGCATCCTGGGCGAAGTGAAGAAGGAGTACGCCGACCTGTTGCGCCGCGCCGACGACATCTTCATCCAGGAATTACGCGCGGCGGATTGGTACGACAAGACCGCCCAGGCCTTCGCGGTATTCCTGCCGGTGAAGTCCGTCGGCGTGATGGGCGACGGCCGCACCTACGAGTACGTTGTCAGCTTGCGCGCCGTGCAGACCACCGACTTCATGACCGCGGACTGGGCGCCGCTGCCGCACGAGCTGCTGGCGAAGGTTTCCAGCCGCATCATCAACGAGGTGCGCGGCATCAACCGCGTCACCTATGACATCTCCTCCAAGCCGCCCGCGACCATCGAGTGGGAGTGAGCCGCGCGCGGTAGACGGCGCGGCGCTATCGGCTGGCGAAGGTGTCGCAGTCCTGCGGACGGCCCGATTCCAGGCCCCGCTTGAACCAGCTTACGCGCTGCGCCGAGGAGCCGTGAGTGAACGATTCGGGCACCACGTGGCCCTGGCTGCGCTTCTGCAGCCGGTCGCCGCCGATCGCCGTTGCGGCGTTGAGCGCCTCGGCGATGTCGCCGGTTTCGAGTTGCTTCATGGTGCCGGCGTGGTGTCCCCAGACGCCCGCATAGCAGTCGGCCTGCAGTTCCATGCGCACCGAGATCCGGTTGGCGTCGGCCTGCGAGGCGCGCGCGCCGCGGCGAGTTTCTCGTTACGCGGTTACCGGTTGGCGGCGTCTTTGACTTTGTCGCCGGCCTCTTTCACCGCCTCACCGGTCTTTCTTGCCGCGTCGTCTACAGCCTGTCCGGCGCGCTGGAGAGGGCCTTTCTTCTCGCAGGCCGACAGGCCGGCCACGCCGAGACTCAGCAGGATTGCCGCTGCAACGCTGTAGTTCAGCTTCATGATGTGTACTCCACTTGACGATGGGTCGTGCCGGCTTCGCAAAATTGAACGCAGCGGCAGACTCGACGAGCGCCACCGTTCAACTCTTGAGGATAACGCGGGCGCGCTTCGCAGCCTGTTCGCTGGCGCACGGGCGAGTGCCTTCAAGGGAATGAAGAGTCGCTTCGTTGCAGCGCACCATTGGATGAGATATTGGAATTCGACAGTTACTGAACTATGATGGGCCCGTCCGCAGCAGTCCGGTGGAGCGGAGCCATGGCCGAACCGAGCGTAGGGAGCGCCCGGGACAGGCCAATTCGAAGCCCAAACTGGAGGAGGTCCCCATGAAGCGAAATACAAGGCTCAAGCTGTTGGCCGCCGGGGCGGCCGTCGCGCTCGCCGCGGGATCGGGCAGCGCGCTCGCCCAGAAGAAAGTCAATTGGAAGATGCAGAGCGCATTCCCCGGCAACCTGGCGCACCTCGGCACATCCGGCGTTCGTTTCAGCAAGAACATGACCGAGGCGAGCGATGGCCGTTTCAACATAAAATTCTTCGAGCCCGGCGCGCTGGTGCCGGCGCTTGAGTGCTTCGACGCGGCCGCGAAGGGCTCGGTCGAGGCCTGCTGGACCACGCCCGGCTATCACACCGGCAAGCTCGGACCCGGTATCTCGTTCTTCACTACCGTGCCGTTCGGCCCGACCTTCGGCGAGTTCATGGCGTGGAAGCGCCATGGCGGTGGCGACAAGCTGCGCGACGAGATCTACGGCGCGCACGGTCTGACGGCGATCGACAGCTTCGCCATCGGACCCGAGACCTCGGGCTGGTTCAAGAACGAGGTCAAGTCGCTCGACCAGCTGAAGGGCATGAAGATGCGCTTTTTCGGGCTGGGCGCGCAGGTAATGCAGAAGCTCGGCGTGTCGACGCAGCTGCTGGCCGCGGCCGACATCTATCCGGCGCTGGAGCGCGGCGTGATCGACGCCACCGAGTTCTCGATGCCCTCGATCGACCAGCAGCTCGGCTTTCACCAGATCGCGAAGAACAACTACTTCCCGGGCTGGCACCAGCAGGTCTCGGTCTCCGAGCTGCTGATGAACAAGAAGGCCTACGAGGCGCTGTCCAAGAGCAACCAGAAGCTGCTCGAGCTGGCGCTGGGCGAGTCGGTGCTGGCGACCTTCGCCGAGACCGAGTGGCGCAACCCGGATGCGATGAACGAGAACGTGACCAAGTTCGGCGTCAAGAACCGCCGCTGGACCGACGAGCAGCTCGCCGCATTCGAAAAGGCCTGGCGCGAGGTGCTGCAGGAACAGGCGGCCAAGGACCCGCTGTTCAAGAAAGTGGCCGACAACTTCTACGCCTTCCGCGAGCGCTACAAGGGCTGGGGTGAGGCGCAGCAGCTCAATGCGACGTACCTGAAGTAAACCGGGGCGACGCGCGCAGTGCGCGCGGCTGTTACGGCCGGAAGACCGGGGCGCGAGCAGGCGCCCCGGTCGCGTTTTCAACCCGGTGCGCAGTCATCCAGGTGAAGCAATGGAACTGTTGCTGAAGATCGGCAGTCGTCTACTGAACCGGTACGTGGTCATCATCGGCCTGCTGGTGCTCCTAGGGGCCGGCTACGCCTATGTCTCGAGCCTTACGGGCGAGGCGCACGAGGAGTTCCTGAACTTCGTGCACGAGTACCTGCCGATCGTCATGTTCCTGACGCTCGCCTTCCTGCTGTTCTCCGGCTTCCCGGTGGCGTTCATCCTCGGCGGGCTGGCGATGCTGTTCGGCCTGATCGGCTATTTTCTCGGCATCTTCAAGCTGATCGAGTTCTTCAATTTCATGCCCCGCATCTGGGGGCAGGCGGCCGAGAACTTGGTGCTGGTGGCGATCCCGGCGTTCGTCTTCATGGGCGTGATGATGGAGCGCAGCGGCATCGCCAACGACCTGCTGTACTGCGTTCAGGTGCTGCTCAAGCGCGTGCCCGGCGCGCTCGCCCTCGCGGTGACCATCATGGGTACGATCCTCGCCGCGATGACCGGCATCATCGGCGCCTCGGTGACCATGATGACGGCCCTCGCGCTGCCGACGATGCTCCGCCAGGGCTACAACCACGGCCTCGCCTGCGGCACGATCGCCGCCTCGGGCACGCTCGGCATCCTCATCCCGCCGAGCATCATGCTGATCATCATGGCCGACCTGCTGTCGGTGTCGGCGGGCGACGTATTCAGCGCCGCGATCATTCCCGGCCTGGCGCTGGCGACGCTCTATGTGGCGTTCGTTGTCGCCGTTGCCTGGATCAAACCCGAAATGGCGCCGCCGCTGCCCAAGGAGATGCTCACGGTGCCCAAGGGCAAGATGACGGGCTTGCTCGCGCGTGCCTTCTTCCCGCCGGTGTTCCTGATCGGCATGATCAAGGGCTCGATCCTGTTCGGCTGGGCGACGCCGAGCGAGGCGGGCGCGGTGGGCGCGTTCGGGGCGTTGCTGCTGGCGCTGTTCAACGGCCGACTCTCGCGCGCCGTGCTGGAGGGCGTGTGCCACACGGCGGGGCGCACGGTGGCGATGATCTTCTTCATCATCATCAGCGCCACCTGCTTCGCCTACGTCTACCGCTCGCTCGGCGGCGACGACATCGTCGAGCACCTGATCAAGAGCTCGGGGCTCTCCGACTGGGGCTTCCTGATCCTCATCATGGCGATCACGTTCGTGCTCGGCTTCTTTCTCGACTGGATCGAGATCACGCTCATCGTGCTGCCCGTGTTCGCGCCGATCGTCGCGACGCTGGAATTCGGCGACCACGTGCCGAAGGCCCAGATCACCTACTGGTTCATCGTGCTCATGGCGGTCAACCTGCAAACGTCGTTCCTGACCCCACCCTTCGGCTTCGCGCTGTTCTACCTGAAAGGCATCGCGCCCAAGGAAGTCAGGATCCAGAGCATCTACAAGGGCATCATTCCGTTCGTTTTGCTTCAGCTCACGGCCGTGATCATCGTGCTGGTATTTCCGGACGTGGCGCTGTGGATCATCCGCGCAGATAATTGAGGATGCGAAACATGGCGGCAGTACAGGAATCAGCCAGAGCAGGCGCGCCGGACGCGGCACCCATCCACGAGGCGGCGCCCTTTGCACTGCGCCTGAGCGAGCGCCTGCGCGCCTTCGTCGACGTCGTAGGCCGCTGGGGCTCGTGGCTCGTCCTGCCGATGGTGCTGTTCACCATCGTCGATGTCGTCGGACGCAAGATTTACTGGCTCGACGACGAGGGCAGGCTGCATGGCCTGCAGGTGTTCCTGGTCTCCGTCTTCGGCCGCATCTTCGAATCGACCATGCTGCAGGAGCTGGAGTGGCATTTCCATGCCGGGCTGTTCGCGCTGGTTCTGGGCTACGGCTACATCCATAACGCGCACGTGCGCGTAGACCTGATCCGCGAGAATCTCGCGTTCCGCAAGAAGGCCTGGCTCGAGCTGTTCGGCATCACCTTCTTCCTCATCCCCTTTACGCTCACGATCCTGTACTTCGCCATCGGCTACGCGTACGGGTCGTTTATCATGAACGAGCAGTCCACCTCGACCGTCGGCTTGACGCACCGCTGGATCATCAAGAGCGTGCTGGTGTTCGGCCTGATCACGGTGGTGACCGCGGGTATCGCCGTGTGGCTGCAGGTGGTGCTGGTGCTCTTCGGCGACCCGGCGCGGCGCTTCCGGCTGATGACCTTCGAGTGGCCGGAGGAGGATGCGAAGATCGAGGGCAAGGAGCGCGTCAAGCTCGAGGAGGCCCCGGACACCCTCGTCGCGCCCGATGACGCGCTGCGCGAACGCACCTCCAAGATCCTCACGGGTGGCTGACGCCGCCGGCATGGACAAGTTCTTCCGCAAGTACGTCTGGGACGACGAGCGTACGCCGTACCTCGTTTCGGTCGCGCGCCTGACGCGCGGGCAGATCGAGTACGAGCTGCGGTTCTATGCCGTGATCACCGGGGTGCTGTTCGCGCTCGTGTCGGTCGCGGCGTTGTCGAACAGCCTCCCGCACGGCGACGCGCGCGCCGTGTCGCTATACGCCTTTACCCAGGTGTGCGCCGCGCTGCTGCTCGGCACGACACGCAGCGCCTGGGCGGCGCTGTATTGCGCGAGCGCGCCGCTCGCGGTGCTGATTTACTTCGCCCTGTTCGGCTTTCACCCGAGCCTCGGCTTCGCGGACAAGGCGCTGCTGCTGGCGGCCATGGTGCTCTGGGTGGCATACTGCGGGCGCCTGCTCGCGATCGCGCGTGCCTATGCCGGGCTCGCCGGAACGGACGGCTCATGAGCGATGCTGGCGCTGCACCATCGTCCCTGCGCGGGCGCATTGCGCGCGCATTCCGGCCGCATCTGCTTGCCTACCTGCTCGTCAATGCCGGCCTGACCGGGGTCAATGTGACCATGGGCGCGCCGTGGTGGGCGGTCTGGCCGCTGGTGCTTTGGGGCATGCTCCTCATGCTGCACTTTCTTTATCACCGCGCTACGTCGGTGGACGAGGCCTGGGTGGAGGAACGCACCCTCGAATTGCGCTCGAAGAGCTACGACATGGGGCACATCGACGACATCCGCGAGCACCCCGCGCCGTCGATCGAAAACGAGGGCAGCGGCAATCCCCCGTCGGGCGGGCGCTAGCCACGGCGCGGTGGCGTGCCCGCGTGCGCATCCACACAAACCAGCTCGCGATCCGCTGCCTGGGCACGCTCATCGGCCTCGGCTTCCTCGCCATCGGCGCCTATGCGATGCTGGGCGGCGACGAGACGGTGCCCGCGTTCGCGCTGGAGCGCGCCTGGTGGTTCGGCCTCACCGCGCTCGTCGGCGGCGTCTGGGCGATCGGTGTGTCGTGGCTCGACCCGGACCTTTCCAGCGTATGGTGCCGTCCGCCGCGCCGTTCCCGCTAACCAAGGAGGAGATCCGCATGCTGCTCGACGTACATGTGGTGCAAGGTATCGTGGAAACCGAGCGGAAAACCCACGATCAGCAGCGAGCTGCCGACCTCCACCCGTTCCTCGGGGGCGCACAGGTGCGCTGGGGTGAAGGCGTGGAACACCGCCGTCTCGGGCAGCGCGGCGCGCTCGAAGAAAAAGCCGCTTGCGTTGGTCAGCGGCCGCTGCCCCAGGAATGTCGACACGCGCGCCGCGGCCAGCAGAATTGCTTCTATCATCTGTGCTCTACCTTGCCTGATCTTACGCGACCATGGACAACCCGGACGAGCAGTACATGCGCCGCGCCCTCGAGCTCGCGCAGCGGGCCGAAGGCGAGGTGCCCGTCGGCGCGCTCGTCGCCATGGACGGCAGGGTTCTGGGCGAGGGCTGGAACCGACCTCTGTCCACGCACGATGCCAGCTCCCACGCCGAGATCGAGGCGATCCGCGCCGCGGGCAAGGCGACCGGCAATTACCGGCTGCCCGGCACGACTATGTACGTGACGGTGGAGCCCTGCGTAATGTGCGTGGGCGCGATCTTCCACGCCCGCATCGCGCGCGTGGTGTACGGCGCTCGCGAACCGAAGACCGGAGCCGCCGAGCTGTTCCTCTCCCGGTTCAACCACCACGCGACAGTGCAGGGCGGGGTGCTGGAGAAGGAATGCGGCGCGGCGCTCAGCCGATTCTTCGTCGCGCGGCGATGAAAATCGAGATCGACGTCGCGCGGCAGGAGCTGCGGCTGCCCGACGGCCGGCGCTACGCCGTGTCCACGGCGAAGAACGGCCTCGGGGAGCAGAACGGCAGCTTCTGCACGCCGCGCGGGCGGCATATCGTGCGCGCCAGGATCGGCGCCGGGCAGCCGCTCGGCGCGGTGTTCGTCAGGCGCCGGCCGACGGGCGAGATCTGGAGCCCGGAGTTGCACGCGAAGTACCCCGGGCGCGACTGGATGCTGACCCGCATCCTGTGGCTGTCGGGCCGCGAAGTGGGGAAGAACCGCCTGGGCGACGTCGACACCATGCGGCGCATGATCTACATTCACGGCGCGCCGGACAGCGCCGAGCTGGGCAAGCCCGGCTCGCACGGCTGCATCCGCATGCGCAACCGGGACGTCGCCGAGCTGTTCGAGCTCGTGCCGCCCTACGCCGAGGTCGAGATCAGAGGCTGAAGGCGCTCGCGGCTGGGCGAGTGCACCACCGCTTTCTCGCAGATGATGGCGGTGATCAGTTCCGCCGGCGTCACGTCGAAGGCGGGGTTCCGCACCCGGATCCCCTCGGGCGCCCAGCGCGTGCCGCGGTAACCGGTCATCTCCTCGGCCGCGCGTTCCTCGATCGGGATCTTCGAGCCATCAGGGGTCTTCGAGTCGAAAGTCGAAAGCGGCGCGGCGACGTAGAAGGGCAGGTCGTGGCGCTCGGCCAGCACGGCGAGCGTATAGGTGCCGATCTTGTTCGCCGTGTCGCCGTTGGCGGCGATGCGGTCCGCGCCGACGATGACCAGGTCGACCTCGCCGCGGCTCATCAGGTGCCCGGCCATGTTGTCGGCGATCAGCGTGCAGGGGATACCCTCCTGCGCGCATTCCCACGTCGTGAGCCTTGCGCCCTGCAGGTAGGGCCGCGTCTCGCAGGCGATGACTGAGACGCCCTTGCCTTTGGCCGAACGTACCACCCCGAGCGCCGTGCCGTGGCCGGCCGTCGCCAAGGCTCCGGTATTGCAGTAGGTGAGGATGCGCGCCTTCTCCGGCACCAGCTTCGCCCCGTTCTCGCCGATGGCACGGTTCACCGCCAAGTCCTCGGCGAAGATCGCCTCGGCCTCGGCCCGCTTGTCGCGCGCGTGCCGCATGCGCTCGAGCGCCCAGAACAGGTTTACCGCCGTGGGCCGGCTCTTCGCCAGGACGTCGTACGAGGCCTCCTTCGGCTCCAGCGCGATGCCGAAGGCCGCCGCGCAGCCGATCGCCGGCGCGCCGCGCACCGCCATGTCGCGGATCGCGTCGGCGACTTCCCGGGCGTTTCGGCACGTCAGGTATCGGACCTGATCCGGCAGCAGGCGCTGGTCGAGCACCTCCAGCGCGTCCCCTTTCCAGCGCAGCGCCTCGACCGTCACACCAGCTTCTCGGTGCCGCCGTCCACCGGCACCTGCGCCGCGGTCGTCTTGGCGAACAGCGGCCCGCACATCTCGGCGGCGAGCTCGGCCACGTCCCTGGAAGAAACCTCGGTCTTCAGCAGGTTGTTCTTTCTGTATTGCTCGACGGTCATGTTGTAGGCCCTGGCGCGCGAGGCGAGCACCTCCTCGGTCCACAGCGCCGTGTCGTAGACCGCGTTCGGATGGATCGTGTTCACGCGAATGCCGTCCTGTGCCCATTCCAGGGCGGCGACACGCGCAAGCTGGTTCAAGGCCGCCTTGGACGCCGAGTAGGCGGCGGCGCCTGGGCCGGGCGCGGGCACGTTCTTCGAGCCGATGACCACCACGCGCCCGCTGCGCGGCGCGAGTCGCAGCAGCGGCTGGAACGCCTGCATCACCAGCAGATTGGCTTCGACGTTCACCG
>JBBDXL010000018.1:0-1326 GCA_040902335.1 Burkholderiales bacterium
GAGGCCGGGGGGCGAGTAGGGAGATGCCCGTCTCCTTTGAAGGCAAGCTGGTGGTGGCGATCTCCTCCCGGGCGCTGTTCGACTTCGAGGAGGAGAACCGCGTGTTCGAGCGCGACGGCGAGGACGCGTACGTCACGCTGCAGCTCGGGCGCCTGGACACGCCGGCCAAGCGCGGCGTGGCTTTCCCGCTGGTGCAGAAGCTCCTCGCCTTCAACACGCCTGACGCGCAGCGCGTCGAAGTGGTGATCCTCTCCAAGAACGACCCGGTGAGCGGGCTCAGGGTGTTCCGCTCGGCGCAGCGCGAAGGCCTGCGCGTCGAGCGCGGCGTGTTCACGCGCGGGCGCGACCCGTACCGCTACCTCGATGCGCTGCGCGCCAACCTCTTTCTCTCGGCGAACGAGCGCGACGTGATGGCCGCGCTCGATGCGAGGATTCCCGCCGCGCGCGTGGTGCCCGAGTCGGCGCAAGCCGCAAGCCGGCACGCCGAAGAAGTGCGCATCGCCTTCGATGGCGACGCGGTGCTCTTTTCCGACGAGGCCGAGCGCGTCTACCAGGCCGACGGCCTGGATGCCTTCACGCGCCACGAGACGGCGCGCGCGGACACGCCGCTGCCGCCCGGACCGTTCAAGCCGCTGCTGGAAGCCCTGCACCGCCTGCAGACCGCGGGCACGGCCATGCGGCTGCGCACGGCCCTCGTCACCGCGAGAAGCGCCCCGGCGCACGAGCGCGCGGTGAAGACGCTGATGCACTGGAAGATCTCGGTGGACGAGGCGCTGTTCCTCGGCGGACTGGACAAGGGCGAGTTCCTCAAGGCCTTCGAGCCCGACTTCTACTTCGACGACCAGCGCGGCCACGTCGAGTCGGCCGGCAGGCACGTGGCCACGGGACACGTGCCGTTCGGCATCGCCGGGAGGAAACCCGCATGAAATGGCTGAAGAATTTGCTGTATGCCGTGGGCGCGCTGGTGCTGCTCGCGCTCGCCGCCGTCGCCATCGTCGCCGCGACCTTCGATCCGAACGCCTACAAGGGCGAGATCGAGAAACGGGTAAAGCAGGCCACCGGGCGCACGCTGAAGTTCCACGGCGACATCGAGCTCGCGTTCTGGCCCGCGCTCGGCGCCAAGGTCGGCAAGCTCACCCTGTCGCGGCGCGCGAGCGAGCACGACTTCGCCAGCATCGACGGCGCGCAGGTCGCGGTGGCGCTGATGCCGCTGTTTTCCGGCGAAGTGCTGGTCGACGAGGTGCGCGTGAGCGGCCTCAAGGCGAGCGTCATCCGCGCCAAGGGCGGGAAGTTCGATTTCGAGGACCTGCTGGGCGCCGCGGGCGG
>JBBDXL010000019.1:0-8639 GCA_040902335.1 Burkholderiales bacterium
TCTCGCCCTCGTACGTGCGCTCGATCGCGCCCTACCAGCCGGGCAAGCCGATCTCGGAGCTGGCGCGCGAGCTCGGGCTGAAGGAGGAAACGATCGTCAAGCTCGCCTCCAACGAGAATCCGCGCGGCATCGGGCCGCGCACGCGCGCGGCGATCGAGGGCGCGCTGGGCGAGATCGCGCGCTACCCGGACGGCAACGGCCACGAGCTGAAGCAGGCGCTGGCGCGCCGCTACGGCGTGGACATGGCGCAGATCGTGCTCGGCAACGGCTCCAATGACGTGCTCGAGCTGGTGGCGCTCGCCTTTCTCGGCCCGGGGCGCGCCGCGGTGTACTCGCAGCACGCGTTCGCGGTCTATCCGCTCGCCACGCAGGCGCGCGGCGCGCGCGGCATCGTCGCGCCGGCGAAGGACTTCGGCCACGACCTCGAGGCCATGGCGCGCGCGGTGGACGACGAGACCTGCGTGCTGTGGATCGCCAACCCGAACAACCCGACCGGGACGCTCGCCGCGGCCGACGCGCTCGAAGCGTTCGTGCGCCGCGTGCCCGAGCGCGTGATCGTGGTGATCGACGAGGCCTACAACGAGTACCTGCCGGCTGACCTGCGCGCCGACACCGTGAAGTGGCTCAAGCGCCATCCCAACCTAGTCCTCACGCGCACCTTCTCCAAGGCCTACGGCCTGGCGGGCCTGCGCGTCGGCTACGCGCTCGCGCACGCCTCGGTCGCCGACGTCATGAACCGCGTGCGCCAGCCGTTCAACGTGAACAGCATCGCGCTGGCGGCCGCGACCGCGGCGCTCGAGGACATGGAGTTCGTCGCGCGCAGCTACGCCGGCAACCTGCAGGGCCTGCGCCAGCTGCGCGAGGGCGCCGGGCGGCTCGGGCTCGAGTTCATTCCCTCGTACGCCAATTTCCTCACCGTGCGCGTCGGCAAGGCGCAGGACGTCTACAAGCGCCTGCTGCGGCGCGGCGTCATCGTGCGCCCGGTGGGCGGCGGCTACGAGCTGCCGGAGCACCTGCGCGTCACCGTCGGCACGGAAGAGGAGAACGAGAGGTTCCTCACGGCGCTGGCCGCGAGCTTGAAGGACTGATGCGCTTTCCCAAGGTCGCCATCGTCGGCGTTGGCCTGATCGGCGGCTCGTTCGCCCTGGCGCTGAAGGCGGCCGGGGCTTGCAGCCATGTCCTGGGCATCGGCCGCGGCGCTGCGAATCTCGAGCTGGCGAGGGCGCGAGGCATCGTCGATGCCATCGGCACGGACGCCGCGGACGCCGACCTGATCCTCGTCGCCACGCCGGTCGCGCAGTACGCGCGCGTGCTCGCCGCAATCGCGCCGCGGCTGAAGCCCTCGGCGATCGTCACCGACGCGGGCAGCACCAAGCGCGACGTGGTCGCCGCGGCGCGCGCGGCGCTCGGCGCGAAGATCGCGCAGTTCGTGCCCGCGCACCCGATCGCCGGCGCCGAGAAAAGCGGCGCCGCGGCGGCCGATGCCGCGCTGTTCCGCGGCAAGCGCGTGGTGCTCACGCCGCTGCCCGAGAATTCCGCCGCCGACGTGCAGGCCGTGGAGGAAGCGTGGCGCGCCTGCGGCGCGCGCGTCGGCCGCATGAGCGCGGAAGAGCACGACGCGGTGTTCGCCGCCGTGAGCCACCTGCCGCACCTGCTCGCCTATGCGCTGGTGCACGAAGTGGCGGCGCGCGGCAATTCGGCGCAGCTTTTCGGCTACGCCGCCGGGGGATTTCGCGATTTCACGCGCATCGCCTCGAGCCATCCGGAGATGTGGCGCGACATCTGCACGGCGAACCGGGACCGCCTGCTCGTCGAGCTCGACCGCTACGTCGCCAAGCTGCGTGCGCTGCGGCCGCTGGTGGAAAGCGGCGACGGCGCCGCCCTGGAGCAGCTCTTCACCGAGGCGCGCGCCGCGCGCGAGCGCTGGCTGGGCGGAGAGTACGAGTGACGGCGCTCGATCTCGGGCCGCTCAGCCGCGCCGCGGGCACGGTGCGCCTGCCGGGATCGAAGAGCATCTCCAACCGCGTGCTGCTGCTCGCGGCGCTGGCGCGGGGCGAAACCGAGGTGCGCGGCCTGCTCGATGCCGAGGACACCCAGGTGATGCGCGCGGCGCTCGGCAAGCTCGGCGCGGGGCTGAGCGCGAAGCAGGCCGAGCTGTTCCTCGGCAACGCGGGCACCGCGTTGCGGCCGCTCACCGCGGTGCTCGCGCTCTGCGGCGGCGACTACCGCCTCTCGGGGTCGCCGCGCATGCACGAGCGCCCGATCCGCGACCTGGTGGACGCGCTGCGCGCGCTCGGCGCGCGCGTCGACTATCTGGGCGCGGAGGGTTTCCCGCCGCTCGCCATCCATGCGGGCAGGATCGCCGCCGGCCAGAGCGTGAGCGTGCGCGGCGACGTGTCCTCGCAGTACCTGAGCGCGCTGCTGCTCGCGCTGCCGCTCGCCGGCGGCGGCACGATCGAGGTCGAGGGCGATCTGATCTCGAAGCCGTACGTGGAAATCACGCTGAATCTCATGCAGCGCTTCGGCGTCGACGTGCGGCGCAGCGCCTGGCGCCGGTTCGTCGTCCCCGGGACCGCCTACGTGTCTCCGGGAAAGGTCCTGGTCGAGGGCGACGCCTCGAGCGCCTCGTACTTCCTCGCCGCCGGCGCCATCGCCGGCGGCCCGGTGCGCGTCGAGGGCGTCGGGCGCGCGAGCATCCAAGGTGACGTGCGCTTTACCGAGGTGCTCGAGGCGATGGGCGCGCGCGTGGCGCTGGGCGAGGACTGGATCGAAGCCGAAGGTCACGCGCCGCTGCGCGCCTTCGACCTCGACCTGAACCACGTTCCCGACGCGGCGATGACGGCGGCGGCAATGGCATTGTTCGCCGACGGCCCGTGCGTGGTGCGCAACATCGCCAGTTGGCGCGTGAAGGAGACCGACCGCATCGCGGCGATGGCGACCGAGCTCGGCAAGCTCGGCGCCGGCGTCGAAGCCGGGGCGGATTACCTGAAGGTCGTGCCGCGCAAGCTCGCCTCCGGCGTGGCGCTCGATACCTACGACGATCACCGCATGGCGATGAGCCTGTCGCTCGCCGCCCTGGGCGGGGTGCGCGTGCGCATCAACGACCCGGAGTGCGTGGCCAAGACCTTTCCCGGCTATTTCGCGGCGTTCGCCGGCATCACGCGATGACGGTCCCGGTGGTCGCCATCGACGGTCCCTCGGCCTCGGGAAAGGGTGCCGTCGCGCAGAAGGTGGCGCAGGCGCTCGGCTTTCACTGCCTGGAAAGCGGAGCCCTCTACCGGCTGGTCGCGCTCGCGGGCCCGGAGCACCCTGAGCAGACCGCCCGCAACATGCAGGTAGAGTTCCGGGAAGGAGAGATTTTCCTTTCCGGACAAGAGGTTACGGACAAACTGCGCGACGAGGCGATCGGCGTACGCGCCTCCGACGTCGCCCAGCGGCCGGAGGTCCGGCGGGCGCTCATCGAGCGCCAGCGGGCGTTCCGCCGCCCGCCCGGCCTCGTCGCCGAGGGCCGCGACATGGGCACAGTGGTGTTCCCGGATGCCCCCCTCAAAGTGTTCCTCACCGCCACCCCGGAAGTGCGTGCCCAACGCAGGTATAAGCAGTTGATAGACAAAGGAATCGATGCTAACCTTGCCGCCCTTTCCCGTGACCTGGCGCAGCGCGATGCTCGCGATGCGGCCCGGGCGGTGGCGCCCCTGGTGCCGGCCCCGGACGCGCTGCAGCTGGACTCCTCGGACAGGCCGCTGGAGGAAGTCGTCGGCCTGATCCTGGAGTGGTGCCGGGAGAGGAATCTGGGTGGGCGGGCCTGAGGGCCGGCCCTTTGTGCAACCTGACCCGCGCGCGCCTTCGCCGGCCGAGCGGCTGAAACCGAGGTTTTTCCCTTTCATGGCAAGCGTTTCCCCCGCAGTCTCCAAATCCCCCGCCAACGAATCCTTCGCCGCGCTGTTCGAAGAGAGCCTGACGCGAAAGGAAATGCGCGTCGGCGAGGTGATCACCGCCGAGGTGGTCAGCGTCGATCCCAATTACGTCGTGGTGAATGCCGGGCTCAAGTCCGAGTCGATCATCGCCGCCGAGGAATTCAAGAATGACGCCGGCGAAGTCGAGGTCAAGCCCGGCGATTTCGTCTCCGTGTCGATCGAGGCGCTCGAGGACGGCTACGGCGCCACGCGCCTGTCGCGCGATAAGGCGAAGCGCATGGCCGCCTGGATCGAGCTGGAGCAGTCGCTCGAGAAGGGCGAGAAGATCGAAGGCGTGATCACCGGCAAGGTGAAGGGCGGGCTCACCGTCATGACCAAGGGGATTCGCGCATTCCTGCCGGGCTCGCTCGTCGACCTGCGCCCGGTGAAGGACACCACGCCGTACGAAGGCAAGACCATGGAGTTCAAGGTCATCAAGCTCGACCGCAAGCGAAACAACGTGGTCGTGTCGCGCCGCGCGGTGCTCGAAGCGAGCGCCGGCGCCGAGCGCGAGGCGCTGCTCTCCAGCCTGCAGGAGGGCGCGGTGGTGAAGGGCATCGTCAAGAACATCACCGACTACGGCGCGTTCGTGGACCTGGGCGGCATCGACGGCCTGCTGCACATCACCGACCTCGCCTGGCGCCGCGTGAAGCATCCCTCCGAGGTGCTCGCCGTGGGCGACGAGGTCACCGCCAAGGTGCTGAAGTTCGACGCCGAGAAGAACCGCGTGTCGTTGGGACTCAAGCAGCTGGGCGAGGATCCCTGGGTCGGCATCTCGCGCCGCTACCCGCAGGGCACGCGCCTGTTCGGCAAGGTCACCAATCTCACCGACTACGGCGCGTTCGTCGAGGTGGAAGCCGGCATCGAGGGCCTGGTGCACGTCTCGGAGATGGACTGGACCAACAAGAACGTGCACCCGTCCAAGGTGGTGCAGGTCGGCGACGAGGTCGAGGTCATGATCCTCGAGATCGACGAGGAGCGCCGGCGCATCTCGCTCGGCATGAAGCAGTGCAAGCCCAATCCCTGGGAGGATTTCGCGCGCGAGTTCAAGAAGGGCGACCGCGTCAAGGGGCAGATCAAGTCGATCACCGATTTCGGCGTGTTCGTGGGGCTGTCGGGCGGCATCGACGGCCTGGTGCACCTGTCGGACCTGTCCTGGTCGCTCCCCGGCGAGGAAGCGGTCAAGAACTTCAAGAAGGGCGAGGAGGTCGAGGCGGTGGTGCTGGCGATCGACGTGGAGCGCGAGCGCATCTCGCTCGGCATCAAGCAGCTCGCGGGCGATCCGTTCACCAACTTCATCGCCGGGCACGACAAGAACAGCGTGGTGCCGGGCACGGTGAAATCGGTGGACGCGAAGGGCGCCGTGGTGGCGCTCGCTGACGGCATCGAGGGGTACCTGCGCGCCTCGGAGTTTGCGCGCGATCGCATCGACGACCTGCGCGCGGCGCTCAAGGAAGGCGACCCGGTCAGCGCCATGATCATCAACGTCGACCGCAAGAACCGCTCCATCAACCTGTCGGTGAAGGCCAAGGACATGGCGGAGGAGACCGATGCCATGAAGCAGTTGCGCAACGAGAATCAGGCGAGCGCCGCGGGCTCGACCAACCTCGGGGCGCTGCTGCGGGCCAAGCTCGACAAGGGCAGTTCCAACCCGCAGCAGTAGGCGGACCGGACCGAGAACGGTAGGGGGGAGCGGTCGCCATGACCAAGTCCGAACTGATCGCCCGGCTGGCGCAACGCTACCCGCAGCTGGTGGCGAAAGACGCGGAGTACGCGGTGAAGATGATTCTCGATGCGATGACGCAGGCGCTGCTGTCCGGGCACCGCATCGAGATCCGCGGCTTCGGCAGCTTCGGGCTCAATTACCGGCCGCCGCGCGTCGGGCGCAATCCCAAGTCGGGCGAGAAGGTGCACGTGCCGGAAAAGTACGTGCCGCACTTCAAGGCCGGCAAGGAGCTGCGCGAGCGCGTCGACTCCGCGGTGGAGGCCGCCGCCCAGCAGGCGCAGGCCACGCGGTAAAGCCGGGGCGGGACCCCGGCCGGCCTCTCCCATGCGCATCCTCACCTGGACGATCCGCATTGCGCTGTTCATCCTGCTGCTCGCCTTTGCGGCGCGCAACACCGAAACCGTCACCCTGCGGTTCTACTTCGACCTCGCCTGGCAGGCGCCGCTGGTCGTGCTGCTGCTCGCGTTCTTCGCCGGCGGCGCCGCGCTCGGGCTGCTCGCGGCGCTCGGCGCCGTGCTGCGCCAGCGGCGCGAGGCGTCGCGGCTGCGGCGCGAGCTGCGCGCCGCGGGGGCGCGGCCGCTCGACGTCCCGTCGCTGCCGCCGCCGCCGGCGGAGGGGTGATGGAGTTCGAGTACTGGTGGCTGCTCGCGCTGCCGCTGTTCTTCGGTCTGGGCTGGCTCGCGGCGCGCATCGACATCCGTCACCTGGTCTCCGAGTCGCGCGCGCTGCCGCGCTCGTACTTCGAGGGGCTGAACTTCCTCCTGAACGAGCAGCCCGACAAGGCCATCGAGTCGTTCATCGAGGTGGTCAAGGTCGATCCCGAGACCGTCGAGCTGCACTTCGCGCTGGGGAGCCTGTTTCGGCGCCGCGGCGAGTACGACCGCGCCATCCGCATGCACCAGAATCTCGTCGAGCGTCCGGATCTCGCCGCCGAGCAGAAGCTCGCCGCGGCGTTCGAGCTGGCGCAGGACTACCTGAAGGCGGGCATCCTGGACCGTGCCGAGGAGTTGTTCGCGCGCCTGGAAAGCGGGCCGCACGCCACCGCGGCGCGCCGCCATCTCCTCGAGATCTTCCAGCAGGAAAAGGACTGGGCGCGCGCCATCGTCATGGCCGAGCGCCTGCAGGACGGCTCGGGCGAGTCGCGCGCGCGGGAGATCTCGCAGTTCCTGTGTGAGCAGGCGGCGGGCGAGTCCACGCACTCGCGGCCGCAGCAGGCGCGCCAGTACCTGGAGGCGGCGCTGGAAACGAACCGCAAGTCGGTGCGCGCGAGCATCGCCCTCGGCGACCTGGAGCGCGCCGCCGGAAGCCTTGAGCGCGCCATCGAGCACTGGCAGCGCGTCGAGTCGCAGAACCCGGCCTACCTGGCGCTCGTCGCGCCGCGCCTGCTCGACGCGTACCGCCAGGTGGCGCGGCTCGAGGCGGGGCTCACGCTGCTCGCCGGCTACCTGGAGCGCTATCCGTCGCTCGACCTGCTCGACACCGTGTTCCAGACCACGCTCGAGGCGAAGGGCGCGGAAGCGGCCTACAAGCTGGTGCGCGACGAGCTGCGCCGTAACCCGACGCTCCTCGGCCTGGACCGGCTGCTCGAGGCGCAGATCGTCGCCGATACGCACCCCGAGCGGCGGCGCGATCTCGAGCTGATAAGAAACCTGGTGCACAGCCACACGCGGCGCCTCGCGCGCTACCGCTGCGAGGAATGCGGCTTCAAGGCGCGCCAGTTCCACTGGCACTGCCCGGCCTGCGGCAACTGGGAAAGCTATCCGCCGCGCCGTACCGAGGAGTTCGATCTCTCACCATGAAAGTCACTGTCATTGGTACCGGGTACGTCGGGCTGGTGGCCGGCGCCTGTCTCGCGGACGCCGGCAACCAGGTCCTGTGCCTGGACGTCGACGCGGCCAAGGTCGAGCGGCTGAACGCCGGCGGCATCCCGATCTTCGAGCCGGGGCTGGAGGCGATCGTGCACCGCAACCGCGAGGCACGCCGACTCGCATTTACCACCGACGCGGCGGCGAGCGTCGCGCACGGCGAGCTGCAGCTGATCGCGGTCGGCACGCCGCCCGACGAGGACGGCTCGGCGGACCTGAGCCACGTGCTCGAAGCGGCGCGCGGCATCGGCCAGCACATGACCGGCTACCGCGTCGTCGCCACCAAGTCGACGGTGCCCGTCGGCACCGCCGATCGCGTGCGCGCGGCGATCGCCGAGGAGCTGGCCGCGCGCGGCGCGGCGCACGAATTCAGCGTCGTCTCCAATCCCGAGTTCCTGAAGGAAGGCGCGGCGGTCGAGGATTTCATGCGCCCGGACCGCATCGTGGTCGGCTCGGAAGACGAGCGCGCCACGGCGCTGCTCAGGGAGCTCTACGCCCCCTTCCAGCGCAACCACGAGCGCATCCTGCACATGAGCGTGCGCTCGGCAGAGCTCGCCAAGTACGCCGCCAACGCCATGCTGGCGACGCGCATCTCGTTCATGAACGAGCTCGCCAACCTCGCCGAGCGCCTGGGAGCCGACATCGAGGAAGTGCGCCGCGGCATCGGCTCGGACCCGCGCATCGGCTTTCATTTCCTGTACGCGGGCGCGGGCTTCGGCGGCTCGTGCTTCCCGAAGGACGTGGCCGCGCTGCAGCGCACGGCGGCCGAGGCGGGAGCGCCGCTCAAGCTGCTCGACGCCGTGGCGGCGGTGAACGAGGCGCAAAAGCACGTGCTCGGCGTTAAGGTGCGCGCGCGCTTCGGCGAGCGGCTCGCGGGACGGCGCTTCGCGTTATGGGGTCTCGCCTTCAAGCCGAACACCGACGACCTGCGCGAGGCGGCGAGCCGCACGCTGATCTCCGATCTGCTCGCCGCGGGCGCGCGGGTGCGCGCCTATGATCCGGTGGCGGGCGCCGCGGCACGCCGCCTCTATGGCGGCGAGCCGCGCGTCGAGATCGTGGACGGCGCGCTGCAGGCGCTCGAGGGCTGCGACG
>JBBDXL010000020.1:0-1312 GCA_040902335.1 Burkholderiales bacterium
CTCGCCGCTGGCAAGGGCGTGGTGGTCGCGCAGTCGGTCGCCGAGGCGCACGAGGCGATCGACAGGCTGGGCGGCAAGCTGGTGATCGAGGAGTGCCTCGCCGGCGAGGAGGCGAGCTTCATCGTCATGGCCGACGGCGCGCACGCGCTCGCGCTCGCCACCAGCCAGGACCACAAGCGCCTGCGCGACGGCGACGCCGGGCCCAACACCGGCGGCATGGGCGCCTACTCGCCCGCACCGGTGGTCACGCCCAAGGTGCACTCGCGCGTGATGCGAGAGATCATCCAGCCGGCGATCGCCGGCATGGCGCAGGACGGCACGCCCTACACCGGCTTTCTCTATGCGGGGCTGATGATCGACGCCGCGGGCAACCCGAAGACGCTGGAGTTCAACTGCCGGCTCGGCGACCCGGAGGCGCAGCCGATGCTGATGCGGCTGAAGTCCGACCTCGCAGAGCTGATCGAGCGCGCGCTCGACGGCCGGCTGAAGGACGCCGAGGCCCAGTGGGATCGCCGCGCGGCGCTCGGCGTGGTGCTCGCGGCGCACGGCTACCCCGAAGCGCCGCGCATGGGCGATCGCATCGAAGGACTGCCCGCTCCCGCCCCCGATTGCCGCGTGTTCCACGCCGGCACGCGCGCCGACGGCAAGGACGTGGTGACCAGCGGCGGGCGCGTGCTCTGCGTCACCGCGCTCGGCGACAACCTGCGCGCGGCGCGCAGCCGCGCTTATGAGGCGGTGGAGCGCATCCGCTTCGACGGCATGCAGTACCGCAAAGACATCGGCCATCGCGCGCTGAAGAAGTGAACCTCGCCGCCGTCAGCGACTACTTCACCGGGCTGCAGGCGTCGATTGTCGCCCGGCTGGAGGCGCTCGACGGGGGGAAGTTCCGCGTCGACGCGTGGACGCGCGCCGAGGGCGGCGGCGGCAAGGCGTGCGTTCTCGAGGACGGCGCGCTCTTCGAGCGCGGCGGCGTCAACTTTTCCCGCGTACGGGGCGCAAGCCTGCCGGCTTCGGCGAGCGCGTCCCGGCCGCAGCTTGCCGGGCGCGCCTTCGAGGCGATGGGCGTGTCGCTCGTGCTGCATCCGAGGAATCCGTACTGCCCCACGGTGCACATGAACGTGCGCTGCCTTGCCGCCGGCGATGCGTGGTGGTTCGGCGGCGGCATGGACCTCACGCCGTATTACGGCTTCGAGGAGGACGCGCGGCATTTTCATGCGACGTGCAAGGCGGCGGTCGGGAAAGAACTGCATCCGCGCTTCAAGCGCTGGTGCGACGAGTACTTCTATTTGAAGCACCGGCAGGAGCCGCGCGG
>JBBDXL010000021.1:0-8541 GCA_040902335.1 Burkholderiales bacterium
GGAATTAGAATGAAGCGCAATGCCGACGGGCGCTTACATCGTCTCGCATTCTCCGCGGAACAACCGCCTGCTCGCGACCCTGCCGCGGGCGAGCTACGACACGCTCCTGCCCTTTCTCGAGCCCACTCCCCTGCCGCTCGGCATGGCGGTGTACGAGTCCGGCGGCGCGCAGGGCTACGTCTACTTTCCCACCACCGCCATCGTGTCCCTGCTCTATGTGCTGGAGGACGGCGCCTCCGCGGAGATCGCCATCACCGGCAATGAAGGCCTGGTGGGCATCGCGCTCTTCATGGGCGGCGAGACCACGCCGAGCCGCGCGGTGGTGCAGAGCGCCGGCGAGGGCTACCGGCTCAGGGCATCGGTGATGAAGAAGGAGTTCGAGACCGACCCCGACCTGCAGCACCTCCTGCTGCGCTATACGCAGGCGCTGATCACGCAGATGGCGCAGACCGCGGTGTGCAACCGCCACCATTCCGTGGACCAGCAACTGTGCCGCTGGCTGCTCCTCAGCCTGGACCGCCTGCCCGCCAGCGACCTGGTGATGACCCAGGAGCTGATCGCCAACATGCTCGGCGTGCGCCGCGAAGGCGTCACCGAAGCCGCCGGAATGCTCCAGGCCGCGGGACTGATCCATTACCGCCGCGGCCACATCAGTATTCTCGACCGGTCGGGGCTGGAGGCGCGCGTGTGCGAGTGCTACGCGGTGGTGAAAAAGGAGTACGACCGGCTACTGCCGGCGCTCGCCCACTGAGCCGCCGGGCCCGCTTTCGCGCCGCAGTGTGTGCGGGCGTACATACGCCGCCTGCGGCACCGCGCAGAATGTGGCGCGATGGACAAGACCCGCAACGGCCTGCTCGCCGCGCTGCCGCGCGCGTGCTACGAGAAGCTGCTGCCCGCGCTCGCGCCGGTCGTGCTGGTGTTCGGCGACATCCTCTACGAGCCGGGCAAGCCGATGCGCGACGTGTACTTTCCGGTCAACTGCCTGGTGTCGCTGCTCACGCTGGTGGAGGGCCACCTCGCGCTCGAGGTCGGCATGGTCGGGCGCGAAGGCATGGTCGGCGTGGCGCTCGCGCTCGGCATCAGGGATTCGCCGATGCGCGCGCTGGTGCAGGGCGCCGGGCCGGCGCTGCGCATGGACGCCGCGCGCTTCGGCTGGGAACTCGGACGCAGCCCGTCCCTGCACCGCGGGATCAACCGCTACATCCACGCGCTGATGGCGCAGATCTCGCAGACCGCCGCCTGCAACCGCTTCCACAACGTGGAGTCGCGCCTGGCGCGCTGGCTGCTGATGACGCGCGACCGCATGGGCGCGCCGCAATTCCGCATGACGCAGGATTTCCTCTCCACCATGCTGGGCGTGCGCCGGGTGGGCGTCACCGAGTCCGCCAGCGCGCTGCAGCGCCGCAAACTGATCGAGTACCACCGCGGCAGCATCCACATCCTGGACCAGCGCGGCCTCGAGGCCGCGGCCTGCTCCTGCTACAGCCCGCCGCCCGACGCGGCGCGGGCTGCCGGGACGGGGCAAGCGCCGCCCAAGGTAAAGCTCGCCGCCGCCTACGCGGACCTCGACACCCGAGCCGAGCTCGCCACGCTCTAAGCGCGCAAGCAGCGCAACGACGCCGCCTAGGGCCTGAGGAGCTGCACGAGCCCGGTGCCCTCGAGCCGCTTGATCTGCTTCTGCATCGCGAAGTCCTTCGCCCTGTCGCTCAACTCCGTGGCGCAGACGTAGACGCACGCCGAGGCGCCGTGCTTCTCCCCGGCGGCGGCGAGCTCCTTCAGCGGCTCCACGCCGGAGACGGAGGCCTTCCAGCGCTTCGCGGCCACCAGGGTCAGGTCCGCGGCCTTGCGCAGCTCGAAATCCGCCGCGCCTTGCACGCGCTTCACCTCGAATCCCTCGCGCCGGTAGGCGGCCTCCAGCCGGCCGGCGAATTCCTCCCAGGTCATCGCGCGAACGACGTGCAGCGCCTTCTCCAGCCGCGTGCCACTCGGCACGCGAATCTGCCGCCACCCGGCCACCGCCGCGATGATGATGAACGGGCTGATGGCAAAGAGGGCGTATCCCCACGCCATGAACATCCTCACCACGCCGAATACGCCGGCCGCGACGAGCGCGCTCACCCACCAGCGCGAGCGCAGCAGGATCGCGAACACCGAGTTCTCGGCCATCTTCCACTTCATGGGTGGTGCACCGGGTCAAGGTAGTACACCGGCGTGTCGACGCCTTCATGGCGCGCCTTCAGCTGCAGCGCGAGGTACAGCGAGTAGTGCCGCGCCTGCATCAGGTTGCCGCCCATGAACCACAGGCCGGGCTGCTGCGTCGGCTTCCACATGTTGCGCAGCTCTCCTTCCCACGGCCCCGGGTCGTATTTCGTGTCCGAGCCCAGGCCCCAGCACTTGCCGACGCGCGCCGCCACCTCCGGCGAGATCAGCTCCGCCGCCCACTGGTTCATGGAGCCGTAGCCGGTGGCGAGCACGATGAGATCGGCGGTCAGCACCGAGCCGTCGGACAGCAGCACGGTCTGCTCGGCGGCGCGCTCGATCTGCGCCGGGCTCTTCAGCCGGATGCGCCCGTCGATGACGAGCTGCGATGCGCCGACGTCGATGGTGTAGCCTGCGCCGCGGCGCAGATAGGTCGAGTGAATCCCCGAGCCGTCCTCGCCGAAATCGAACTGGAAGCCCGCCTTCGCCAGTCCTTCGTAGAGCGCCGCATCGCGCTCGCGAATGGCGTCGTAGATCGGCTTCTGGAACGACGGCAGCAGCCTGAAGGGCACGGAGGCGACCGTGAGGTCGGCGATTTCGGTGGTGATGCCGCGCTCCAGCGCGTCTTCCGAGTACAGCCGTCCCCAGGCGTGCTCCATCAGCGCGTCGGAGGTCACCACCACGCTCGGCGAGCGCTGCACCATGGTGACTTCCTGCGCGCCGTGCTCGACCAGGTCGGCGGCGATGTCGTGCGCCGAGTTGTTGGCGCCGAGGACCACGCAGCACTTGCCGCGCCAGGATGCGCCGCCGTCGAACTGGCTCGAGTGCACGATCTTGCCGGCGAACGCGTCGGCCCCGGGAATCGCGGGGATGCTGGGAAACCCGGACATGCCGGTGGCGAGCACGAGGTGCCTGGGCCGCAGCTCCAGCACGCGCCCGCCGCGGCTCACCTGCACTTGCCACTCGGCCGCCGCCTCGTCGTACGACGCCTTCAGGCAGCGCGTGGACGTCCAGCAATTGAGCTCCATCACGCGCGCGTACATCTCCAGCCAGTCGCCCATCTTGTCCTTGGGCGAAAACACCGGCCAGTGGTCGGGAAACGGCAGGTACGGCATGTGGTCATACCACACCGGATCGTGCAGGCAGAGCGACCGGTAGCGCTTGCGCCACGAGTCGCCCGCGCGCTCGTTCTGCTCGACGACGAGCGTGGGCACCTCGAGGCGCTTGAGCCGCGCGGCGAGGGCGAGCCCGCCCTGCCCGCCGCCGACGATCAGCACGTAGGGCTGCAGCGCGAAGCCGAGCTCGGCCGCGTCTTTCCGCCGGCGCTCGAGCCAGGACTGCCGCCCGGGGACCACGCCGTGCTCGAGGCCGCGCGCGCGCCGCGGCCCGGCCGGCTCCTCGAAGCCCTTCAGCTCCTGCAGCGTGGTGAGGATCGTCCAGCACCTGCCCTCGCGCAGTCGCAGGTGCCCCGTGCCCCGCCCGAGCGCCGTCTCGAACGCGAACCACCCCTCGGCGACACCCTCGTGCTCATCGGGTTCGGCGAGCGCGAAGAAAGCGCCCGGCGCCGCGGCGCCGAGCGTCGCCGAGAGCATGGCCCGGATCTCGCCGCGTCCCTCGAAAGTCTTGAGGGTCCAGGTGAAGGCGACGAGGTCGCGCCAGTAGCATTCCTCGTCGAACAGCTGCGCCGCGCCGTCGATATCGCCGCGTCCGAGGCACGTCGAGAATTTCTGCAGCCAGTTCGCGATCGGGTTGGCCATGGGGTGCGGGCGCATTCTCGCGCACATTGCGGCGCCGCTCTGCGCCGTTTGTCCTGTCGGAACGCGGTGTTGCGAAAGCGAACTACTTCCTGCGCTTCAGCAGCGCTCCCAGGCCGGCCAGCGGCTTGTGCGTCGTTACGGCCCGCGGCGGCTCGCCGCCCCCGCCCGCGCGCGCGTCCTCGACGCGTGCGTGCTCGTTTTCATGGCAGTAGACGCACAGCAGCTCCCAGTTGGAGCCGTCGGGCGGGTTGTGGTCGTGGTCGCCGTCCTTGTGATGCACGGTCAGCTCGCGCAGGCGCGAGGCGGGAAACTCGCGCGCGCAGCGCGTGCAGATCCACGGCAGGATCTTGAGCGCCTGCTCGCGGTAGGTGGACAATGTCGGCTTCACGCAGCGCCTATCATGCCCACTGTGCAGAAATCGCTCAACTTGCGCACCCGCGAAGCGTGGTGGTGACGGTACTCGGTCAGCCCTGGGCGGCGAACATCACCAGCTCCGGCGCCTTGCCTTTCTCCACGAACACGATCGCGTTCTGCTCGTAGCTGCGGCCCAGCACCTCGGCTTCGGGGCGCGAGATCCCCACCACCAGCACGCTCGGCTCGGCCGGCCATTCGCCCTGCGGGTCGCGCCCCTCCCCGGTAAAGCAGGCGTAGCCCGCCTCGCGCTGCGCTTCGAGGAGCGCCGTCGTCGCCAGCACGTTCGCGGCCGTTGCCGCGAGCCGGCCGTGCGGATTGGCCGCAGTGACATAGGCCGCGGTGTGCGCGCCCTCGGCTTCGAGCAGCTCGTCCAGCGCGGCGCTCGCCTCGCCGATGCGCAGTACCAGTTCGGGCTCGCCGAACACGGCGTATTCCGCGCCCAGGTAAGCCACGATCAGGTCGGGGCCGACCGGCATCAGAGATCCCCGCAGTCCCTGGGCGCCAGGATGCGAAACTGCGTCACGCGCGGCGCGAGCTCCAGCACCGCCTGGTCCTTGGAAATCAGGCACTGGGCGCCGGCGCTCGCCGCAAGCTCCAGGAATTTCTGGTCGTCGGGATCCTTGCATTTCGGCAGCGCGGCGGAACTCCCGGCGGGCACACGCCGCGCGACGCCGCGGCACCGCGCGATGCATTGCAGTTGCGCATCGGCATCGAGCGAGTACTTCCCGAGATCGTAGGCGAGCACGCGCACCAGCTCCGCCTCGCAGGCCTCGTCGATCACGATCTCCACGCGGCCCGCGGCCTGCGCTTCGCGGATCGGCACCGCCGAGGGATCGTCGAACACCAGCCAGTCGAGCCACACCTGCGTGTCGAGCACCGCCCTCACGCCTGCCATACGGCGTAGCCCTCCTCGCGCAGCCCGATCGCCAGCTCCACCTCCATGTCCCGCGCCGCCTCGTACGGCATCGGATTGGCGTAGGCGTACAGCTTCGGCAGGAGCCACAGGCCGAAGCGCTGCACATAGGCGTTCGCCCGTATCCCCGCCTTGTGCTTGGCGAAACGCGCCTCGGGCGTGAGGCCGGTCATGCCCACATAGACGCAGGGCTTGAGCATGTCGCGTTCGGGGTTGGCCTTGCGAAAACGCGCAAGGTTGAGCACCGCGGGGTCGAGCTCGACCACGTACACATGGTGGTGATGGCGGCCGCGGCGCTTCTTTCTCATGCCTGCCCACGCAAGCTTACACTGCGCCCGGTATGCCCCTGCCGCCCGAATACCTGCGCCATATCACCCGCGAGGAGATGAACGCGCTCCCCATCCGCCGCTACGAGGGCGAGGTGCACCTGGTCGAGTCGCCGCAGATGCTCGAGCGCGCGGCTGCGGACATCCTGCGGGAGGCGGTCGTGGGCTTCGACACCGAGACGCGTCCCGCCTTCAGGAAGGGCGAAAGCCACCTGCCGAGCCTCGCGCAGGTGGCGACCGCCCGCGCGGTCTACCTGTTCCCGCTGCAGCGCCTGGACTGCTCCGCGATGCTCGGCGAGCTGCTCGGCGCGCCGCACATCGTCAACGCGGGCGTGGCGCTCGCCGACGACCTGCGCCAGCTCAGGCAGCTCTTTGCATTCGAGGCCGCCGCCGCACTCGACCTCGGCCACGTCGCGCGGCGCCACGGCCTGAAGCAGACGGGCCTGCGCAACCTCACGGGCATCTTTCTCGGCACGCGCATCCCGAAGGGCACCAAGACCACCAACTGGGCGGCGCCGCGCCTTACGCCGCAGCAGGTCACGTACGCGGCCACCGACGCCTGGGCCTGCCGCGAGCTCTACCTGAAATTCGCCGCGCTGAACTTGCTGTAGGGTGGGCCAGCGGCCCACCCTACGATTTGGCCAGCATCTCCTTCAGCTTGCCGCTTGCCATCAGCTGCTCGAGCTCGCTTGCGCCGCCGATCAGCACGCCGCGCACGAAGATCATGGGAAAGGTCTGCCACCCGGTCCATAGCTTGAGCGGCAGCCGACGGCGGTACCCCGACAGGTAGGAGCCGTACTCGAGATAGGTGTATGCGATCCCCGCCGCGTCGAGAAGCCTGCGCGCCTTCCTCGGGAACGGGTTCATCTTCATGCCGACGACTACGAGGTCCTTTGCAGCGACGACGTCCTGCACCTCTTGCACGATTTCCGTGCGCCAAGCGGCGATCTTGTCGCGGATCGCTGGATGAATGCGCGCCTCGTCGAAGATCGGCCGGCCCATGGCCTAATCGTACGCCCGGAAGCAGATCGTGGGGTCGCGCTTGATCTGCTCGACCAGCGCCACTTCCCAGTCGAGATACGCGCGCGCGTGCTTCTCGTAGTCGGCGCCATGCTCGTGGTCGTAGGGCTTGTACCAGACGTCGTCGAGCGTCGTGGTCGCTTTGGCGCCGATGCCGCTTTCCGGCGGCAGCCCGGCGGCGAACCACGCCGCGTTCCCGCCCGCGAGCACCTGCACGCGCGCGCGCGGCCAGAGCGCCGCGGCTTCCGGCGCGGCGAGATGCGCGAGCAGCGCGTCGTCCGAGGCCAGAACCAGGTCGGTCGCTTCGCCCACTTTCGCGCGCGCCTCGGCAAGCCGCGCGCGCACCGCCCACCACGCCCCCGGCACGTGCCGGGCGCGGAATTTCAGGCTGGTGGAGAGATCGAGCACGGTGGCGCGCATGCGCGCCAGCTCCGCGGCGTCGATCTCGCGCGCGCGCTGCAGTCCGGGCACGCGCGGCACGCGCGGGCCGCGCTCGAGCGGCCAGTCGCCGGCGTCGGCTTCGAGCACGAAGACTTCGTCCCAGCCCATCTGCTTCAGCCAGGACGCGGTCATCACCGAGCGCACGCGCTCGGGGTCGACGAGGACGATGCGAGCGTTCCTCACGCCGACGTATTCGTCGGTGGCCTGCACCAGCTGGCCGCCGGGCGCATGGCGCGCGCCCTCCAGATGGCCCTCCTCGAACTCCTCGCGCGTGCGCACGTCGAGGAGGTAGGTGGTGCGCGCGGCGTCCGCGAGCCACGCGCGCACCTGCGGCGCGCGCGCGAATTTGACCTGGAAGCGCCGTGCAACGTCCTCGGCCGCTTCGCGGGCGCGCTGCCGCCCGGCGGCGCTCGGCGGCGCGGCCACTCGGTCCGAGCCGCGCTCGCACTCGAATCCGGCGAGCTCCCAGCCCATGGTGCCGTCCTTCAGCGCCACCACGTCCTTCCAGCCCGCGTTCCTGAGCGACTGGCAGCCGATGATGCTGCGCGTGCGGCCGGCGCAGTTCACCACCACGAGCGTGTCCGCGTCGGGCGCAATGTCGGGCGTGCGGTAGACGAGCTCCGCCCCCGGGACGTCGAGGCCACCGGGGATGTTCATGCGGTGGTACTCCTCCCAGGGGCGCGAATCGAGGATCACGAGCTTGCGGCCCGAGTCCCTCAGGCGCTGCAGCTCCGCCGGCGGGATGCGCGGCGTGCCGTAGTGGTGCTCGATGAACTCGCCGAAGGCTTTCGAGGGCACGTTCACGCCGCTGAACAGCTCGCCGCCCGTGGCACGCCAGGCGGCGCAGCCGCCTTCCAGGATATCGACGTCGGTGTAACCGAGCTCCTTGAGCTTCGCCGCCGCGCGCTCGGCGAGCCCCTCGCCGCCGCCGTCGAGCAGCACGAGCGGCGCCGTGAGGCGCGGCAGCAGGCCGCTCACCATCAGCTCCAGGCGCGACAGCGGCAGAGAGCAGGCGAAAAACGGATGGCCCTGGTAGTGCACCCCCTGCTCGCGCACGTCGAGCAGCGCAAGTTCCCCGCCCGCGAGCAGGCGCTCGCGAAGCCGCGCCGGTGTCATGCGCGCGCGTCGCGGATGTCCGAGTGCGCCGGGAAGACGTCCCAGCGCCCTTCCTTTTCCTTGTAGAACTCGCGCCGGTGCAGCTGCTCGAGGGCGAGGCCGTACATGTGGAAGTTGAGCAGCGGCGCGTCGATGTGGATGGAATGCAGGTCCTCGGGCATGAAGGCGACGCCCGTGCCCTGGCGCACCACCGCGCGGCCCTTCTCGTGCACGCCGCCCTCGGGGCTGCGATCGTAGAAGCGGTTCTGTTCCTCGCCGGTGACGCCCACGATCACCGCCCAGGTGGTGTGATTGTGCGCCGGCGTGCCGTAGCCGCCCAGTGACGCGTTGGCGTAGAGCGCGAAGCGGTGATCCG
>JBBDXL010000022.1:0-8467 GCA_040902335.1 Burkholderiales bacterium
AGCTCCAGCCGCTCGCCGCCGATGGTGAGCGCGAAGAACGCGATCCACCACGGCACGGCCGGCGCGCCAGCATAAAGGGAAAGATTGCCCGCCAGCCAGGCGAGCGCCCCCGCGGCGAGCGTCGCCATTTCGAGCGACGGCTGGCGCGCGAGTACCGCCAGGCTCGCCGCCACCAGCAGCGCCGCGGCGAGCGCGAGCAGCGCGAACCCCGGCGCGGCGAAGCCGAACACGAGGCACAGCCCGCCGAGCCCGCTCGCGAGCGGCGCCGCGTAGGCCCAGAGCCGGCCGAGCGCCACCGCGCGCTCCAGCCCGATCACGGTGCCGAGGAAACCGGACACCATGAGCGCGCCGTGCAGCGCGATCGCGCCCGACGGCGCGGGAATCGACGCGCCGAGGCGCACGAGGCCGCCCGCGATGCCGAGGGCCAGGGAAATGAATCCCAGCAGCAGGATCGGGAGCCGAAAAATCGGGCTCTGACCCCGATTTACCATCCGAAGCGTCGCTGCGCTTCCGGGCTCATGCGATCGGGCGTCCACGGCGGGTCCCACACCAGCTCGACCTGCACGTCGGTGTCCGCCGGCGCGAGCGCGCGTATCGCCGCCGTGGCCTCGTCTACGAGGTAAGGCGCCGCCGGGCACGCGGGCGAGGTCATGGTCATCTTTACTGTTACCGATCCGGGCGTCGCGTGCACCTCATACACGAGCCCGAGATCGACGATGCTCATGCCCGCCTCCGGGTCCTCGACGCCGCTCAGGGCCTGCATGACTTCGGTCTCGTCCATGTCCCGCAGTAGAGCGTGCTTGCGGTCCCGCCCATTTGACGTGCGTCAACTCGAGGCCGCAGCCTGCACCCGGCGCCGCTAGCATCCGGCGATGCGACTTCTCCTCATCAACCCGGCGCTGCCGGAAAGCTTCTGGAGCTTCCGCTGGGCGCTCGAGCGCGTGCTCGGCGGCAAGCGCTCGCTCAACCCGCCGCTCGGCCTCGCCACGCTCGCCGCCCTGTGCCCGCCGCACTGGCAGGTGAGCATCGTCGACGAGAACGTGGAGCCCCTGCCGCTCAAGCCCGAGGCCGACCTCATCGGCATCGGCGGCATGGGCGTGCAGGCGCCGCGGCAGAAACAGCTCCTGCGCTTCTATCGGGAGAAGGGCTACCGCGTGGTCGCCGGCGGCAGCTACGCCTCGCTCTGCCCCGAGGAGTACTTCGACCTCGCCGACCACGTCGTCGCCGGCGAGGCGGAGTACATCTGGCCGCGATTCTGCGCCGACCTCGCGCGCGGCGCGCCGCAGGCGCTGTACCGCGAGACCGGCAACGTCGCGCTCGAGGATTCGCCCGTGCCGCGCTTCGACCTGCTGCAGCTCGAAGCGTACTCGACCGCCAGCCTGCAGCTCTCGCGCGGCTGCCCGTTCAACTGCGAGTTCTGCGACATCATCGTCATGTTCGGGCGCAAGCCGCGCTACAAGGCGCCGGCGCAGATCGAGCGCGAGCTCGACAGCCTGCGGCGCCTGGGCGCGCGCAAGGTGTTCTTCGTGGACGACAACTTCATCGGCAACAAGGCCAAGGCGCGGGAGACGCTGGACGCGCTCGCCGCCTACCAGGACCGGCACGGGCGGCGCATGCGCTTCGGCACCGAAGCGTCGCTCAACCTCTCGCAGGACCCGGCGCTGCTCGCGCAGTTCCGCGCCGCGGGCTTCGAATGGGCGTTCCTCGGGCTGGAAACGCCGGATCCGCTCACGCTGCGCGAGGCCGGCAAGCCGCAGAACACCGCCGGCGACATGCTCGCCGCGGTGCGCCGCATCCACGCCGCGGGCATCGACGTCCTCGGCGGCTTCATCGTCGGCTTCGACCGCGACACGCCGGCGGTGTTCGAGCAGCAGCGCCGCTTCATTCTCGACAGCGGCATCATGGTGGCGATGGTCGGCCTGCTCACCGCGCTGCCGAAGACCCCGCTCTACGAGCGCTTGAAGCGCGAGGGGCGCCTGGTCGAAGGCGCGGCCAGTGGCGACAACACGCGCGCGCGCACCAACATCGTGCCCAAGTCGATGAGCCTCGCGCAGCTCACCGCCGGCTACCAGCGGTTGTACGCGGAGCTGCTCGGCGACGGCGGCATCGCCGAGCGCATCCGCAACAAGCTCGCGCATTTCGGCACGCCCGCGCAGCTCGCGCGCGAGCGCCCGCTGGAAGCGGCCGGCATCCTGTGGCGGCTGCTCGTGCGCGGCATCGCGCGCGGCGGGCCGGCGCGCGCCTGGCATTTCCTGCGCAGCCTGCCGCTCGCGCGCCCGCGCCTGCTGCCGCTGGCGGTGAACGACTGGATCGCAGGGCTCGCCATGCGCGACTACGCCGAGCGCCATTTCGGCCTGCCCGCGCGGCGCGCCGCCATGACCCCCGAGCGCGCGCTGGCGCGGCTGCGCCGCGCGCTGCAGGGCTGGCGCCGCCGCGGCGCGGTGCGCCTCGCGCTGCACCGTCCGCCGCGCGCCGAGCCGCAGATCGCGGTGCGCGTCACCGGCGTGCTCGACCGCGCGCTCGCGCGGCGGCTCGCGCGCCACCTCGGCAGGGTGCTCGCGCGCTCGCGCACGCGCATCGTGCTCGCCTTCGACACCCTCGGCGAGCACCCCGAGCTCGAGCGCCTGACGCGCGCCCTCGGCCGCCACGGCGACCGCCTGCTGATCGTCGTCGGCGAGGGCCTGCGCGAATTGCTGCACTGCGAGCCGCCGCTCCCCGCAGCGGGGAGTTGATCCGCGTCAACGCCGGGCATTGACGGCGCCCCGCCGTGCGCCGGTACAGTGTGGCCTCGAATAACAACATATGGGGCTCACCATGGACGTCAACACAATATCCGGTATCCGCAAGCGCGACGGCAGGCTGGCCGCGTTCGACGCGGGCAAGATCGCCTCGGCGCTGGCACGCGCCGGCGGCGCCAGCGGCGAGCTCGGCGAGGCGGACGCCGAGCGGCTCGCCGCGCAGGTGGTGCGCGTGGTCGAGCACCGCCACCGTGGGCGCACCCCCGGCATCGAGGACATCCAGGACACGGTCGAGTACATCCTCATCGCCGCCGACTACGTCGCCACGGCGCGCGCCTACATCGTCTACCGCGAGCAGCACAAGCGCCTGCGCGAGGACCAGCGCACCGTGGTGGACGTCGCCGCCTCGATGAACGAGTACCTCGAGCGCCAGGACTGGCGCGTCAACGCCAACGCCAACCAGGGCTACTCGCTCGGCGGGCTGATCCTCAACGTCGCCGGCAAGGTGACGGCGAACTACTGGCTGTCGCACGTCTACCCGCCCGAAGCCGGGCGCGCGCACCGCGAGGGCGACCTCCACATCCACGACCTCGACATGCTCGCCGGCTACTGCGCGGGCTGGTCGCTGCGAACGCTCCTCGCCGAGGGTTTGAACGGCGTGCCGGGCAAGGTCGAGGCCGCGCCGCCGAAGCACCTGTCGAGCGCCGTCGGCCAGATCGTCAATTTCCTCGGCACGCTGCAAAACGAGTGGGCCGGCGCGCAGGCCTTCAGCTCTTTCGACACCTACATGGCGCCCTTCGTGAGGAAGGACCGCCTGTCCTACGCCGAAGTGAAGCAGTCGATCCAGGAGCTGATCTACAACCTGAACGTGCCCTCGCGCTGGGGCACGCAGACGCCCTTCACCAACCTCACCTTCGACTGGACCTGCCCCGAGGACCTGCGCGCCCAGGCGCCGGTGATCGGCGGCGAGGAGATGCCCTTCACCTACGGCGAGCTCGCCCCCGAGATGCAGATGATCAACCGCGCCTACATCGAGGTGATGACGGCGGGCGACGCGAAAGGGCGCGTGTTCACCTTCCCCATTCCCACCTACAACATCACGAAGGACTTCGACTGGGACGGGCCGAACACGCAGGCGCTCTTCGCCATGACGGCGAAGTACGGGCTGCCCTACTTCCAGAACTTCGTGAACTCGGACCTCGAGCCGAACATGGTGCGCTCGATGTGCTGCCGGCTGCAGCTCGACCTGCGGGAGCTCCTGAAGCGCGGCAACGGCCTGTTCGGCTCGGCCGAGCAGACGGGTTCCGTGGGCGTGGTGACGATCAACTGCGCGCGGCTGGGCTACCTCCACAAGGCAGACGAGGAAGGGCTCCTCGCGCGGCTCGACCAGTTGCTCGACATCGGCCGCACGAGCCTCGAGATCAAGCGGAAGGTCATCCAGCGCCACATGGACGCCGGGCTCTTTCCCTACACGAAGCGCTACCTCGGCACGCTGCGCAACCACTTCTCCACGCTCGGCGTGAACGGGCTGAACGAGATGATCCGCAACTTCACCGGCGACCGGCACTGCATCACGAGCGCGTGGGGCCACGCGTTCGCCTGCCGGCTGCTCGATCGCGTGCGTTCGCGCATGGTCGAGTTCCAGGAGGAAACGGGGCACCTCTACAACCTCGAGGCAACGCCCGCCGAGGGCACGACCTACCGCTTCGCGAAGGAGGACCGCAAGCGCTACCCCGGGATCCTGCAGGCGGGCACCGCCGAGCTGCCCTACTACACCAACTCATCCCAATTGCCCGTGGGCTTCACCGACGACCCGTTCGAGGCGCTCGAGCGCCAGGAGGAACTGCAGGCGAAGTACACCGGCGGCACGGTGCTGCACCTCTACATGACCGAGCGCGTGAGCTCGCCCGAGGCGTGCAAGAACCTCGTGCGCCGCGCGCTCTCGCGCTTTCGCTTACCGTACATCACGGTGACGCCCACCTTCTCGATCTGCCCGGGGCACGGCTACCTGCAGGGCGAGCACGCGACCTGCCCGCAGTGCGCGGCGGCCTGCGAGATCTGGACGCGCGTCATGGGCTACCACCGCCCGGTCTCATCCTTCAACAAGGGCAAGCAGGGCGAGTTCCACGAGCGGCGCTTCTTCGAGGAGGAGAAGTGCTCCGCGTAGGCGGCCTGACGCGGCTCTCGGCCGCAGACTATCCGGGCAAGCTCGCCGCGGTGGTCTACTGCCAGGGCTGCGCCTGGCGCTGCGGCTACTGCCACAACCCGGAGCTGCAGCCAGCACGCGGGGCGCATGAAATTGCCTGGGCCGAGGTGGTTTCGTTTCTCGAGCGGCGCCGCGGGCTGCTCGACGCGGTGGTGTTCAGCGGCGGCGAGCCGACGCTGCAGCCGGGACTTGCGGCGGCGATGCGCGCGGTGAAGGCGCTCGGCTACCTCGTGGGACTGCACACGGCGGGTATCGTGCCGCGGCGCCTCGCCGAGGTGCTGCCGCTCGCCGACTGGGTGGCGATGGACGCCAAGGCGCGCTGCGCCGAGCACGAGGCGGTGACCGGCGTGCGCGGCAGCGCGCGCCCGGCGAAGCGCAGCCTCGACCTGCTCCTCGCGAGCGGCGTCGCCCGCGAGATCCACACCCTCGCCGCTTGATCCGTAGGGTGGGCCATCGGCCCACCGTACGGCGTACGGCGCTAGCCGGCTGTGAACAATGCCGCAGCGAGCAGCGCCCCGTGCACCAGCGCCGCGCCGATGGTGGCGCGGATCGCCGGGTCGAGCGCCGCGGGACGCAACGCGTTGCGCGCCAGCGCACGCGCAGCGCTGAACGCGGGGAAGGCGGCAGCGAGCGCCGCGAGCGCGAGCGCCGGCAGCGCGCCGGCAACCACCGCGCCGATGAGCCACGCGTACGCGGCGATCGCGATCGCGGCATACAGCCAGCGCGCGCGCTGCGGCCCGAGGCGCACGACGAGGTTCCGCTTGCCCGCCGCCGCATCGGCCTTCACGTCCGGGAACTGGTTGATGAACAGCAGGTTCGCGACGTGCAGCGCGTACGGCAGCCCCGCCACGAGCGGCGCCCAGGAGAACGCGCCGCGCTGCACGTAGTCGGCGCCCAGCACCACGAGCAGCCAGCCGCAGGCCACCGCCGCCTCGCCCAGGCCGCGGCTCATGAGCTTGAGCGGCGGCGCCGAGTACGCCCAGCCCGCCGCGAGGCCCGCGAGCCCGATCCAGATCAGCCCGGGCCCGGAATAGTGCGTCAGCCAGAGCCCGGCGGGCACCACCGCCGCGAGCAGCGCGTAGCCGAAGATGCCGGTCGCGCTCACGCTGATCAATCCGTTCTGGATGAAGCGGCTGCCGCCGGTGTACGGGTAGCGCCGCTCGCTGTTGGCGGCGTCGCTGCCGTTCAACGCGTCGTAGTAGTCGTTCAGCACGTTGATGCCGGCGTGCGCCACCAGCGCGAAGAACATCGTCACGAACGCGGTCGCCGGGTCGAGCGCGACGCCGCCGGCGTACGCGCTCGCCAGCCCGAGCAGGCAGCCGACCAGCGTGACGCCGAGAAACGCCGGCCGCGTCGCGGCGAAGTAGCGCGCGAACGGATTGCGAAAGGCAGCGAGCGTCGGTTCGGCCGGCGGCATTCAGGCGGCCGAGGCTGCCATCTGCGACTCGAACCAGGCGAGCCGCTCGCGCAAGCGCACCACTTCGCCCACGATGAGCAGCGCGGGCGGCTTCACCGCCGCGGCAGCGGCCGCTTCGGGCAGCGAGGCGAGCGTGCCTTCGATGACGCGTTGCTCCGGCAGGGTCGCCTTTTCCACCAGCGCGGCCGGCAGATCGGGCGCGAGGCCGTGTGCGACCAGTCCCTGGCAGATGGCCTCGAGCGCGCCCACGCCCATGTACACGGCGATCGTCTGCCGCGGGCGAGCGATCGAGCGCCAATCGAGGTCGACCGCGCCCTGCCTCAGGTGCCCGGTGACCAGGACGCAGGTCTGCGCATAGTCGCGGTGCGTGAGCGGGATGCCGGCGTAGGCCGCCGCGCCCGCCGCCGCGGTCACCCCCGGCACGACTTCGAAGCCCACGCCCTGCGCGGCGAGGGCCTCGATTTCCTCTCCGCCGCGCCCGAAGATGAACGGATCGCCGCCCTTCAGGCGCACCACCCGCTTGCCTTCGCGCGCCAGGCGCACCATGAGGGCATTGATTCTGTCCTGGCCGAGGGCGTGGTTGTCGCACTCCTTGCCGACATAGATGCGTTCAGCGTCGTGCCGCGCGAGATCGACCAGCGCCGGCGCCACCAGGTGGTCGTAGAGCACCACGTCCGCGCGCTGCATCACGCGCAGCGCGCGCAGCGTGAGCAGCTCCGGGTCGCCCGGCCCGGCGCCCACCAGGCTCACGAACCCCTGCGGCGGCCCGATCAAGTCCATGACACCGACTCTAGGGGCCGGACGGGGCGCGGCTTTGATCTAGGTTAAGTCCGGCACGGCGCCCTGCGGCACCCTTGCAGCATGCACCGATGGCTCGTCCTGCTCGCGCTCGCGGCCGCCACGGCGGCCGCGGCGGCCGATCCGGCGCCCGCGCGCCGCGCCGAGCTGCTGCACCTCGTGCGCCAGGACTGCGGCTCCTGCCACGGCCTGACGATGAAAGGCGGCCTCGGCCCTTCCCTCGAGCCCGCGTCGCTCGCAGCAAAGGACGCGCAGATGCTGCGCTTCGTGATCCTGCACGGCCGGCGCGGCACGCCGATGCCGCCGTGGAGCGCGCACCTCACGGAGCCCGAGGCGCAGTGGATCGTGGACCAGCTGAAGAAAGGACTGCCGTGATGAAAACCCTGCCCGCCGCGGCGCTGGCGCTCGCCCTGGCGGCATGCGCCGCGCCGCCCATGCGCGGCACGGGCGACCTCGGCCTGGTCGTCGAGCGCGCCGCCGGCCGCGTCATGCTCATCGAAACGAGCGGCCGCACCGCGCTCGGGCGCGTCGCGGGCCTCGGCGACCTGTCGCACGCCTCGGCAGTGTTCTCGCGCGACGGCCGCTACGCCTACGTCTTCGGGCGCGACGGCGGCCTCAGCAAGGTGGACCTGCTGCGCGCACGGATCGAGCGCCGCGTGATCCAGGCCGGCAACTCGATCGGCGGCGCCATTTCGCAGGACGGCAGCCTGGTGGCGGTGGCGAACTACTCGCCCGGCGGCATCCGCATCTTCGATGCGCGCACGCTCGAGCCGCTCGCCGAGCTGCCGACCGGCGCCAAGGTGGTCGGCATCGCGGACGCGCCCGGCAACCGCTTCGTCTTCAGCCTGTTCGAGGCGGGCGAGATCTGGATCGTGGATGCCTCGCGGCCGCGCGCGCCCGCGGTGACCCGGCTGAAGGGCATCGGCCGGCAGCCCTACGACGGCTTCGTCACGCCCAACGGCCGTCACTACATCGCCGGCCTCTTCGGCGAGGACGGCCTCGTGCTCGTCGACCTGTGGAGCCCCGAGCTGGGCGCGCGGCGCATCCTCGACGGCTATGGCCGCGGCGAGGAGCCGCTGCCGGTGTACAAGATGCCGCACCTGCGCGGCTGGGCGGTGGCCGGGCGCTACATCTTCCTGCCCGCCATCGGCCGCCACGAGGTGCTGGTGCTCGACAGCGTCACCTGGACCGAAGCCGCGCGCATCGCCGTGCACGGCCAGCCGGTGTTCGCGGTGGCGCAGCCGGGCGGGCGGCGCGTGTGGGTGAACTTCGCCTTCCCGGCGAACGGCGTGGTGCAGGTGATCGACG
>JBBDXL010000023.1:0-8399 GCA_040902335.1 Burkholderiales bacterium
CGCTTAGGAAAGAGTAGTCCTTTCAATGAGTTTAACGTCAGTCCTAATCCAATTCCTGAATGGACTGGCGAGCGCCTCGTCGCTCTTCCTGATCGCGGCCGGGCTGTCGCTGATTTTCGGCGTCACCCGCATCGTCAACTTCGCCCACGGCTCGCTCTACGTGCTGGGGATGTACCTGGCGGTGTGGCTCGCCGACCGGGTGGGGTTCTGGCTCGCCGTGCCGCTGGCGGTAGGCGGGACTGCCCTCCTCGGCGTGGTCGTGGAAACGCTCCTGCTGCGAAGGATCTACAAGGCGCCGGAGCTCCTCCAGCTCCTCGCCACCTTCGCGCTGGTGCTGCTGTTCCGCGACTTCGCGCTGTGGGCCTGGGGGCCGGAGGACCTGCTGGGGCCGCGGGCACCGGGCCTGAAAGGCGCGGTACAGATCGCCGGGCAGGCCTTTCCGCAGTACGACCTGTTCCTGATCGCCGCAGGGCCGCTGGTATTCGTGGCGTTGCATGTTCTCCTGAAGAAGACCAGGTTCGGCATCCTGGTGCGCGCCGCGACCCAGGACCGCGAGATGGCCGGCGCGCTGGGCGTAAACGAACGCCTGCTCTTCACCGCGGTGTTCGCGCTCGGCGCGGCGCTGGCGGGCCTGGGCGGCGCGCTCGCCATCCCGCGCGAGCCGGCGAGCCTCACGCTCGACCTCGCCATCGTGTCGGACGCCTTCGTCGTCGTCGTGGTCGGCGGCCTGGGCTCGATCCCGGGCGCCTTCCTCGCCGCGCTGCTGATCGGCGAAGTAAAGGCCTTCTGTATCGGCCTGGGCTACTCGAAGCTCACGCTCGCGGTGGAATTCATCGTCATGGCGCTGGTGCTGGTGGCGCGCCCCTGGGGACTCCTCGGCAAACCTCAGCCCGCACCGCGCGCCGCCGCAACGGAACCGCCGCTGCCGGCGTTTCCCAGGACGGCCTTCCTCGTCGTCACTGCGGCCCTCCTCGGCGCGCCCGCGCTCGGCAACGACTACGCGCTGGTGCTGATCGGCGACATGCTGGTGTTCGCGCTCTTCGCGGTCAGCTTACATTTCCTCATCGGCCCGGGCGGCATGCTCTCTTTCGGCCACGCGGCGGGATTCGGCCTCGGCGCCTACGGCGCGGGGGTGCTCGCGCTACGCGCAGGCCTGCCGATGGAACTCGCGCTCGCTGCCGCCCCGCTCGTCGCCGGCATCGCCGCCCTCGCCGTCGGCTGGTTCTGCGTGCGCCTCTCCGGCGTCTACCTCGCCATGCTCACGCTCGCATTCGCGCAAATCGCCTGGTCGGTGACCTTCCAGTGGGACACCGTCACCGGCGGCTCGAACGGCCTCGTCGGTGTGTGGCCGGCCACATGGCTCGCCGCGCGCTGGGCCTACTACCTCCTCACCCTCATCCTCTGTGCCGCGGGCATCGCCCTCCTCTGGCGCTTGCTGCACGCGCCCTTCGGCCTCGCCCTGCGCGCCGCGCGCGACTCCCCCTTGCGCGCCGAGGCCATCGGCATCGACGTGCGCACGGTGCAGTGGGCCGCGTTCACCATCGCCGGAACGGCGGCGGGCCTCGCGGGCGGGCTCTACGCCTTCTCCAAGGGCTCGATCTCGCCCGAGCTCCTCTCGGTGCCGCGCTCGGTGGACGGCCTCGTGATGGTGCTTATCGGCGGACTGCAGACGCTCGCCGGCCCGGTGTGGGGCGCGGCGCTCTTTACCTGGCTGCAGGACACGTTGTCCCGTAGTTTCGACTACTGGCGCGCCGCGCTCGGCGCGGCGATTCTCGTGCTGGTGATGGTGCGCCGGTGAGCGTCCTCTCCGTCCAGGGCCTCGCCAAATCCTACGGCGGCGTGCAGGCGCTGCGCGGCGTGTCGTTCGAGGTCGCCGCGGGCGAGATGGTGGCGATGATCGGCCCCAACGGCGCGGGCAAGACCACCTGCTTCAACCTGCTGAATGGCCAGCTCGAGCCGGATGCCGGAAGAATCCTCCTGGACGAAACAGACATTGCCGGCTTGCAGCCGCGCGCCATCTGGCGCCTCGGCGTGGGACGCACCTTCCAGGTCACCGCCACCTTCGGCTCGCTCAGCGTGAGGGAAAACGTGGCAATGGCTTTGCTTTCTTTTCAAGGGAAAGCCTTTTCCTTTTTCAACAGGAAAGTCGACACCACCCCTCTTCTCTCGCTCGTGGGTATCCGGCACCAGGCCGACAAGCCCTGCGCCGAGCTCGCCTACGGCGACCTGAAGCGCGTGGAGCTCGCCATGGCGCTCGCCAACCGGCCGCGGCTCCTGCTGATGGACGAGCCCACCGCCGGCATGGCGGCCGCCGAGCGCGACGACCTGATGGCGCTCGCGGCGCGCCTCGCGCGGGACGAGAAAATCGCGGTGCTGTTCACCGAGCACGACATGGACGTGGTGTTCACGCACGCGCACCGCGTGATCGTGCTCGCGGGCGGCGAGCGGATCGCCGAAGGCCCGCCCACCGCGGTGCGGGCGGATGCGCGCGTGCGCGAGATCTACCTGGGGACAGGCGATGCTTGAAGTCTCCGGGCTGAACGCCGCCTACGGGCGCGCGAAGATCCTGTTCGATCTCAGCCTCGAGGTGCGCGCCGGAGAAGTGTGCGCGCTCCTCGGCCGCAACGGCGCGGGCAAGTCCACCGCCCTGAAATCCATCATGGGGCTGCTGCGCCCCGCATCGGGCGAGATCCGCTTCGGCGGCGCGCGCATCGAGCGGCTGCCGCCCTACCGCATCGCGCGCCTCGGCCTGGGCTACGTGCCGGAGGACCGGCGCATCTTCCCCGAGCTCACGGTGCGGGAGAACCTGGAGGCCGGGCGCCAGCCGCCGCGCGAGGGCGCGCCGCGCTGGACGCCGGAGAAGCTGTTCGAACTGTTTCGCAGCCTCGGCCCCCTGCAGGAGCGCCCGGGCGCGCGCATGTCCGGCGGCGAGCAGCAAATGCTCGCCATCGCGCGCACGCTGATGGGCAACCCGCGCGCCCTCCTGCTCGACGAGCCCACCGCGGGCCTGGCGCCGGTCGTGCTCGAGCAGCTGGTGCGCACGCTCCGGGAGCTGAAGGGCGAGGGTCTGGCAGTGCTGCTATGCGAGCAGAACCTGCACTTCGCGCGCCAGGTGGCGGATCGCGCCTATGTCCTCGAGCAGGGCCGGGTGCGCCGCTCCGCCTCCGCGGAATTCAAGCTGGATGCGGCTTATTCGCCATGAGGATGCGGTTGCGCCCCGCGCCCTTGGCCTCATAGAGCGCGGTGTCGGCGGCGGTCAGCAGCGTGTCCCAGTCATCGCCGTCGACGCCGTACGTGGAAATTCCGCCGCTCGCCGTGACTTCGATGTGCTTGCCGTCCACGACGACACCGCGCGCTTCCAGGTCGCGGCGCAGCCGCTCGGCGACCCTCATCGCGGTGTCCTTTCCGGTATTCGGCATGAGCAGCGCGAATTCCTCGCCGCCGTAGCGGCCCACCGTATCGTGCTTGCGGATGGCGGCGCGCAGTACGTCGGCGAAAGCCTTCAGTACGCGGTCGCCGAACGGGTGACCGAATTCGTCGTTCAGTTGCTTGAAGCGATCCAGGTCGAACAGGGCGAGGCTGAAGGCGGGCGCGCCGCGCGCGCAGCGCGACACCTCGCGCTCGAATTCCTCGAGGAACGTGCCGCGGTTATACAGGCCGGTGAGCGCGTCGTAGCGCGCCGCGCGCACCAGCTCGGCTTGCAGGCTCTCGATCTCCATCCACATCACGCTCAGCGTCGAGACGATGATGAACCCGGAGTAGAAGAGGAATACCGCAGAATTGAAGGGGCCGGCGGCAAGCGTCGAGGGCGGAGGAAACAGCAGCATGCCGACGATGCGCAGCGCCGTGATCACGGCCACGCCCCAAAAGACATACTCGGTGACGCGGGAGGACAACTTGCAGGCGGCCGGCGCCTTGCGGTGCAAAAGCCGCGCGGCGCGCAAGGCGACGATCCCGAGCGCCGAGGAAATGGCGATGGTGCGGCCGACATTGCTGGGCTGCACCTCGGTGAAGACGATCAGCAGCATGAATAGCGCCGCGAGCAGCACCCAGGTCATGACGTCGCGCGGCGCGCTGCCGACGAATACGCGCAGGGCGCGCATCGCCAGCGCGATGGCGGCAACGATCAGCGTATTGCCCACCACGGCCGACAGCCAGAGCGGAACGTAGTCGCGCATCCCCAGCCCGAGCAGGCCGAACGCGAGCAACAGCATTGCCCTTCCCCAGGAGCCGATGATCCGGCTCGATCCGCTCAAAGCGGCAAAGCCGATGGAGACCGAGCCCATCAGCACTGCGTTGAGCACGCTGGCTACAACAAGCGACCGGGGGTCGAGTTCCATGGCGTGTACCGCCATGGTGAAGCGCGGAGGGTGGAGTTACAAGCCTGAAAAGTCAGGCTTTGTTGCGCTGCACCAAGACCTCACAACAATCGTCAGTAGCGATAGGGCTCGGCGCACTTGACGATCTCCACGATATTCGGGAGATCGAGGCAATGCCGTGCGTCCTCGTTGACACGCATGGGCCGCTTGCCAGTCGCCGCGGCGGTCTTCATGGGTTTTGCTTCGCTCTCGGCGCCCGCGGGCTTGCCCTGCTCCAGCTTCATACCGGCCGGCTTGGACGCCTCCGTCTGCGCGCCAGCCGAGCCCGTGGGCAGAACCACAAGTACTGCGATAAGAGCGGCCGCTAAGGCGTTGTTTGTCATGGGTCTGTCCTTGTTGGGGAACCCCGGTTGCCATGCTAGAACCATCCGGGCCTGGATGCAATCCCCTGATAGGCTTCGGGCCGATGGTCTCCCTCGCTCGTTACGCTTGGCTGTCGGTGGCCACGGCCCTCGCCACTATGGCGCTGAAGGGCGTCGCGGCCTGGCTCACCGGCTCGCTCGGGCTGCTCTCGGACGCGCTGGAGTCTTTCGTCAATCTGGGCGCCGCGCTCATCGCGCTCTATACGCTGCGCGTCGCGATGCGCCAGCCGGACGAAAAGCACCCGTTCGGCTACACCAAGGCCGAATACTTCTCCGCCGCGGTGGAAGGCGCGCTCATCTTGCTCGCCGCGCTCGCCATCGTCGCGGCGGCCGTGCCCCGGCTGATCGAACCCCAGCCGATCCTGCGCTTCGACGTCGGCATATTTCTTTCGCTGCTCGCGGCCGCCCTGAACCTCGGCACGGCGCTGGTGCTGCTGCGCGCCGGCAAGCGCCACGACTCCATCGCCCTGGAGGCCGACGCGCACCACCTGCTGACCGACGTTTGGACCTCCATCGGCGTCGTCGCCGGGGTCGGCGCGACGGTGCTGACCGGCTGGCTGGCGCTCGATCCGCTGATCGCCATCGCCGTTGCGCTGCACATCCTGTGGGTGGGCACGCGGATGATGCGCCGCTCGGTGCTCGGGCTCATGGACCGCGCGCTGCCCGAGCCCGACCTGGAGCGCATTCGCGCCATTCTCGACGCGTATCGCGCGGACGGGCTCGATTACCACGCGCTCAGGACACGCCGTGCGGGGCGGCTGCGCCTCGTGGACATGCACCTGCTGGTGCCGGGCGAGATGAGCGTGCGCGAAGGGCATCGCATCGCCGACGAGATCGAGGAGAAGATCCGCGCGCAACTGCCCGGCGCCGCGGTGCTGACGCACCTCGAGCCGATCGAGGACCCCGCGTCCTATCGCGACGAAAACCTGATCCGCTAGACGCTAGAGCGTCTTCGCGGTCGCGCGCAGCACGTACTTCTGGATCTTCCCGGTGGCGGTCGTCGGCAGATTGCCGAACACGACCTTGCGCGGCACCTTGTAGCGCGCCAGATTGTCGCGGCACCACTGGATGAATTCTTCCTCCGTGGCCTGCGCGCCGGGCTTGAGCTGCACGAAGGCGCACGGCGTTTCGCCCCACTTGTCGTCGGGCCGCGCCACCACCGCCGCCAGCGCGGTCGCCGGGTGCTTGTAGAGCGCGATCTCGACCTCGACCGACGAGATGTTCTCGCCGCCCGAGATGATGATGTCCTTCTTGCGGTCCTTGATCTCGATGTAGTTCGTGGGGTGCCATACGGCGAGGTCGCCGGTATGCATCCAGCCGCCGTGGAACACCTCGGCGGTGGCCTTCGCATCCTTCAGGTAGCCCAGCATCACGGTGTTGCCCCGGATCAGGATCTCGCCCATGGTCTGGCCGTCCTTCTTCACCGGCTTGCAGGTCCGGGGATCGCCTACGATGTGGCCTTCGACGACCTGGTAGCGCACGCCCTGGCGCGCCATTTCCACGGCCCGTTCCTCGATCGGCAGCGCCGCCCAGGAATCCTGCTCGGCGCAAAAGGTCGACGGCCCCTGCAGCTCGGTCATGCCGTAGATGTGCAGCACCTTGAAGCCCAGTTCTTCCATGCCCTTGATCACCTTGGCGGGAGGCGGCGAGCCGCCGGTCATGATGTGCACCGGCCGCTCGAATCGGCGCCGCTGCTCCTCGGGCGCCGAGATCAGCATGGTGAGCACCGTCGGTGCGCCGCACATGTGCGTCACGCCGTGCTCGACGATCATCGGGAAGATGAGCGCCGGGTCCACCGCGCGCAAGCAGACATGCGTTCCCGCCATGGCGGTGACCGACCAGGGGTAGCACCAGCCGTTGCAGTGAAACAGCGGCAGGGTCCAGAGGTAGACGGGATGCGCGGGTATCGCCCAGGCGACGATGTTGCCCAGCGCCTCGAGATAGGTGCCGCGGTGGTGGTACACCACGCCTTTTGGACGACCCGTCGTTCCCGACGTGTAGTTGAGCGCGATGGGATCGTCTTCCGAGCGCGGCAGGCGCCAGGCGAAGCCGGGATCCCCGCCGGCGATGAACTTCTCGTATTCGGCGGCCCCGAGGCGCTCGCCCGGGCCCCTGTAAAGGGGGTCATCCACGTCGATCACGAAGGGTTTCTTCTTCAGTTTCTTCAGCGCGGGGCCGACGACGCCCGCGAACACGCGGTCGGTGATGAAGACCTTCGCTTCCGCGTGCTCCAGGATGTAGGCGACTGTGTCGGCATCGAGCCGCGTGTTGATCGCGTTCAGCACCGCGCCGAGCATGGGCACGCCGTAGTGCGCCTCGAGCATCGCCGGAACGTTCGGCAGCATCGCCGACACGACGTCGCCGCGTTTCACGCCCCGCTTCGCGAGCGCCGAAGCGAGGCGTCGAGCGCGCTCGAGGAACTGCGCGTACGTGATGCGGGCGTCACCGTGGATCACGGCGGTGCGCTGTGGATAGATTTCCGCCGCGCGCGGCAGGAACGCGAGCGGCGAGAGCTCCTGCCGATTGGCGGGCCCCGGCTTCAGTGCCGTCCACAGGTCTTTTTTGCGCACTGCAGCAATGTGTTTCTTCTTTGCCATCGCCTCCTCCCCGTTCTACACTGGCTGCGCAAATCTACTCCTAGGAGGGGGTCCCGTGAAAAAACTCGCCCTGGCCGTTTCGCTCGCGCTCGCCGCGGGCGTGGCGCATGCGCAGACCATCAACATCGCCGGCTTCGGCGCCAAGACCGGCCCGGTGCGCTCGTTTGGCGTCAACAGCCACGCGGCGCTGCTCGCGGCCGCGGACGTCATCAACAAGGCGGGCGGCGTGAAGCTAGCCGACGGCAGCAAGGCGAAAATGGCGGTCGAGTTCTACGACGACCGCTGTGACGCCGCCGAAGGCATCTCGGTGATCCGGCGCATTGCCGGCACCAACGCCGTGGTGGCGGTCGGCCCGACCTGCTCCAACGTGGCCGAGCCGCTGTTCGGCATCCTGCAGAAGAAAGTCGGCGACTCGAGCGACTCCGGCCTGCAGATGCCGGTGTTCACCGACGTCGCCATCAAGGTCGGCCTCGCCAAGATCTCGGAGTGGGCGTTCCGCAACGTGCCCAACGAGATGACGATGTACAACTCGCTGTTCTACTGGCTGCACACCCAGCATCCGAACCTGAAGACGGTGTACGGCGGCGTGGAAGAGGACTTCGCGCACTCGCGCGCCACCTGGTACATCGTGATGAAGCCGCGCGCCGAGGCGAGCGGTTTCGCCGTGCTCGGCAATACCAAGTGGCTGCTGGCGGATACCAACTTCGCCACGCAGGTGCGCGAGATGAAGAAGGCCAACGCCGACATCGTCGCCATCTCGGCGCATCCCTTTTCCACCTGCGGCGTGCTCAAGGAAATGCAGCGCCAGGGCGTGAAGCCGAAGCTGCTCGTCGGGCTCACCAGTTCTTCCAGCCTGGAAACGCTGCAGGGCTGCGCCAAGCAGGCCGAGGGCATCATCATTCCGACCTCGTTCGCGCCGATCAACAAGGAAGCGGTCGCCGCCGCAAAGACCACGGCGAAGTTCAAGGGCGCCGCGGACCTGCATTCGATGGCGGCCTGGGAAAACATGTTCATCCTCAAGAACGTCATGGAGTCCGAGGGCATCTCGGGCAAGCCCGGCG
>JBBDXL010000024.1:0-8361 GCA_040902335.1 Burkholderiales bacterium
CTGCGCTACGGCCTGGCGACGCTGTGCGTCGGCGGCGGCATGGGCATCGCGACGATCGTCGAGCGCCTGTAGATGCCGGTCCGCTACGAGAAGGGCGACGACGGCGTCGTCACCCTGACCTTCGACGCGCCCGGCGCGCCGGTCAATACCATGACCGCCGCCTGGCAGGAGGCCTTCACGGCGGCGGTCGAGCGGCTGCAGAAGGACAAGGACTCGATCGCCGGCGTCATCCTGTGCTCGGCGAAGAAGACGTTCTTCGCCGGCGCCGAGCTGAAGGACGTGCTCAAGTTCGGACCGGACGACGGCCCGAAAGTTTTCGAATGGATCGAGTCGGCCAAGGCGCAGTTCCGCAAGCTCGAGCGACTGGGCAAGCCGGTCGTGGCCGCGCTCGAAGGCGCGGCGCTCGGCGGCGGCTGGGAGCTGGCACTCGCTGCGCACTGCCGCATCTGCCTGAACGACGAGCGGATCGAACTCGGGCTGCCCGAGGCCACGTTGGGGTTGCTGCCGGGCGCGGGCGGGTTGACGAAGACCGTGCGCCTGCTCGGCCTGCAGGCGGCGCTGCCCATGCTGATGGAAGGCAAGACGATGCGGCCGCAGGAGGCGGCGAAGCTCGGCTTCCTGCAGGGTCTCGCGGCGAACCGCGAGGACCTGTTGCGCATGGCGCGCGAGTGGATCGCGAAGAACCCGGCGCCAAAGCAGCCCTGGGACGAGGAGAACACCCGCATCCCCGGCGGCACTCCAGCTAGCCCGGCGATCTCGCAAATGCTCACCATCGCCCCGGCGATGCTGATCGAGAAGACGCGCGGCCTCTACCCGGCGCCTGAAGCGATCATGGCCGCGGCGGTGGAAGGCGCGAGCGTGGACTTCGATACCGCGTTGCGGATCGAGTCGCGCTACCTCGCCAAGCTCGCCGTCAGCCAGGTGGCGAAGAACCTGATCTCGCTCTTTTTCAACCGCACGGCGATCCGCGCCGGCGCCTCGCGCCCGAAGGACGTGCCGAAGTGGAAGGCGCGGAAGGTCGGCATCCTCGGTGCCGGGATGATGGGCGGCGGCATCGCCTGGGCGAGCGCGAGCCGCGGCGTGCCCTGCGTGCTGAAGGACACGACAATGGAGCTCGCGCAGAAGGGCAAGTCCTACAGCGAGAAACTCGCCGCGAAGCGCAATCGCCCGCAGGTGCCGGCGCTCATCACGCCCACGGTGAGCGCCGCGGAACTCGAGGGCTGCGACCTGATCATCGAGGCGGTGTTCGAAAAGCGCGACGTAAAGGCGCAGGCGACGAAGGAGGCCGAGCCGATGCTCGCGCCCGGCGGCATCTTCGCCTCCAACACGTCCACGCTGCCGATCAGCAGCCTCGCGCAGGCCTCCGCGAGGCCGGAAAACTTCATCGGCCTGCATTTCTTCTCCCCGGTGGACCGCATGCAGCTCGTGGAGATCATCAAAGGCAAGCAGACGTCGCCTGAAACGCTCGCGCGCGCCTACGACTACGTGCTGCAGATCGGCAAGATCCCGATCGTGGTGAACGACTCGCGCGGCTTCTACACCAGCCGTACCTTCGGCACTTTCGTCGCCGAGGGTTGCGCAATGCTCACCGAAGGCATTCCCGCCGCGGTGATCGAGAACGCCGGGCGACTCGCGGGCATGCCGGTGGGGCCGCTCGCCGTGATCGACGAGACCTCGATGTCGCTCTCGGTCGCCGTCATGGACCAGGCGCAGGCCGACCTCGAGGCCGCAGGCAGGAAGTACGCGCCGCTGCCGGGCCAGGAAGTGATCCAGCGCATGGTGAAGGAGTTCAAGCGCCCGGGCCGCGCGGGCGGCGGCGGCTTCTACGAGTACCCCAAGGAGGGCAGGAAATATCTCTGGCCCGAACTGGCGAAGATCTTCGGCAAGAAGGGCGCGAAGTGGGATTTCGAGGAGCTGAAGGAGCGCCTGCTCTATCGCCAGGCGATCGAGACGGCGCGCTGCCTGGAGGAGGGCGTGCTCGAGCACGTGCACGACGGCAACATCGGCTCGGTGTTCGGCATCGGCTTTCCCGCCTGGGCGGGCGGCGCGCTGCAGTACGTGAATCATGTCGGCACGAAGAAGTTCGTGCAGCGCGCGGACCAGCTCGCGAAGAAGGTCGGGCCGCGCTTCGCGCCGCCCAAGCTCCTGCGCGAACTCGCCGCGAAAAACAAGCCGCTTACCTGATGGCGCTGCCGCCGGTCCTGCAGCGCCTCAGGCTCCCGCTGATCGAGCGCAAGCCCGAATGGCAATAGATTTCCGGCCGGACGCACGGGATTTCCTGCGCGACCCGTTCCCGCTGTTCCGCAGCCTGCGCGCAGCCGACCCGGTGCACTGGAGCCCGCGGCTGAAGGCCTGGGTGCTGACGCGCTACGACGACTGCCGCGCCGTGCTCCTCGACCGGGAGATGTCCTCGGACCGGCTGCGGCCGTACTTCGCCACCCTGCCCGGCCCGGAAGCCGAGCGCATCCGCGACATCATCCGCTACCTCACGCACTGGATGGTGTTCCGCGATCCGCCCGAGCACACGCGGCTGCGCAAGCTCGCGAGCAAGGTGTTCCACGTGCAGTCGATGCACGCCATGCGCCCGCAGGTCGAGGCGCTGGCCGCGTGGCTGCTCGGGCGCATCGGCGAGCGCGACGACATCGACTTCATCGCCGACTTCGCCGGGCCGCTGCCCGGCCTGGTGATCATGGCGATGCTCGGCGTGCCGCGCGAGAACCTGCCGCTTATCAAGCGCCTGTCCGACGACATGGCGCTGTTCATCGGCAGCTCGCGCATGGCGGCGGAAAAGTACGACCTTGCCCAGGCCGCCACGCAGGAAATGGCGGATTTCTTTCGCGCGCTGATCGGGAAACGGCGCGCGGCGCCGCAAGGCGATCTGCTCACCCGGCTCGCGCACCTGGAAGAGGACGGCGAGCGCCTGAGCGAGGACGAGCTGGTCGCCACCTGCATCCTGCTGCTGTTCGCAGGGCACGAGACCACCACCAACCACATCGCCAACGCGATGCTGGCGCTGTTGCGCTTTCCGGGCGAGCTCGCGGCGCTGCGCGCCGATCCGGCGCTCGCGTCGCGCGCGGTGGAAGAGCTCTTGCGCTACGACGGGCCGAGCGGCGCGCAGGTGCGCGTGGTCAAGGTGGAGCAGGCGCTGCGCGGCCGGATGCTCAAACCCGGCGAGCGGATTTTCCTGATGCTGAACGCGGCCAACCGCGATCCCGAGGCCTACGACGACCCGGACCGCCTTGACCTGCGCCGCAAGGAAGTGCCGCACCTCAGCTTCGGCTTCGGCCTGCATATCTGCCTCGGCTTTCCGCTCGCGCGCATGGAAGGGCAGGTGGCGCTGCCCGCGGTGCTCAAGCACTGGAAGCGCATCGAGCTCGCGCAGCCGGAGGAGCGCATCGAGTGGCTCAACTCCATGGTGTTTCGCGGCATGACCGCGCTGCCGCTGCGGGTGGTGCGTTAACATCGGCCCTTTCCCGAAGGGCCCCCATGAACAAGCGCATCGTCCTCGCCAGCTATCCGGAAGCCTGGGTCACCGAGGCCAATTTCCGCCTGGAGACCGCGCCGCTGGCGAAGCCCGCCGAGGGCGAGGTGCTGGTGAAGAACCACTGGCTCTCGCTCGACCCGTACATGCGCGGCCGCATGAGCCAGCAGAAAAGCTATGTGAAGGGCGTCGAGATCGGCGAGGTGATGACCGGCGAGACCGCCGGCGAGGTGCTCGAGTCGAAGCACCCGGAGTTCAAGCCCGGCGACAAGGTGACCGCGCCTTCGGGCTGGCAGCTCTACTGGAGCGGCAAGGGCGAGCTGCTGACGAAGGTGGATGCCTCGAAGGTGTCGCTCTCTTACTTCCTCGGCTGCCTCGGCATGCCGGGGCGCACGGCGTACTTCGGCATGAAGGAGATCTGCGCGCCGAAGGCGGGCGAAACGGTGGTCGTGTCCGCGGCTTCCGGCGCGGTGGGCAGCGTCGTCGGCCAGCTCGCCAAGGCCTGGGGCTGCCGCGCTGTAGGCATCGCCGGCGGGAAAGCCAAGTGCGACTACGTGACGCAGGAGCTCGGGTTCGATGCCTGCGTCGACTACAAGGCGGGCGACCTGCACGGCCAGCTCAAAGCCGCCTGCCCGAAAGGCGTGGACGCCAACTTCGAGAACGTCGGCGGCGAGATCCTCGACACCGTGCTCAGGCTCATGAACCTGCGCGGGCGCATCGCCCTCTGCGGCCTGATCTCCGACTACAACGCCAAGGAGCCCTACGGGGTGAAGATGTTCCGCTCGATCCTCGTCAACCGCCTCAAGGTGCAGGGCATGATCGTGTTCGACTGGCTGCAGCGCTACCCGGAAGCGAACCAGGCCTTGATGGAACTGGTGGCAGGCGGCAAGCTCAAGACCCGCGAGTCGGTGGTGCAGGGGCTCGAGAACGCGCCCAAGGGTCTCATCGGACTCCTGAAGGGCGAAAACTTCGGCAAACAACTGGTAAAACTCACATGATCGACCTCTATACCTGGCCTACGCCCAACGGGCACAAGATCCACATCATGCTGGAGGAGACGGGACTGCCGTACAAGGTGATCCCGATCGACATCGGCGCGGGCGACCAGTTCAAGCCCGAGTTCCTGAAGATCTCGCCCAACAACAAGATGCCGGCGATGGTGGACACCGACGGCCCCGGCGGCAAGCCGATGGCGCTCGCCGAGTCGGGGGCGATGCTGTTCTACCTCGCCTCGAAAACCGGCAAGTTCCTGCCCGAGGACATCCGCAAGCGCTGGCAGGTGATGCAGTGGGTCATGTTCCAGATGGGCCACATCGGCCCGATGCTCGGCCAGGCGCATCACTTCCTCGGCTACGCGCCCGAGAAAATCGAGTACGCGATGAATCGCTACAAGAACGAGGCGAACCGCCTCTACGGCGTGGTGGACCGGAGACTCAAGGAATCCAGGTTCCTCGCCTGCGACGAGTACACCATCGCCGACATGGCGACCATGCCCTGGATGCGCTTTCCCGAGCGCCAGGGCGTGAACATCGAGGAGTACCCGCACGTGAGGCGCTGGCGCGACGGCATCGCCGCGCGGCCCGCGGTCGAGCGCGCGCTCAAGGTGCTCGCCGACCGGCGCCGCACCGAGATGACGCCGGAGCAGAAAGAGAACCTCTTCGGGGCGAAGCAATATGCCCGGCACTGAGCTGAAGGGAAAAGTCGCCTGGATCACGGGCGGCGGCTCGGGCATCGGGCTCGCCGGGGCGAAAGAGCTTGCCGCCGCCGGCGCGCACGTCGTCATCTCCGGACGCACCGCGCGCACCAACGAGAGCGCCCTGGCCGAGCTGAAGAAGATCGGCAGTGCTGAAGCGACGCTGCTCGACGTCGGCGATCGCGCCGCGGTGGAGAAGACCGCGGCGGACATCGAGAAGCGCCACGGGCGCATCGACATCCTGGTCACCAGCGCCGGCACCAACATCGGCGGCGGCAAGAGAAACCTGAAGACCATGACGCTCGAGGGCTGGGACGACGTGGTCAGGATCAACCTGAACGGCCTGTTCTACTGCTGCTACGCCGTGCTGCCCGGTATGCGCACGCGCAAGGACGGGGTCATCATCAACATCTCCTCCTGGGCCGGCCGCTACGCGAGCGTGCTGACGGGCCCCGCCTATAACGCCACCAAGCGCGCGGTGATCGCGGTGAGCGAGTCCATCAACATGGAAGAATGCGCGAACGGCATCCGCGCCACCTCCATCCTGCCCGGCGAAGTGGCTACGCCGATCATGGAGAAGCGCCCGGTACCGCCCAGCGCCGAAGAGCGCGCTCGCATGGCGCAGGCCGAGGACTTCGGCAAAGCGATCCTGTTCGTCGCCACGATGCCCGCGCGCACCTGCGTGAACGAGCTCATCATGGCGCCGACCTGGAACCGCTTCTATCTCGGCGGCATCGAACCGCCGCGCTGAGTTAGCAACCCCGCGCAGCGCCGCGATGGCCGAAGAGCGAGACGAGTCCCGGCTGCTCGCGCAGCTCGCGCGCATGAAGCTCTTTCCGCGGCGCGGCGCGGCACGCCGCGCGCGGATGCTGGTGCGCCAGGAGGAAGCCACCGCGGCACGCACCCTGGCAATGAGGGTCGCGATCGTGGTCGGGCTGTTCGTCGCGGTGCTCGTCGTGTTCTGGTTCGACCGCGAAGGGCTGAAGGACGAGCTCGACGGCATGGTGTCGTTCCTCGACGTCGTCTACTTCACGATGGTGACGGTGACCACCGTCGGCTACGGCGACATCGTGCCGGTGAGCGACCGCGCGCGCCTCATCGATTCTTTCTTCGTCACGCCGATCCGGTTTTTCGTCCTGTTCATATTCGTGGGCACCGCCTACCAGATGGTGTTCCAGCGCATGATGGAGGAGCGCCGCATGAAAAAGCTCGAGGATTCGCTGTCCGGCCACATCATCGTCTGCGGCTTCGGCCACAGCGGGCGCATCGCCGCGGTGGAGCTGGTCGCCAAGGGCGAGAAGCCCGAGCGCGTGGTGGTGATCGACCAGAGCGAGAGCGCCGCGCGCGCCGCCGCCGAGGCCGGCTTCGTCGCGCTGGTGGGCAGTTGCACCAGCGAGGAGATCATGCGCCGCGCGGTGGTGCCGCAGGCGCGCGCGCTCCTCGTGTGCGTCGGCCGCGACGACACCGCGGTGCTCGTTACGCTCACCGCGCGCCACCTGTCGGAGAAGCTGCGCATCATCGTCAGCGTGCGCGAGAACGAGAACGCGAAGCTCGCGCGCCAGGGCGGGGCGGACGTGATCGTCTCGCCGGGGCGGGTCGGCGGCTACCTGCTCGCCGACGCCGTGGAGAGCGCGTATACGGTCGGCCTCATCAACGAGCTGCTCACCGAGCGCGGGCGCGTGCGGCTGGCCGAGCGCAGTCCGAACGCGGACGAAGTCGGGCGCAAGGTGCGCGCGCTGCCGTGCCTGGTGATCGGCATCGAGCGCGACAAGAAGCGCGTCCTGTTCTGGGACCTCGGCGACACCGAGGTGAAGGCGGACGACCTGATGCTGGTGATCGAGGGACCCGCGGCCGAGGAGCGGAAATAAACCGGGGAAATCCTGCTCTGACCCCCTTTATTCGCGTCACCCTGCCGTTCCTGGCGGGGTACTTCGTTTCCTACGTCTACCGCTCGGTGAACGCCATCATCGGGCCCGAGATCGCGCGCGAGCTCGGGCTCTCGGCCGCGGGCCTGGGGCTGCTCACGGCCATCTTCTTCTTCGCCTTCGCCGTGTTCCAGCTGCCGCTCGGGGTGCTGCTCGATCGCTACGGGCCGCGGCGCGTCAACGCCACCATGCTGCTCGTCGCCGCGGCCGGCGGCGCGTGGTTCGCCCTCGGCAGCAGCGCCGCCGAGCTGACGGCGGCGCGCGGGCTGATCGGCCTGGGCGTCTCGGGCTGCCTGATGGCGGCGTTCTCGGCATTTGCCCTGTGGTACCCGCCGGAGCGCATCGCCAGCATGAACGGCATCGCTTTTGCGAGCGGCATGCTCGGTGCCGTGGTCGCCACCGTGCCGCTGGAGATGCTGCTGCGCGTGCTGCACTGGCGCGAGGTGTTCGCGGGCATCGTCGCCCTGAACATCGCTGTCAGCCTGCTGCTGTACCTGGCGGTGCCCGAACGCACCGCCACGCAGCGCGGCGAGAGCATCGGGGCGCAGTTGCGCGGCTTCGCCGCCATCGCGCGCGACCCCGGGTTCTGGCGCGTGGCGTTGTGCATCGGCGCGAGCCAGGTGGCGGCGGTGTCGCTGTCCACGCTGTGGGTGGCGACCTGGTTGCGCGACGTGGCCGGCTACACCCCCGCTGAAGTGGCGCGCGCGCTTCTCGCCTTCAGCATCGCCATGCTGCTCGGCTACGTGGGCTTCGGCAGGGCGGCGGACGCGCGCGTGCGCACCGGGCGCGGCACGTTGCCGCTCCTTGCCGGCGGCGTGGCGGCTGCTTCCGTCTGCCTCGCGCTCCTTGCGCTCGGGGTGCGCACCGGCGCGCTCGCGCTGTGGTGCCTGTTCTTCGGCTGCTCCACGGCGGTGGTGTTGTCCTATTCGCTCTTTTCGCGCCGCTATCCGCGGCACATGGTGGGGCGCGTGAACACCGCGCTCAACGTCTTCGTCTTCATCGGCATGTTCAGCGGCCAGGCCGCGGTGGGCCTGGTTCTCAGCCTGTGGCCGCAGACGGCGGCGGGCTACGCGCCCGCCGCCTATTCGTGGGCGCTCGCCATGCTGTGGCTCACGCAGCTCGCGGGCCTGGCGTGGCTCTGGTCCGGCCGCCGGCTCCTCGCCGCGGGCTAGGCCTCGACGTAGATGTCCCGGTAGGACGCGTACAGCGAGCCGATCAGCACCGGCCCGAGCACGAGCCACCCCAGGCCGACGGGAATCGAG